>CANHEE010000093.1 GCA_947459655.1 Lewinellaceae bacterium
AGTAATCGCCAATCAGATGGTCACCTTTTTTCCCAGAATTATCTGGAGTCTCACCATTGCCAAAAAGCTTCCATGCAAGCATGGATTTACATATAGCGATGCCCCTGTCATTAACAACTTTGGTTTTGATTACATTATAACCGGCCGATTCGAGTATCTTGATACATGACCACCCCAGTAAGATATTACGTACGTGCCCAAGGTGCAGTGGCTTGTTGGTATTGGGTGAGGAATACTCAACTACAATTTTCTCATTTTTGGATTTGCTATTTCCGTACGCTTCAATTTTCTGAATTTCGAAGAGGTACTGCTTCCAGTATTCATTGCTTAACGTAATATTTAGGAAACCCTTAATGACATTAAATGCAGCTATTTCAGGTATTTGCACTTTTAAAAAATCACCAATTTCCTGACAGGTAACCTCCGGAGACTTTTTGGAAAATCGCACCAAAGGAAATACTGCTACGGTATAATCTCCTTCAAATTCCTTGTTGGTAATTTCTATTTTTACTGCCGCAGGATCAATTGTAGCGTTGTAAAGTTCTTTAACTGCCGCCGCCACCTTTACCTCCAACTCATTTAATATTTTCATACTTTACCATTCTTTTCAAAAGGAGCGCAAAAGTACTTGTTTTTTATTACCTAATCAAATACGGCAATGATAATGTCATCTGATGCTTTCCATCTCCTCAGCGCAAGTCTTCTATTGTTCATTTGTACAACAATTGGATCAGTCTTTTGCGTTTCGAAAAACTGATCTATTCCATTTAAGAAGGACAGTGATGAGTATAATGTTATCGGTGTAAAATCGCTTTTGTTGTTTTTATTATTGTCGTATAAAAACAATGCAATCATCGTTTTACTGGCCGGAGCAATAGATGCAGTGGACATCAGACTATTGTCGACTGTTAAGCTATCACGACCGCTCACGACTGCCTGTGAGGAGGAAAATACATTCAAGACACTCTGTTCAGGATTGTTTGGCAATCCGCTCAATAAAAAACCCGCTAATGAAGTAGGTGGCGGAATAGTACGTAGATAAACCAAAAGATTATTGTGCGTAAATCCTTCCCTATAATAGTGAAGCGCTCTTTTTCCGGGACCGACCTCTTTTACTTCAAGTTCATAATAGATACCCGGTCTTACAATTACAGGCTTCCAGTGGCCATTGACATCGGTCTTGGTCTGGTACATTGGCTTATCTGAAACACGTTCACCTGTAATAGAATTGACCTCATAAACGCTGACTATTGCGTCGGCTGCAGGCTGGTTTTCACCGAAGGTAACCACCCGGCCGCCAATACAGGGATTGCTTTCCCATGTAATTCCAGTTGTTTGTGGTTTCTCATTTTTAAAGAACTGGAAAACCTCTTCAAAACTTGCTGCCGAAGTAGCAACCTGGTAGTGATCCAGTCCATTCATTTTAACATTTTTTGCACCGGAAATATTGCCGCTCTGCCCGACCTTATCACCATCGGACCAGATATTCAGAGTAGGTACATTTCCTGTCGGCCCTGCGGCAGAAGACTGGCTGCCACTTGCAAGATGCACATAATGAGCAACTTTTGTTGCTCTGGAAGCATCTTTGAGGTAATTGTATGCCAGACCACCACCTGCACTATGGCCAATCAACTCAACCTGAGGGTAACCACTAGTAGTACGAACCTGGTCAATAAACTTGTCCAGATTAGAAATATCATTAGCTCCTTGAGCGAGTGTATTCCAGTCGAAAACAAAAAGTCGCGACCATTTATAGCCATTTGAGCTGAAACGCTGTGCGAAAGATGTATAAGTATCCCCTGAAGCCAGCAAGCCGTGAATCATGACAATTGGACGAAAACTGGTGTCTCGGGGTGGAGTAGTGGTTACAGGGGGATTTTTTACAGGACTCACCGACAAATCAAGATCAGAATCGGTCTTATTGCATGCAATAAAAGAGAACAAAATAAAAAATGAAATGAAAATACAGTTGAGAAAACGCTTCATTTGGAAAGTTTACATGTTATTCACAACAAATATACACAATAAAATCTTTGCGGGGTTATCGCCGCATGAATAATATGGGAACACTCTGGTACGACTGTATAAATATTTACCTAAACTAGGGTAATCATTACTTTTCCATAGCCAAATTACATATCTTTGCACAATGTTACGAGACACCGAAACCATCGTCAAGGAGGTACTGAACATATTTTCGAAGTATCTTGAAAAGCAATCCCACAGAAAAACACCTGAAAGGTTTGCCATTCTCGAGGAAATATACCGCCGAAACGATCATTTCGATGCTGAGGCATTGTACATACATATGAAAAACTGCAATTACAGGGTTAGTAGGGCTACAGTATACAATACGCTGGAGTTACTCGTCAATTGCGACCTGGTTAAAAAACACCAATTCGGGAAAAACCTTGCACAATATGAAAAGTCCTATGGATATATGCAGCACGACCATGTGATTTGTGCCCATTGTGGCAAGGTGGTTGAATTTTGTGATCCACGCGTTCAGCAAATTAAAAATTTGGTTGCAGATTTACTGAACTTTGAAATAACACATCATTCGCTAAATCTTTATGGCATTTGCGGATCATGCGTGAAGGCAGAAGAATTTAGTAGTAATTGATTGATTTATGTCAAAAGACATCAAAAAACAATAAAAAGCAACAACGAAATTTATGAAAATAGACGTAATATTGGGATTGCAGTGGGGTGATGAAGGAAAAGGTAAAATTGTGGATTATCTTGCCAACAAGTACGACATCGTTGCTCGTTTTCAGGGTGGACCCAACGCCGGCCATACCCTGATTTTTGACAATAAAAAATTTGTACTGCACACGGTTCCTTCAGGTATATTCAGACCTAATCTGATTAACCTCATTGGCAATGGCGTAGTGCTTGATCCCATAACGTTTGAAAAGGAAATCAACAACCTCATTGACAACCACATTGATTTTGAAAAACGACTTCTCGTTTCCCGGAAAGCGCACCTGATTCTGCCAACGCATAGATTGCTAGATGCTGCCTCAGAGGCTGCAAAAGGCAAGGAGAAAATTGGATCTACGCTGAAAGGTATCGGACCAACATATATGGACAAAACGGGAAGAAACGGCATTCGTGTGGGTGATATTGAAAGTGTCGATTTTCTTGAAAAATACAATGCGCTAAAAAACAAACATCTCGCTCTTGCATCCATCTACCCATCTGTGGAATTTGATCTGGACGCTGAGGAGAAAAAATGGTTTGATTCCCTGAATTGCCTAAAATCTCTACAACTTGTTGATGCGGAATACTACATAAACGAAGCTCTGGAGCATGGCAAAAAAGTACTCGCCGAAGGTGCTCAGGGTTCTATGCTAGATATTGATTTCGGTACTTATCCTTTTGTAACATCCTCCAACACACTTACCGCAGGAGTCTGCAGCGGACTTGGTGTTGCACCAGGGAAAATTGGTGAGGTTATTGGAATATCAAAGGCATATTGTACCCGCGTGGGATCTGGTCCCTTCCCAAGTGAATTGGACAACGAGACAGGTGAAAAGCTTCGAAAGGAAGGCTTTGAATTTGGATCAACGACTGGTCGTGCCCGACGCTGTGGATGGATAGATCTTGTACAGTTGAAGTATACCATTATGCTCAACGGAGTTACGCAAATTGTTCTAACTAAAATTGATGTACTGAACAGCTTTGATGAAATCGGTGTTTGCACAGGCTACACTATTAACGGCAAAGAAATAAGTACAGTACCTTTCGACATTAATTCGGTGCAAATTGAACCTGTTATCACAACTTTTCCGGGTTGGAATACTACATTGGAGGAAGCCATGACTTTTTCACAACTACCTAATAATGCACGAACATTGGTGCAATATTTGGAGAAGCAACTGAGTACGAAAATAGCTATAATATCCACAAGCCCTGATAGAAACAGTCTGGTCTTTAAGTCAGAATTTATCGATTAATTATCCATTCCTCAAATCTTCATTTATGTCAAAATTCAGATCGGGCGTATTGCATGGAAAGGAGGTTACTGACCTTTTCAATTATGCCAATCAGCACAATTTTGCTATACCCGCAGTTAATGTAGTCAGCTCAGGAACTGTTAATGCAGTTATGGAAGCTGCAAAAGCAGTCAATTCACCCGTTATAATCCAGTTTTCAAATGGTGGCGCCGCATTTTATGCCGGTAAAGGTCTCAGCAACGATGGTCAAAAGGCAGCTATTGCCGGTGGAATTGCAGGGGCGCTACATGTTCATCAACTAGCGGAAGCATATGGTGTCTCAGTCGTTTTACACACCGATCACTGCGCCAAAAACATTTTGCCGTGGATTGATGGTCTGCTGGATGCAGGTGAAGCCTATTTCCGAAAAAATCGCCGACCGTTGTATAGTTCGCACATGTTGGATTTGTCTGAGGAGTCTCTTCAAGAAAACATAGAAATATGCGCTCATTATTTTACCAGGATGAGCAAAATGAAAATGACTCTTGAGATAGAACTTGGCGTGACTGGTGGTGAGGAAGATGGAGTAGACAATACTGATGTAGACAATGCAAAGTTGTATACACAACCCGAAGATGTTGCTTTTGCCTATGAGACGCTTTCAAAAATTAGTAAAAATTTTACTATCGCAGCCGCATTTGGTAATGTGCATGGTGTTTACAAGCCTGGAAATGTAGTATTAACGCCGAAAATTTTACACAATAGCCAAGAGTTTCTAAGAGCCAAACACAACATCCGAAGAAAAACCCCGATAAACTTTGTTTTTCACGGTGGATCCGGGTCATCCCGTAAAGAAATCAGGGAAGCCATTAAATATGGCGCCATTAAGATGAATATTGATACAGACATGCAGTGGGCATTTACAGAGGGAATCCGAAACTACGTGAACAATAAATCTGCATATCTTCAGTCACAAATCGGAAATCCTGAAGGACCCGATAAACCCAACAAGAAACATTATGACCCGAGGGTGTGGCTCAGAGAGGGAGAAAAGTACTTTGTTGAAAGGCTAAAACTTGCTTTTGAGGATCTTAACTGCATCAACCGCAACGCCTAAAAGTTGCTCTGAAATATAGTATTTAAATTCAGTAAACCTTGGTAAAAAAAGAGGTTGTCATTTCTTCAATGACAACCTCTTGTTGTTCGGTTTTAGTTTGAAAATTATACCTGCGGTACAATTCGGTTTTGGGATGGCGCCATTAGGGGCAGCTAAAAATGCATTGTTTTATACTATCATACTTTCTTGAGCACAAAAACAGCCCACAAATGTAAGTGCAAATTGTAATATATCAAAGCCTCTTTAGAAAAATTTAAATATTTATTTTCTTTCCAATTAGACACATAGCTAACAATATCATTTATTTTGGACATCAGGTAAGTAAAAATCTTTTTACTTAAAGTACTTCAATTTAACATAAAAACGTGCATCGACGGCGCCCAATAGCTTTGCAACTCTCGGAGAAACAATAATCTCAATATTGCTGTCATAGGCACCGGCAGGAATTGTTCCTATAACTGTGGCATAAATTGTTTTGTTCCTAGCAGGATTGTGGATAGCAATGATACTATTTTCGGGACAATCTCGATGCAGAGCATAAAGATCTCCTTTAAGCTTGGAGTCTTTTTGCCAGAATGCGACACCACTACTACTAATCATTACTTTTCCAATACTTTCTTCCTGATGTGTAGATTTCAAACTTGATATTGCAGCGACTATTGCCGGTCCTTTAATTTCGCGCACACCCGCAGAAACGCCATTTACACTAATCCATCCAATTTGCATAACCTGACCTACTTTTAATTCCTTACCACGAATTTTATTACGGCTGATTAATGTGTCCGAAATCATATTGAAATATCCTTCGGCAATTTTTTTTAAATTTTCTCCTTTTTGGACACGATAATACAACGGAACAAATTTCCTTGGATTAAAATGAATGTCCCGTACTCTGATTATAGCCTTATTGGGAATTGGTATTTTAACAATCTGACCAATTTTGGGATCTTTACCGTCTATTTCAGGATTGTAGTAATATACCTCACTAACCTTTAGCCCATAAAATTTTCCAAGTGAATAAACTGTTTGTTTAGGTCCGATTCTGTGGGTAATGAGCTTTTCCTGGAATTCATTAACAGTTAAAAAAACGCTGTCTCTTGCATTGATATACGATTGGGCAAATAACATCTCACCGCAGCAAATCATTACCGAGATTAGAAAAAAAACATTCTTCATTTTGTATTTATTTTCAGATTTAAACACGTAAAAGCTACCAAATTGCAAGAAAGATTACAAAGCCAATATTTATTGTATACCAAAAAAAATGGCAATCTTCACACGGACCCATAACTACTAAATGTGGTGCATAGTATAAGTTCAGAATATACGCTAAATGGCGCAAATCAATATTAACATTACGTAATTCAGTAATATATGTTCCTCCAGCACTTACAAAACGCAGTTAAATTGAAAAGTTTAAATTCCTTAAGCACTATTTGGTAAACAAATATTTTTGCACTTTCAAAAAGTTTTCTTTTATTTTGCACTAGGACAGATAAAAAATACCAAATATAATTATTCGCATTTCATTTTTACGCTCTATTCATTTTGTTGAGCATAAACTTTATTAGTTTGCATAGACATTAAACCCTACCATTACATGAAACAAAGGTTCTCATTTTTCCCGCACCTGTTTTTTTTCGCGCTAATATTATTCGTTACTTCTTGTAAAATGGATGATAATGACGTAACTGAAAATTATCTAGGTAAGAAATCATTTGAATACGATGCTAAGATCGTCGCAGACTGGTACACGCATACATTGAACCTAATCAAAACAACTAGTGGCTATACGCCGCCTGTAGCATCAAGAAATCTTGGTTACATTGGTGTGACACTATATGAAGCCCTTCGGCCAGGTAACACCAACTACAAAACAATGTCTGGTCAGTTGACTCAGTTTGGCAATGTTCCGCTACCGGAAAACAATAAGGAATACTACTGGCCTGCAGTGGCTAATTCAGCACTTGCCCGAATCAACACATTGATGTTCCCTCAACCGGAATCCAAAAAGAAACTTTTCGACAGTATTCAAATCATAAAAAATTACTTTCAGATAGAACATCGGAAATTCGGAATCACAGAAGAAGTACTGGTGCGTTCTGAATCCTTCGGCGAGCAGATTGCAAATGCTGTCTATGGTTGGTCCACGACTGATTTGATAGGACATGAGGGTTTCAGAAAGAACTTTCCATCCAGCTATATTGTTCCCGTTGGTGCAGGTTTTTGGGTCCCAACAGGTGCCCAAAAAATCCCGCTCCAACCATACTGGGGAATGGCCAGGGCGTTTGTGCCCAGTAGTATTGCAGAATCAGCGCCTCCATTGCCAATCCCTTTCAGTACAGCTACAACGAGCGATTTTTACAATCAGGCCAGTACCGTTTATCAAACGGTCAAAAATGTAAGTCCTGAACAAAAAACCATTGCACTTTTCTGGGCTGATGGTGGTGGAACTGTAACACCTCCAGGGCACTCAATTGCCATAGCAAAGCAACTTATTGAAGAGCGCGGCGAACGGCTGGACAGAGCCGCAGAAATTTTAATGAGAGTAGGAATCGCTACAGCAGATGCATTTATTTGCTGTTGGAAATGTAAGTATGTTTACAATGTAATGAGGCCCGAAACCTACATCAAGCAAAACATTGATGCTTCATGGAAACCGCTTATTGCTACACCGCCGTTTCCAGAATATACTTCTGGTCATTCGTCTCAATCTGGAGCAGCAGCCTATGTCCTGACTAGACTCTTTGGTGAAAACTATGCCTTTACTGACAAAACCAACCAAGGTAGAAAAGATATAGATGGCACACCACGCAGCTTTAATTCCTTCACGGATTTTGCAAAAGAAGCTGCACTATCAAGACTATACGGCGGCATTCACTACCCAATGGGAAACCAGGCAGGGATTATTTCAGGTCAAAAAATTGGAGCCGCACATGACAGACTCAATTACCAATAATGCTATACTTAGTTATTAAATTGCCACCCGAGAGAAATGTAGGATTTAATTGTGCAATTGGAAATTAATTTCAAAAGAATAGAGAAAATACATCATCTCATACAACACTTTTAAAATATTAATTATAATTTTGCGTTGTCACGCGACCAGCTCCTTGAAAACCTCCCCAGGGTGGAAACACAGCAAGGATATTGAGTTGAGCGGTGTGCGTGACACTTTTTTGGTTTTCCTTCCGAAATATTCTGCAATAAATCTGTCAGAGTAACAAATACTAAAACATTATGAAGTTTTTTATCGATACGGCTAACCTGGATGACATCCGCGAAGCCAAGGACCTTGGTATTCTTGATGGTGTAACAACTAATCCATCGCTCATGGCGAAGGAGGGAATTACCGGACAGGACAATATCTACAAACACTACGAAAAAATCTGCAACATTGTCGGTGACGGTGATGTCAGCGCAGAAGTTATCGCTACAGACTACGAAGGAATGGTGAGGGAAGGAAAAATACTTGCTTCCATTCACCCAACAATTGTAGTTAAAGTACCGATGATCAAGGAAGGTGTAAAAGCGATAAGATACTTTTACGACAATGAAATCAGAACAAATTGCACTTTGGTTTTTTCAAGCGGACAGGCTATTCTTGCAGCAAAAGCAGGTGCTACCTATTTGTCGCCATTTGTCGGCAGGGTAGATGACATCACTTGGGATGGAATTGCCCTCATTCAGGAAATTTCAGACATTTACAACGTACAATTTTTTGATACTGAAATTCTCGCTGCATCGATTAGGACACCACTTCACATTGTTCAGGCAGCCAAGGCCGGCGCACATGTAGTGACCTGTCCACTGAATTGTATTACCGGTCTCCTGAAGCATCCTCTGACAGATATTGGACTCGCGCAGTTTCTTGCCGACCACCGCAAAGCAAATGGCTAAGAATACAGGAGCGCTTTTGATTAAAATCAGCCTCCTGGCCGCTTTTTGTATTTTTTTGTGGTGGGAATTGTTCCACAAACAGGACATACTATTACTTCTCAGCAATTTCCGCATACGCCTTAGTGAAAGTAATCCTTTGCTGCTCTATTTAGCGATGGCCCTTGTACCTGTCAACTGGTTACTTGAGTCACTAAAGTGGTGGTTACTGGTACTGGAATTTGAAAAAATCAATTTCGTAAAAGCTATAAAGGCCGTTTTGACAGGGGTGGCCATCGGAATCTTTACCCCAGGAAGAATAGGAGAGTACGGTGGAAGAGCCATTTCTATCTCAGCTGAAAACATTGTGGAATCAGTTGTCGCGACGTTCCTGGGAAGTATTAGCCAGCTCCTTGCGACAATTTTGTTTGGCTACATCGGAGCAATTTGCTTTCTGCATCAC
This sequence comes from Lewinellaceae bacterium, assembly GCA_947459655.1. Classification (GTDB taxonomy): domain Bacteria; phylum Bacteroidota; class Bacteroidia; order Chitinophagales; family Saprospiraceae; genus CANHEE01. Next base: position 9,395 of record CANHEE010000093.1, read on the forward strand.
TTTTCACTGATTTCCGGTCTTATTTTATGGTTTTTTATCGTATTTGGAGCTGGCTCATTTTTGCTGCTGCTATTTCTTTATTACAATGCGGGTATACTCGTAGATATAGCAGCGAAATTTTATCGGTTAGCAGTAAAAAGAATAACACTTCTTCAACATTGTAAGCAGATTTTATCCCGCTGGCTTGAACATGTTAAGGTTTTACAAAAATACAGCAGCAATCAACTCAGCATCGCACTATTTACTTCAGCTATCCGTTACTTTGTATACTCTTCACAGTACTTACTGTTACTAAATTTCATGGGTATTGAGACAGATTTCAGTATTGGAATTTCAGCTGTAGCAACTGTTTTTTTACTGCAGTCGAGCATTCCATTGCCTCCCGTATCGGGTCTCATCATAAGGGGAGGAACTGCGCTATACATTTGGCAGTATATTTCCGCGAATCAAGTAGCGATATTAGCAACCACTCTCAGTCTTTGGCTAATGAATGTAATAATTCCTGCTCTTATAGGAATGGTCCTTTTAATAAACACAGATATATTTCGCACCAATGACAGATAGATTTAAAATTTCAGTATTTGTTGCGCTGTCCACATTTTTTGTATTCGGTTCAGGTTTTACAAAACTACCGCAAAAAATTCATGAATTAAGTGTTCCCAAAACAAAACAATATAATGATCCATGCTTCATAAGGAATACAACCTTTCAGCATGGAGAAGAACTTTGCTATAAAGTATATTATAATGTTAATTTTGTATGGGTACCCGCAGGTGAGCTAACGATGCAGGTAGAGGATATCGGCAACCAATTTCACCTGAGGGCAGTTGGCAGTACTTATCGCTCATATGATTGGTTCTACACTGTAAGAGATTATTACGATTCCTACCTTGACAAGAACAGTCTTCTGCCTGTAATTTCTATTAGAAACATCAGCGAGGGCAAGTACAAGTTGTATGACAAGGTTGTACTCAATCAAGGCATGCGCAAAGCAACGGCATACCGAGGCAATCAGGAATTATATACAAAACGCAGCGATTTCAATTTAAGCGGATGTATGCATGATATTTTTTCTATATTATATTATTGCAGAAACATTTCATTTAATTCGCTCAACACAGGCACCAACATACCTGTAAAAATTTTACTCGATGAAAAAGAGTATCCATTGAATGTTCAGTACCTTGGAAAACAAGCAAAAACTGTTGTTAAGGACATGGGTACCTTTAAAACCATACGATTTTCCCCTCAAATTATTGATGGAAGGGTATTTAAAGATGGATCTGAATTAAAACTGTGGGTCTCTGACGATTTAAATAAAATACCGCTCCTGATTGAATCTCCTCTCTCCGTTGGATCAGTAAAAGTGGTCCTTAAATCGTTCAAGGGACTAAGGCATCCATTTACAGCGAAAGTTGAATAGAATTACTATCTTTGATAATCAACAAGAAAATCAAGCTTGCATATGAAGTAAATTGACCAATGCATGATTTGATTAACACTTTATTTACGCGCATACAACATATGATAAAATATTACAAATACTTGTTTATTACC
>CANHEE010000094.1 GCA_947459655.1 Lewinellaceae bacterium
AGTTTGCAAAACAAGGTCATGTATTCCATGTATGATATGGAGCAGTTTCGTGCCGGAAAAGGTTCTGATTTTTCTGATTCCGAGCGTTTCGGTTCTATAATGGTGGGTATTGATATCGGCAATCGATATCCGTTAATGGGGTGTGGATACGGAAATCTTGACAGTGAAATCAAGTCTACCTATCAGCGTGTATTTCCACAGGATAATGAATGTAAGTTGCCTCACAATCAGTTTGTTATGACCTATGCTGCGGCTGGTTTGCTCGGGGTATTCATTTTACTGATCGCCTTTTTTTATCCTTTGTTTTACCGAAAGAATTACCGCGACTGGTATTTTCTCGCGCTGCATTGTATCGTTTTCTGCTCCTTTCTGGTCGAAGCAACTATTGAAACACAAGTAGGTACCCTGCTGTATACTTTCTTTTTGGGACTAGGTCTCAATTTTAATATGGCTGAAAGAGACTGATCGGTTTTTTAGATCGTCATTAAACCCATCACAAAATCAGGGAATAGTCCAGTAAGCACTATTATTGCAGCGACAAAAAGCAGTAAAAATCTGTGTATTGGTGTAAGGAAATAAGTTGGCAGGTTGTCTGGTTTTCCAAAAAACATTGCAATGATGATTTTGAAATAATAGTACACGCCCACCAAAGAGCTTAGGATAGCGATAACAACAAGCCCGATATAGCCATTTTCTACTGCACTTACAAAGATAAAGTACTTTGCAAAAAAACCTGCCAACGGTGGAATACCAGCCATGCTTAGCAATGCCATGGTCATCGTACCTGCCATTATCGGATTGCGTTTCACCAATCCGTCAAATGCGTTCAAAGGTGTTTCACCATTGTTGGCACTGCCCACAAGATAAAGCACCAGAAAAGCAGCAATGCCTGCCGCTGAGTAAGCCGCAGTGTAGTACAATAGAGATTTTGCTGCGAAGTCATTCATTACAAGAATGGTAATCAACATGAAACCGGCGTGTCCAACAGAAGAATAGGCAAGAATTCTTTTTACATTGTTTTGTGCGGCAGCAATGACATTACCGACCACCATGGTAAGGGCCGCCATAGCCCAGATGATATCCGCATATTCTCCATGAATACCTGAAAAAGAGAGATAAAAAAGGCGGAAAAATGCTGCTACAGCAGCCGTTTTCACTATTGTAGACATGAATGCAGTTACAATTGTTGGCGCGCCTTCATACACATCAGGAGTCCAGAAATGGAATGGTGCTGCACCAACTTTAAACGCCATTGCAGAAAGCATCAGCAACAAGCCAACTAAAAATAGCGGTGACAACTGGGGTTGAGTACTCAGATAAGTTGCAATATTTTCAAGATTAAACGAGCCCGTCGCTCCGTAAATGAACGCAGTGCCAAACAAGAATACAGCAGAGGCAAATGAGCCCATTAGAAAATACTTGAAAGATGCCTCATTGGAGGCAACATCGCGTTTTCTGCTTCCTGTGAGCACGTATACCGGAAGCGAAAGCACCTCTACACCTAAAAAAAGCATGGTGATATTGGTAAAAGAGGTAAGACAAAATGCCCCCGTTAGGGCAAAAAGTACAAGCGAAAAATGGTCTGACATGCTGGTTTGATCTTCGAAGAAAGACCTTGACATCATGAACCAGAATAGTGCCGTTGCTGTCAGTACACTTGTGAAGGCAATAGAAAAATTGTCCACCTTCATCATAGAAAAGTGTGTTACCGTACTATTGTATGAACCCCAGTCCATGTAGCAAAGACCCAAGAGCCCCAGTAATCCCAATACGATGACGGGAAAAATTGCCTTGCGAAAGTTGAAAATCTCGGCTATCATGGAAAACAAACCGAGTCCGGTTAATGTCAGTAATTCGTTCATATGTCAGAAAAAATGCCAGCTGCCAAGTGGCACTTATAATTTATGTTTGTTGTAATAATTCTTTGTTCGGTGTAATTATCGGTTTTTCAGGTATTGCTCCGAACATTGTCTTTGCTATTGATTTTATTTTGCACTCCAACCGCTGGCCACCCCATCTATAAGTGCTTTAACACTTGGTTCAGTAAGGTCAAGGATTGGTTTTGGATAGATACCCATGGCAATTATCAGAATACAGATGGGGATCAGCACCCATTTTTCATTGGTTGTTAGGTCTGAAAAACCCAGTGTCCGACCATTGGTTTCGCCAAGCATCATCTTCTGATATCCGCGTAGCATGTAAACCGCACCGAATATTACGGTGAGTCCTCCGAAGACTGCCATCCAGAAATTGTACTGGAAAAGACCATTCAACAACAGGAACTCGCCAGGAAAGCCATTGGTCAGCGGCAGTGCCACACTTCCGAGTAAAACAATGAGGAAGAGTAGCGCAAACTGTGGAGCAACACCCCTGATTCCGCCCAGAACATTCATTTCAGATGTGCCCATTCTCATGGAAATGATGTCGCAGATGAAGAATAGCCCCACTACGTTGATTCCGTGTGCAAGCATCTGCACCATGCCACCCTGAATTCCCTGAACATTGAACGTCATCATACCTGCAGCGATCAGACCGACGTGTGCAATGGATGAATAAGCAATCATGCGTCTGAAATCTTTCTGCGCGATAGCAATCATTGATGCATATACGATGCTAACAACAGCAAGCGTAATGGCAATGTAACCGTTCTGTGCAACTCCTGCCGGAACCATAGGCATTAGCCAGCGGATTAGTCCGTAGGTACCCATTTTAAGCATGATACCGGAAAGCATCATCGTTCCCTGTACCGGAGCGTTGGTATAGGTGTCGGGTTGCCAAGTGTGAAAAGGAAATACCGGCATTTTGATAGCGAAAGCTACAAAAAAGGCCCAGAAAATCAAGGTCTGTTCCCATCCACCCAGTCCATTTCCGGCTGCATAAAGCGCGTGAATATCAAAGGTATTGCCCGCTTTCGTGTACAGATAAATAAGCGCGGCAAGCATAAACAAACTTCCGGCCAAAGTATAGATAAAAAACTTAAAAGTAATGCGCTGGCGACCCTCGCCTCCCCAGATCAGACAGATAAACCAGATGGGTATCAGAGCAAGTTCCCAGAACACATAAAACAGAAGCCCGTCCATTGCTGTAAAAACACCTACCAAAGCGGCTTGCATGGCAAGTACCATTGCATAAAATGACTGCGACTCGCCGTAGGGTTTTGCTTGTGCAGAAAAAACAATGAAAGGCGTCAGCAATCCGGTCAGTAGGACCATCAGCATCGAAATGCCGTCCACGCTGACGTGAAAACTTGAGCCCAGTGTCTGGCTCCATACAACATTTGTTGTCAGTAGCGCGTCAGACGGGTTCATCATATAGGCATTGTAAGCAAATACGGCTAGTGCCAACTCAGCTACCGTGAATGCGAGTGCAATACGAGATGAGTACCTACCGCTTAATATACTTGCAATAGCTCCAAGAAATGGCAATATGATAAGGGTCGTAGTAAGCATAATTATTTTATCGAAAATGAAAATAGTAAAGCCTTAATCTTAATCCGGGATAATAGAGTGCACAAAAAGTTACATGAATACGGTGATGGCAACCAGAAGCGCCATACCCAAAACCATGGCCACGATATAAAATCCTGTGTTTCCACTTTGGGTTAGTCTCAGTTGTCCGCTCAGGGCGTTTATCCCGCCTCCAGTTCCGTTCACCAGCCTGTCGATTACGTTGATATCAATCCAATTTGACAGAAAAGAAGATATCGAATTCAGCGGTTTAGTAATCAGGGATTCGTACAGTTCATCCACATAATATTTGTTATAAATTGTTTTTTCCAGTCCTTTCATATCTGCATCAGATGATGGTCTTTGGCCTTTCACTACATATAGAACATATGCAATAACGGCCATGACAATTGCAGCAGCCGTAACACCCCACATGACGTTGTGCAGTCCGTGCAGTGTATGCTCCTCAATTTCAGTACTTGCCGTAACTGCAGCTCCGAGTGTAAGGTTGTGCTCCATGTATCCTTGCAGCAGATAACCTCCGGCAACGGATAATACTGCAAGTACCATCAATGGAACGGTCATGCTGAGCGGACTTTCATGCAGGTGATGTTGCTGCTCTTCAGTACCCCTGAATTTCCCCATGAAAGTAAGGAAGTAGAGTCTGCTCATGTAGAATGCTGTCATCAGTGCACCAAAAATCAACAGGTAGCCGATTATAGGTTTGTGAGCAAGAGCCTGTATGATGATCTCGTCCTTGGAGTAGAAACCGGAGAAGAATGGAAATCCGATGATGGCTAGAAAGCCAAGCAGGAAAGTAGCATGCGTAATAGGTAGCTTTTTGGCCAGTCCACCCATGTTTCTGATGTCCTGTTCGTGGTGCATTGCGTGGATTACGGAACCCGCACCAAGGAACAGCAGTGCCTTAAAAAAGGCATGTGTAACCACGTGAAATACACCTGCGGTAAAAGCCCCTACTCCCAATGCAGCAAACATAAATCCAAGCTGTGATACGGTAGAGTAGGCAAGTACTTTCTTGATATCTGTCTGCGCAAATCCAATAGATGCAGCAAATAGGGCAGTTATAACGCCTGTCCACGCCACAAAATCCATAGAGATGGGTGCCATCATATAGAGAACAGAAGATCTTGCGACCATATAAACGCCGGCAGTGACCATCGTAGCTGCGTGGATTAGTGCTGAAACCGGAGTTGGACCTGCCATTGCATCTGGCAACCAGGTGTAAAGGGGAATCTGTGCTGACTTACCCATGGCTCCGATAAATAACAATATGGTAGCAGTAGTTACTACGGGAATGGTAATGTTTGCCGCCTGCGCGAAAACACTATCGTAAGTAACGCTTCCTGTAGCGGTAAATATCAGTAGCACACCCAGCAGCAGTCCAAGGTCACCGATTCGGTTCATCACGAAGGCTTTTTTTGCTGCGCTGCTGTAGTCAATGTTTTTAAACCAGAACCCTATGAGCAGGTACGAGCAAAGTCCAACGCCTTCCCAGCCAATGAACATGACCAGGTAGTTGTCTCCCAGAACCAGCAGCAACATGAAAAATATAAACAGATTCAGGTAAGACATAAACCTTCTGAATCCGTCGTCATCATGCATATAACCTATGGAATAAAGGTGTATCAGTGTTCCGACACCGGTGATGACCAGCAAAAACATGGTTGACAGGTTGTCAACAAGGAATGAAAATTTCGCACTGAAATTGCCAGCCGTAATCCAGTCAAAAAGCGTAACGGTCACAGCCTGTCCGTCTCCTCCCAGTCTGTTCATGAAGATGATGACTGCGATGGCGAACGAGGCCAGTACAGAACCAGTTGCCAGTACACCTGTGACGCCCTTTGACAACCGTCTGTTCGCAAGTCCGATGATTGCAAACCCGATGAGTGGGAAAAGCGGAATAAATTTTACTAATTGTTCCATATCAGTTTATCGCAATAAAAATTGCATAGTAATCATCTTAATTAAATGGACATTACCGAAAACGTCCTTTCGCTATTAGCCCTTCAGCTTGTTGAGTACATTAATGTCAGTAGTGCCGGTATTCCGGTAGATCATCATCAGAATGGCCAGTCCTACCGCCACTTCAGCGGCTGCAACAGCCATGACAAAAAACACGAACACCTGTGCATCTGCGCCATTCCATTGTCTGGAAAAGGCTACCAGTAGCAAATTCACTGCGTTCAGCATCAATTCGATGCACATAAAGACGATGATGGCATTCTTGCGGTACATCACCCCAAAAGCACCGATACAAAACAGCACCACGGAGAGGAAAATGTAGTGCTCTGTTGAAATGCCCGGTATTAGTTCCATATTCTTCTATTGAAATTTTATCGTAATCGTAGTGCAACAAATCATCTTGGATTCGATGCCTTTTTTATTATCGTATTTCTTTTTTGCTGAGGAAAACAGCTCCTACCATGGAGGCCAGAAACAGTATGGAACTGATTTCAAATGGTAAAAGAAAGCCGTTTTCTGCAAAAAGTACTTTTCCCAGATTTTCTATACTTCCAATCTGGCTTGAATCGGCCACAGGAGATTCCATACCGTGTACAGATCGGGTTGCAGCAACCAATACAAGCATCAATATGCCCCCGGAAATGGTGGCTGCAATTTTACTCATTGTGGTCGTGCCGGGTTCGTCCTCTTTGTTGAGATTCAACATCATGATGACGTAAAGGAACAACACCATAATGGCCCCCGCGTAAACAATAATGTGCACCATCCCCAAAAATTGGGCATTCAGCAAGAAGTAATGTCCCGCGATGGAGAAGAAGGTCAAAATCAGAAAAAGAACACTGTAGACCGGATTTTTGGAAAAAACGACCATCAGTGCGCTCATTACGGAGACAAATGACAGAAAGTAAAATAAATATTGACTAATCATATTGTGATTTAATGTCTGATTTTGCAGCGAAGCTGCAAAATGGTTTGTAGTCTGTTTTATCAGTGTTTCCAGGGATGAATAATGTCTTTTCCATCCTCATGTGTCTGGTTGTGGTATTTGCTTTTGTCGTGCTTGAATTCCAGCACCTCTTCCGTTTGTCTGCGTGTAACATCCACCCGGTGTTGCGTGTCTTCGACCAATTTTGATTTGCCGTAAATAAAATCTTCACGCAGGTCTTCGGCACTTACAATTCTGTCTGTGAGGAAAATGGCTTCTTTCGGACAGGCTTCTTCGCACAGTCCGCAGAAGATGCATCGCAACATGTTAATCTCATAAACGGCTGCATATTTTTCTTCGCGGTACAGCGTTTCTTCCCCCTTTTTACGTTCAGCAGCTTCCATAGTGATGGCCTCTGCCGGACATGCTACGGCACACAGTCCGCAGGCCGTGCAGCGCTCTGCACCATTTTCGTCGCGTTTCAATACATGTTGACCACGGTAAACAGGCGCAATTGGGCGATCCTGATCCGGAAAGCGGACAGTGGCCTCTTTCTTGAACATGTGTTTGAAAGTTATTGCCATACCGTTCAAAATGGCGGGCAGATACAGGCTTTCAGAAAAGGTCATTTCGGTGTTGGAAACCTGTTTTGATCTGTTTGTAAGTTGCATATGTAAAAACGCTTATTCTTGGAGGATTTTTGTAAAAAATGCAATCCTGTGATTATTGAATTTGTCCGCTCATGTACATAAAAATGCCTGTAGCTACGATATTCAGTATGGAAAGTGGAAGCAATATTTTCCATCCCAATGTCATCAACTGATCGTAGCGAAAACGCGGCAATGTCCAACGTACCCACATGAATAAAAAGATGAAGAACAATATTTTACCAAAGAAAAATAGGAATTGTATCAGACTGAGAATCCAGTTTTGCCCGACCATCTGCGCAAAATAGGAGGCGAATGGAAGGTTGTATCCACCAAAAAACAGTGAAGCCATAATAGCGCCGGAGTTGAACATGTTTACATATTCTGAAAACAGGTAGAATCCCAGTTTCATGGAGGAATATTCGGTGTGGTAACCTCCAACCAATTCGGTTTCACATTCAGGTAGGTCAAAAGGCGCACGATTGGTCTCTGCGAAAGAGCAAATCAGAAAAATCAGAAAAGCGAGCGGTTGTAAAAATACGTTCCAATAGCCCAGTGATTGTTGCTCAACAATTTTGCCAAGCGACATGGTGCCTGTAATCATCACGATGGATATCAGCGACAATCCCATGGCGATTTCGTAACTGATCATCTGAGAACTGGCTCTCAGCGCACCCAACAGAGAATACTTGTTGTTTGAGGCCCAGCCACCAATCATGATGCCGTAAACGCCAATAGAAACAACGCCGAAAACGTAGAGCAAACCAATATTGATATCTGTCACCTGCAAGGCTACACCATTGACCGGACTAGCCCAAGGAACGACAACCGCAGTCATCAGGGCTGTGGTCATGGCTATACTTGGACCCAGTACAAAAAGGAATTTGTTGGAGTTGGCCGGGACAAAATCTTCCTTCATGAACATTTTCACACCATCTGCAATGGGTTGAAGCAATCCGAAAGGACCGGCCCGATCCGGCCCGATTCTGTCCTGCATAAATGCAGCTACCTTGCGTTCACCGTATGTAGCGTAAGCCGCTACGCCAAGAGAGATGGCAAAAACCGCAATTGCCAGCAGAAACTTAATAATTAAAAAGGATGAAAGCATGTGTTTTCTCTTAAACTATTATCTCAAAACGGCATAGACCGTTGTTTTTTAATGATGCTGTTGTCAAACGTTGTTGGGGTTCAGAAAACCCTCTCCCAGTTCGGCACGCTGTCCCGCTTCCAGGAATTTTTGCGCCAGCTGGGTTTCAAATTTCACCTCATGCAGGTAGTGGTTTGCACCGATAACGCTGTCGCGTTGCACCTTTGATGGTCCTTCGATGACCCAGTCGCTGGTTTTCTTGTGGTCAAATCGGCAGGAATTGCATACCCATGCAGTAGATCCGTCCTCATTCTTGATAACTTCACCAAACTCGTCTTTTCTTCCCGTTACCCTCAATACTTCATCGCCTTTGTACCACAAACGAACCTTTCCGCTACAGGTCGGACAGTCGCGGTGCGCGTCAACAGGTTTGGTAAACCACACCCTGCTCTTGAAACGGAAAGTCTTATCTGTGAGCGCACCAACCGGACAAACATCTATTATGTTGCCAGACATTTCATTGTCGATGGCATGTTGGATATACGTAGAAATTTCACCCACATCGCCGCGATTGAGGACACCGTGTACCCTTGATGGCGTGAGCTGATCGGCTACCTTTACGCAACGGTAACAAAGGATACAGCGCGTCATGTGCAGCTGAATTTTATCGCCGATGTCTATTTTTTCAAATTCTCTTCTAGGGAACTCATATCTCGTTTCCGCTTTTCCATGTTGGTAACCAAGATCCTGAAGGTGACACTCGCCAGCCTGGTCACACACCGGACAATCCAGTGGGTGGTTGGCAAGCAAAAATTCCACCACTCCGGCTCTGGCTTCCAACACCTCAGGAGAGGTGATGTTGCGAACCACCATGCCATCCATTACCGTGGTACGGCAGCTGGCTACAGGTTTTGGCATCGGACGAGGATCTTTCTCTGAGCCCTGCTCCACTTTGACGATACAAGTCCTACAATAGCCACCGCTGGTCTTCAGTGAGGAATAGTAGCACATCGCCGGAGGAACGACATCTCCTCCAATCATTCGGGCGGCGTTCAGTATGGTTGTCCCGTCAGGAACCTCTATTGTAATATCATCTATGGTTACTCTTGCCATATCTATTGTTACTTTATGCAATATTTAGTTGTGTGCCTGAAAAAAAATGCCATTCGCGTTCTGAATATCAGGCTTCAGCCAGGTTGTGCAACCTGTAATAGTGTTTTACATCTCTGATTTGTCCGGGATTTCGAACATATTCCTCAAAATCAGCTCTGAAATGCCTGATGGCACTGGCTACCGGCCAAGCCGCTGCGTCGCCGAGTGGACAAATGGTTTTGCCTTCAATGTTCTTTTGAAGATCCCATAGTAGGTCGACATCTTCCAGAGTGCCTTTGCCCTGCAGGATTTTGTTTAGTATCTTTTCCATCCAACCTGTTCCTTCACGGCAAGGACTACACTGTCCGCAACTTTCGTGGTGGTAGAATCTGGTGAAAGTGTAAAGGTTTTTAACGATACTTGTATCTTCATCCATAGCGATGAAACCACCCGAACCAAGCATGGTGCCCGATTCAAATCCGCCATCGGCAAGACTTTCATAGCTCATCAGGCGTTTTTCTCCGTTCGTCGTGTGGGTAATCAGGTGTGCTGGTAAAATGGGAACAGAAGACCCTCCGGCAACGACTGCCTTCAGTTTTCTGCCATTGCGGATTCCACCGCAGTATTCATCGCTGTATATGAATTCTTCTACAGGCAGACCGAGTTCAATTTCATAAACCCCAGGTTTGTTGAGGTGTCCGCTTGCCGAGATCAGCTTTGTACCGGTTGATTTTCCGACACCAATGGCAGCGTAGGCATCGCCACCAAGGTTGATAATAGGCACTACTGCCATAATGGTTTCCACATTATTGACCACTGTCGGCCGGCCCCATAGACCTGCAACCGCAGGAAACGGTGGCTTAATCCGCGGATTGCCTCTTTTGCCTTCAAGACTTTCGAGAAGAGCGGTCTCTTCTCCACAGATGTAGGCACCCGCTCCGATTTGCATGTGGACATCCAGGTCGTAACCAAGTCCCTGTATGTTTTTTCCCAGCCAGCCCGCTGCATAAGCTTCGCGGATGGCTTTTTCCATGATTTTATATACATAAGCGTACTCACCCCGAATGTAAATGTAGGAAGTGTTTGCACCGAGCGCTATTGATGAAACAATCATTCCTTCAATAAGCAAGTGAGGCAACTTTTCCATCAGGTAGCGGTCTTTGAAAGTACCCGGCTCACTCTCGTCGGCGTTGCAGACCAGGTGACGTGGAACACCTTCAGGTTTTGCCAGAAAAGACCATTTCATGCCGGTGGGAAATCCTGCGCCACCACGCCCGCGGAGACCGGATTTTTTCACTTCCTCCACCATTGCTTCCGGGGTCATTTCCTTCAGTGCCTTTTCAACACTTTTATAGCCACCTTCCCGACGGTAAACCTCGTAGGTTTCGATGCCCGGTATATTTACTTTTTCCAAAAGGAGTTTCTTACCCATAATAATAAAAGCTGCTGTGCTTGATTTTGTCAGTATGCAATAATCACAATAAATATTTGCTGTTGGTATTTGCGAATTCAACGGCAAACTGATCGATTAGGGCATCTACCTTTTCGATGGTGAGGTGTTCGTGAAACTTATCTCCAACCTGAAGCATGGGTGCATAGCCACATGCGCCAAGACATTCAACTGTCTTTAGCGTGAATTTACCGTCAGGAGTGGTTTCGCCGTCTTTGATGCCCAGTCTTTTTTCGACGTGGCGAACAATGTCCTCTGCGCCACTGAGCCAGCAGGAGCTTGTGCGACAAACCTCGATCA
>CANHEE010000095.1 GCA_947459655.1 Lewinellaceae bacterium
AGCTCGACTACCTTTTTCGCAATTTCGTAGAATTTTGGTGCGTCCCTGACCATCTCATCCGTAATTCCTGTAATCTGCGTAATATTGTAAGGTATACTGCGCTCCGGATTAACCAGCGTACTAAACGTCTCCAGCACCTTTTCGCCATCATGAATGGCTATGGCTATCTCAGTTATTCTTTCCCTGACAGCGGTTCCTCCGGTGGTTTCCAGATCAATAATGGCAAATTTTTTCATTTAAGCCTTAATTTATTACTTTTGCGGGCATTCCGCGTTAGATCTTCGTTAGTATACAATTTTAGAATTGGTCAATTTACGAGTCGTTTTGGAATGCCGTAAAATTATCAACATTTTTTTAGATTATGACGCATTTAAAAAACATTTTGTTTTTTTTCTTCTGTGTTGGATTGCTTCAGTGTAAGAGTGCAAAAAAGACACAGTATCCGACCGTGAATGAAATCAGGACAGGAGCTGAAAGAACAGAGCTGTATCTGACAAAACTTAAGGGCAAGTCCGTTGGACTGGTTGTCAATCAGACGTCAGTAATCGGAGAGACTCACCTTGTGGACTACTTGATCAGCACAAAAATTAATGTCAAGAAGATATTTGCACCTGAACACGGATTCCGTGGTGAACTTCCTGCAGGAGAAAAAATAGATGACAGCAAAGATTCCAAAACCGGACTACCGGTCATTTCATTGCACGGCAACAAATTCAAACCAACAGAAGCCGACCTGAAAGATATTGATGTGCTGGTGTTTGATATTCAGGATGTTGGTGTTCGGTTTTATACCTACATCTCAACACTGACTTATGTCATGGAGGCTTGTGCAGAAAACAATAAAAAGCTGATTGTTTTTGACAGGCCAAATCCCAATGGAAATTATATAGACGGTCCTGTACTGGATACGCAATTCAGATCATTTGTGGGAATTGCGCCCATTCCCGTTGTACACGGGCTTACTATCGGTGAATTTGCACTCATGACTAATGGAGAACAGTGGCTTCAAAATCAACTGAAATGTGACCTGGAAATTATACCTTGCGGGAATTACCAACACTCCGACTACTATGAACTGAAAATTCCGCCATCTCCCAACCTGAAGACAATGAGGGCGATATTGCTCTATCCATCCATCTGCTTTTTCGAGGGCACTTCGGTCAGTCTGGGAAGAGGCACCAGCACACCTTTTGAAATAGCTGGGCATCCCGCACTCAAAGGAAAATACAGCTACACTTTCAAACCTGAACCTAACAAGGCATCGGGCAATCCAACGCACAATGGTAAAGACTGCTATGGCATTTCCTTCAGCAGCAAATCCCCCAAGGAATTGTTTGAGCGGAAAAGACTAGATTTTCAGTATTTATTTGAGTTTTACAGACCCATCATTCAAAAAGAACCATACTTCCTTAAAAACAACTTTTTTGACCGCTTGGCAGGTACGGACAAGTTTCGAAAAGCGATAATTGGGGGTAAAACCGAAGGTGAGATTCGAAAATCATGGGAGCCCGATTTAGAAAAGTACAAGATTTTGCGCAGCAAATATTTGCTGTATCCCTAATCCCCAAAGCGCGTTCAACTGAAACGTGCTTTTTTTTTGACAATTATGATTGAAATATTGGTTTTGATAAACTTATACTTTAAATTTGCGTTAGAAAAGTTAGTGTATATTTAACAATAACTATTTGGTATACCTGAAATAAAGTCTTTAAAGCAAAATATTTTAACAATGAAGAAAATTGCAATTAATGGATTTGGCAGAATCGGTCGCTTGTCTTTCCGAAATCTGATGCAAATGGAAGATGTTGAAGTAGTTGCAATTAACGACTTAACCGATACGAAAACCCTTGCTCACCTGCTGAAGTACGATTCATCGCATGGTCGCTATGCGGGTGCAATATCATCAACGGAAAATACTCTTATTGTTGACGGCCAAATAGTTCAGGCTTTCGCAGAAAAAGACCCCAGCAGACTTCCGTGGGAGGCTTTGGGTATTGATGTTGTCATTGAATGTACGGGAAGATTCACCAATGCTGAAGACGCGGCAGTACACCTTCAATCAGGAGCGAAGAAGGTACTGATTTCAGCACCGGCTACTGGAGATGCCGAAACAATTGTCATCGGAGTCAATGAGGATAAAATTTCTGCAGACAGACACATATACTCCAACGCATCTTGCACAACCAATTGCCTTGCACCAATGGTAAAAGTTTTGGATGATGCATTTGGTATCGAATCCGGGTTTATGCAGACCATTCACGCTTACACTGCAGACCAGAATCTCCAGGACGGCCCGCACAAGGATTTGCGCCGCGCAAGGGCTGCTGCATACAGCATGGTCCCGACGAGCACCGGAGCTGCCAAAGCTGTGGCTTTGGTTTTGCCGCATCTCAAAGGCAAACTGAATGGATCATCAGTACGTGTACCTGTCATCAATGGTTCTATAACAGATTTTACGGCTGTGCTTAAAAATACACCAACTGCAGAAGAAGTAAATGCGGTCTTTAAGAAAGCCGCGGAGAGCAATATGAAAGGTGTCCTTTACTATGAAACAGAGCCGATTGTATCCATCGATATCGTTGGCAACAAACACTCTTGTATCTTCGATTCCAGTCTGACACTGACCATGGGCAATACCGTCAAAATTCTTGGATGGTATGACAATGAGGCCGGTTACTCTGCCAGACTATCTGAACTTGCGTGTAAAATCTGATTGACCTTAAAATTATTTAGAAGATAAAAATATACCCAAAAAATTACAGTAACTCAATACTTTATGCTTTATTTATGAACCTTGAAGGTGGCAGCCTTCGAGGTTTTTTTTATCTTCGTAAAAATATTCAGCAGCACCACTCCGTTTGAATACTACACCGGGAAAATTCCCAAAAAACAACTTTATGGATAAAATTAAAATTCTCTGGGCCGACGATGAAATCGATTTACTTAAACCGCAGATTTTATTTCTTACCGGTAAAGGATACGATGTGGTTACTGTTACCAATGGTTACGATGCAGTTGAGGAAATTCAAAATGACATCAATATAGATGTCGTATTTCTGGACGAAAGTATGCCCGGGATGACCGGATTGGAAACATTGTCGAAAATCAAGGAGTACAATACGGGACTACCTGTTGTGATGATTACCAAAAATGAGGCAGAGCATGTAATGGAGGAGGCGATAGGCTCACAAATCGCCGACTACCTGATTAAACCGGTAAATCCCAACCAGATACTGCTGACGCTAAAAAAAATTATTGATAACAAGCGACTGGTACGCGAGAAGGCTAGCTCAGACTACAGATTGGAATTCAGACAGATTTCCATGCAGATGAATATGGGTCTGAACGAGGAAGAGTGGATTGAAATCTACAAGAAAATAATTGGATGGGAAATTAAATTGGACGAGTCCAAAACGACAGAAATGTCGGTTATACTCGCCATGCAAAAAAGCGAGGCGAATACGGAATTCTCTAAGTTTGTTTCTAAAAAATATGCAGGCTGGATCAAGGACAATAACTTAACCATGTCGCACAATTTAATGCGAAACAAAGTTTTTCCAATACTGAAGACTGAAGTGCCCACGATTATGTTGCTTTTGGATAACCTTCGCTACGATCAATGGAAGGTCATTGAACCCATTATTTCTGAGCTATATCGCGTCGAGGAGGAGGATTCGTTTTTCAGCATTCTCCCTACCGCCACCCAGTACAGCAGAAACGCCATATTCGCAGGCATGCTTCCATCTGAAATTGAGAAGAAATATCCCCAATTCTGGTTAAATGATCACGAAGAGGGCGGAAAAAACATGAATGAACATGAGTTTCTAAAAGAGCTGATCAAAAGGAATATTAGAAAAGAGATCAAAAGCGACTACCTGAAAATTACCAGCATAAACCAATCCAAACCTCTAGTTGACAATGTCCTAAACTACCTGAATAACGACTTCACCGTAATTGTCTACAACTTTATTGACATGTTGTCGCATGCACGCACAGAAATGGAGGTACTGAAAGAACTGGCCGGCGACGAAACAGCGTATCGTTCACTGACAAAATCCTGGTTTTTACATTCTCCGCTTTGGTCTGCCTTGCAAAGGCTGGCCGAAAAAGATGTACAACTGATTATCACTACAGATCATGGTACAATAAGGGTAAAACAACCATCAAAAGTAATTGGAGATCGAGAAACCACCACAAATCTTCGCTACAAAGTGGGGAGAAATCTTCAGTACGATAAAAGAGATGTGCTGGAATTCAAAGATCCGCAGGCTGTGGGACTGCCAAGACCAAACGTCAGTTCAACCTTTATATTTGCGAAAGAAGATACTTTCTTTTTGTACCCGAACAACTACAATCATTTCAACAATTATTACAAAAACACCTTTCAGCATGGAGGAATATCGCTGGAAGAAATGATATGTCCGATTATTAGACTTCGAAGCAAGAAAAATTAATAGATAATTAAAAAAACCTCATTGTCAGCTTGTTTGACAATGAGGTTTTTTCTATTTCAAAACGACAACCCCTAGTTCCTTAGCAATGGAGTTGCGCAGTTCGACGTATTTCTGATGCGCTTTCATCGCGATGACAAGTTCATCCATATTATCGCCACTGCTCAGCTCCCTGATACGTTCATGATTTTTCTGGCAAATCTGTCCTACGCGCCTTAATAAAAAGCGTTTCAGCGCCTGCTCGGTATCCAGCGTGAAATTCTCTTCGGGCATTTTCTGAAACTGAAGAGGCAACTGCCACCTTTTTTCCCAATTCGGACTATACTCATCCGGAGAAGTGGTCAAATCAACTGTCAGACGACGAACTTTCTCATCAGGGTGCTGTATAAAATACTGAAAATTTGTGACCTCACCTGTGTTCTGTCTTTGCAGATACTCCTTTACAACGGATTCATAAAATTTATCGTCAAAGTCATCAATAACTTCTGCAATGTTTCCCAATATGTAGTCTGCGATACTGATGCTATTGGACTCATCATAGATCCGTTCGCCTGCTGTAATCAGAATGCGGACAATGTCTTTTTCCTGCAACTGACTCCCAAAAGTTTTTCCGGTTTCATGTACAGACTTCTTGGGCTTGGTGAGAAAATCTGATTCGTCAAAGTACTCTTCACCTGTATCGCCTGATTGTTGTCCTGCACGGCTGCCTGATTTGTCTGCAGCCTGTTTCTTTTTCGACAGGTCCTGATAAATAAGTTTATTCAGCTCACTGACCAGAGATTGTTCACTGACATCCAGTCTTGAAGAACATTCACGTATGTAAACTGAGCGCCTGATCTGATCAGGAATCAGTGCAATCAGGCCGATTAGTTCACGCAGCAATTTTACCTTTGAAACCGGATCCCTGTCAATTTCTTTCTGCTGTTGCGCTATTTTAAAGAAAATGAAATCCTGAGCATGCACCGCTATGTACTTGCGCATAGCCTCGGCACCATGTTTTCTTACGTAAGAATCCGGATCTTCAGCATCAGGAAGGATAACAATCTTAACATTCAGATCCTGTGACAATACATTTTTCAGATTTTTGGTAGCTGCTGCTATTCCTGCTGCATCGCCATCGAAGAGAAAAACAATGTTACCTGTCCTGGTAAGCCGTTTTATGATTCTGGCATGATCCTCAACAAGAGCTGTCCCACAGGGAGCAACTGCGTTTTCAATACCTGATTGGTGTAAAGAAATGACATCTGAATATCCTTCAACCACAATACACTCATCTAGTTGCTGGATGGCTTTTTTGGCCTGAAAAGCACCATAGAGAACTTTGCTTTTGATATAAAGTTCTGACTCAGGGGAATTGACATATTTGGGAACTGACTTGTCATTGCTCAGGGTTCTACCTGCAAATCCCACAAATTTCCCGGTGAGATTCTGAATAGGAAACATCAATCTTGAGCGGAAAAAATCACGTCCGGTATCGGTACTTAGCTTCAATTTTTTAAGCAAATCGACATTATAACCAGCCGAGGCAGCGGCTTTCGTGAGCGCATCACCGGCATCGGCTGCCCAGCCAATTGAAAACTTTTCTATGCTTTCATCCAGAAAACCACGTTGTTTGCAGTAATACAGGGCCACACTCTTACCATAGTCCGTTTCCATCATTTGCTTGCGAAAATGATCTGCAGCAAAGTCATTGACCAGGTATAAACTATCCTGTAAAAGCCTGTCCTTAACATCTTCTGCACTCAGCTCTATTTCCTCCAGCTGAAGCCTGTATTTTGAGGCTATCCATCTGATGGCATCTTCAAAGGACATGTTTTCGTGCTCCTTCAGAAAAGTCACAGCATCACCACCCTTTCCGCAACCAAAGCATTTGAAAATATTTCTGCCGGGACTGACATTGAACGACGGCGTTTTTTCTCCATGAAACGGACAAAGTCCAATCATATTGACCCCACGCCTTTTTAAACCAACAAATTCCCCAACCACATCTTCAATGCGGACAGTATCTAAGACCTCCTGTATGGACTTTTTGCTGATCAAAACAACCTGTTGTATACTCTTTTTAGATAAAATTTACTCTTCAAGCAATTGACTGAACATCTGCCAAACGCGATCATCTTCAGGGAGGGGAGACTCAATGCTCACTGGCAGTTTCGTCACTGGATGCACAAAATCAAGTGAATAGCAATGTAAATAAATGCTTTTCCCGTCATAATGTGGTCTGTCCGATCCGTATTTCAAATCACCAAGGATTGGAAATCCGGCCTTTTGCAATTGCGCTCTGATCTGATGCTGACGACCCGTGTGCGGATTAATTTTTAGCAGATAATAATGGTCTATATCGCCAGCAAGTTCATAATCCAGTTCTGCAATTTTCGCTCCCCTATTTCTATTGCTTGGGGCATCGTAGGCTTTTGTAATGTTTTTGTCTGCCTCCTTCAATAACCAGTGCTTCAGATGTCCATTGATGGGATTGGGTCTTGTGCGAGTGATTGCGAAATAGGTTTTCGCTACTTTTTGCTCTGCAAACATTTTATTCATTCGCTCAAGTGCCTTGCTCGTGCGCGCAAAAACAACAGTTCCACTTGTCGGTCGATCTATTCGATGAATGGTTCCCAAAAAAACATCACCCGGCTTTTCGTACCTTATTCGTATGTATTGCTTAACCAGATCTACCAACGTCACATCACCTGTTTCATCACCATGCACCAAAAGTCCGGACGGCTTGTTAACTGCAATGAGGTGGTTATCCTCGTAAATTACGCTCAAATGTCTGAGATCTGTCATGAATTGGAAGTTGTATATTGCGATTACAAAAGTACTACATTTTTTTGCCGAAATGAAATCCCAAACGGTAAATATACCCTCCATCCCTGGGACCAGCTATTCATTTTTTACGACAAACAGACCCACACATTCGCAAATTCCTGCTATCATTGTGGCCAAAATGATAAAAAGATGACTTTCAGAAGTATTATCCCGGTTTTTCTATTGATTTTCAGTTGTTTTAGTTTGTTTTCTCAAATCAGAGAGAAACACCTTGGAAATATCCGGCAACTCACTTACGGAGGTGATAATGCCGAGGCATATTTCAGTTTTGACAATAAAAAACTGATTTTTCAGAGCAACAATAAAAAATGGGGCCTTTCCTGTGATCAGATATTTATTATGGATATTGAAGCTGCCGCAAGGGATTCCCAGTATATGCCTACTAAAGTATCCACGGGTAAAGGGAGAACGACCTGTTCTTACTTTCTTAAAGGCGATAAAAAAATTGTTTATGCGTCTACCCACGAACATGGTGAATCATGTCCTGAAGTAGTCAGCAAACCCGGAAAATATACCTGGAACATCTATGATTACGACATTTACATCGCAGGTAAAAAAGGCAAAAACATCAAAATGATTGCAGGCGGAAAAGGCTATCAGGCAGAGGCTACTGTTTCACCAAAGGGTGACAAAATTGTCTACACCTCAGACGAATCAGGTGACCTCGAGTTGTGGATAATGAATACTGATGGTTCCGAAAAAAGACAGATTACCCATGACCTTGGTTATGATGGTGGGGCTTTTTTTTCACCTGATGGTAAAAAACTGGTTTTTCGGGCATCCCGTCCCGGAAGCGATGTGGAGGCTGCGGAATACAAGTCTCTTCTAAAAGAAGGGCTAGTCACGCCAAACAATATGGAAATTTTTACTATCAATGTAGATGGCACGGATATGAAGCAGATTACCAGACTGGGAAAAGCCAACTGGGCACCTTTTTTTAGCCCCGACGGTCAAAAAATCATTTTTTCGTCCAACCACCATTCCAAAAGGGGATATGACTTTCAGTTGTACATGGTTAATGCAACTGACGGATCAGAAATGGAACAAATCACATTTGAAAGCATGTTTAATGCTTTTGCCATGTTTTCACCTGATGGTAAAAAACTGGTGTTCTGCTCCAACAGGAACAATCATGGTACACGAGATACCAATGTCTTCATTGCAGACTGGATTAAATAATGAAAATTCAAACAATTATGAAAAGATACTCACTGCTACTAGCACTATTTTTTGGGGGAATGCCGTGCCTATTTGCACAGGAAATCGAAATCAAGAACCTAAAAAAGCACATCAGCTATCTTGCTTCCGATAAGCTGAAAGGAAGAGGCACAGCAAGCAAAGAAGAGCGGAAAGTGGCAAAATACATAGCCCGATATTACCGACATTTGGCACTGACTCCTAAAGGAGAGGACGGCACTTATTTTCATGACTTCACTTTCAAAAGAAGTAAAGACCCGCACGGAAACGTTGACAACAATGCAAAACAAGAAAAAAGTCGTAATGTGGCTGCATTTCTGGACAACGGGGCTCCCTACACCGTTGTCATTGGTGCACACTACGACCACCTTGGTCTGGGCAGTGACCATAACTCAAGAGAGGCAAATCCCCAAGGCATGATCCACAATGGTGCAGACGACAATGCATCTGGAACAGCAGGTGTAATGGAACTTGCGAGATACTTTAAAACAAACAACTTCAGGGAAAGATACAATTTTCTGTTTCTACACTTCTCTGGTGAGGAACTAGGTCTGATTGGATCAAAAAAATTCTGTGAAAAACCAACCGTTGAGCTGAAAAATGTACACTACATGCTCAATATGGATATGATTGGCAGACTGAATGAAGAGAAAGTACTGAAAATTGGTGGTGTAGGAAGTGCACCAGACTTTGTTCCTACGATAAATTCCACCAAAGATTTGCTAAAGATTAAACAAGATAGTTCGGGAATGGATGCTTCTGACCATACCTCATTCTACCTGCAAAATGTTCCGGTTTTGTTCGCATTCACTGGACAGCATGAGGACTACCACAAGGCCAGTGACGACGCCAACAAAATCAATTACGAGGGCGAAAAAATGGTACTTGACTATCTGATTAAACTGATCAAGGCGCTTGATTCCCGGGAAAAACTGGTTTTTCAGGAAACCAAAAACAACCAGCAAAAGTCGGGTGGATTCAAAGTTACGATGGGTGTAATGCCGGATTATGTCTTCGAGGGTGAAGGGATGCGTATCGATGGAGTTACCGATGGAAAACCAGCATCAAAGGCAGGAATAAAAAAAGGTGATGTTGTGGTAAAACTCGGAGAGGATGCCGTGAAGGATGTCATGAGCTACATGAAGGCTCTCGGAAAATACAAAAAGGGAGACTCTACCAGAGTTGAAGTAAAACGGGGTTCAGAAATTATATCATTTGACATCACTTTTTAATAGCGCACTTTATGATTTTCCCTGAAGGCATGGGAGACTACAACCTATTGATTAAGTTCTTTAAATTCGGTATCGTCGGTGTTTCAGGCACCGCGGTAGATTTTGGTGTCACCTATTTGCTGAAGGAAAGAGGAAGGCTTAATAAGTATTTCGCCAATAGCTGTGGATTCATGGTTGCGGTGAGCACCAATTATTTTTTCAACCGCATATTTACATTTGAGAGTCATGGCGAAGTAACTACCCAGTACCTGAAATTTGTCTCTATTGGGATTATAGGAATGGCAATGAACAACTATTTCATATACCTTTTTGACAAGAAATTTGGCTTCAATTTCTACTTTTCGAAGCTCCTTGCCACATTTATCGTTATGATATGGAATTTTGGCGCAAATTTGCTCTTTACTTTCAATCAATAAAAAATCCCCGGAAAGTCATTTGCTCATCCGGGGATTTTTCAATTCAGGAACAGACAATTACTTGGAACTACCTGAACCAAATCTGTATTGAAGAGACAAACTAGCCATGTAAGGACTTCCGATTGCGGTCTCAAATCCAACACCGATATTGTCTGTAATGTAACCTCTTAATGCAAATGGGATGACTTGAAACTGAGGTGATACACTTCTCGCAAAAACGCCATTCAATTCATCAACGGTAAAATTAGTAAGGTCGGAATCAAATTTAATTTTCCAAATTCCCACCCCGACCCTAACACCTGAATACATATCAATCTTACCTTTATTTCCGTAGTGAAACAAAGCCCTCATTCCAAATGTCGTGCGTGTTGTTTCAAGGTTAAAATAACCTGTAGAAATATTGCCAGCGGCATCTTTCCAGTCAAAATTGGTGGCCTGAGCGCTAAATTGACTTAGTGACAGCGCCCCACCGAGACTGAACACCCGTCCAAAAGCATGATCGTAGCTCACCTGCAGAGTAGGAATACTATTTGTCTTAATAAGCTGATTCTCATTTTGCCCAGCATTTGTCAACGCAGCCTTTACTATTGGACCGCCAATATTAAATAAACTTAATCCTGCTGTGAGCGAGGTAACATCTCTGTACTCCTCATTTTGAGCATGAATTGTGTCGAAACCCAATGCAGCAAGTACAATAATCAAAAAGCCTTTTTTCATAATCGTTCTAGTTTAATATTAAAGTTACTATTTTAAGATATAATTGTGAAGGTATACAACTTTTGGTAGATTA
>CANHEE010000096.1 GCA_947459655.1 Lewinellaceae bacterium
ACCCCGGCCTGCTTCAGGGCATGATCTACCACAGGAACAATGTTGAACTGGTGTGCGCGGGAGGCTACTTCGGGAACTACCCCGCCGTACAGCCGGTGTATTTCCTGGGTGGCAACACAGTTGCTCAACACCCTTCCATCGAGCAGTACTGCTGCAGAGGTATCATCGCAGGAGGATTCAATGGCGAGAATGGTTACCGGCATCCCTTTTATTTGTCTATTAAATTGAGTGGCTAATAATGTACATTGCTGCTTCCAGCAGATCTGCAACCGTATGTACAGCTCCAACAGCTGTCTCCTTGCCGTTATTGACGTGTATGGAACGCAGTCCGGCATTGTTTCCTGCAGTTATATCCCTTTGAGCATCACCCACCATAAAGGAAAGCGACGCATCAATATTGTGTTTGCTCATTGCCTCCAAAATCATAGCAGAGCCTGGCTTTCGGCATTCACAGCGCATATCGTAATCGGGGTGGTGCGGGCAAAAAAACATGTCATCAATGAAATGACCCGTTTCAGACTGCAGGTATTCAAAACAGGAGTAAACTGCCTTTTCATCGTACACACCTTTGGCTATGCCGGACTGATTGGTGATGATAATGAGCTTAAACCCTTCCTTTTTCAGCAGGGATAGCGCTTTCGCAACTCCATCAAATATTTTGAACTCCTCTATCGTGTAGACATAATCCACCTTATCCTTATTCAAAACACCATCCCGATCCAGAAAAACGGCTTTATTTTTCATTTTCCGGGGAATTTAATTCAATCAGGTACAACATAAAGTCAAGATGAGGTGGATCTGCATATCCGAGCTGACGCATCATAATAATAAGCTGACCACGATGAAAGGTTGAGTGATTCATACAGTGGTGCAGCATATCGGCGGCACTTTGCGTGGTTTCGCCGTAGGAAAGCGTCACATAGGAATGCATGTTTTGAAAAAAAGCCTCTTCCTGCCATTCGCAAAGACGAATGAAGTCTTCAGAACTTGTCAACAGTCCCTCAAACATTTCAGCGTTGCTTCCATTAAAATGTTTGCTGGGAAAATCAGGGAGCGACACGCCTTTCAACCTGAAATACCACAACACTTCTGCGTCCCAGATATGTAGGATGGTTTTCTTCAGAGAAGGAAAACTTCCGGGAATGTCTTTTGTCAGATCTTCCGCGGGTTTGTTCTGCAGGTAAGCGGAAACTCTCCTGTTTGCCCAGAGGTTGTAATGCAGGTATTTAAGTATATGTTGCTTCATCAATCAGCAGTTGTATTCAACTTTCAGACGCCTAGTTTTACAAGGCTTTCTTCAAGTATTTTTATCCTGGCTTCTGCATCGGCTTTTTTCTTGCGTTCGTTCTCCAATACCTGCGCCGGAGCGCCATTTACAAAACGTTCGTTGGAAAGTTTTGCCAGTACAGATTTATGAAAACCCTGCTGATATAACAGCTCCTCACGGATTTTTTTTACCTCACTCTCCACATCAATTTTCTGCTCCATTTCGACGTAGTACTGCTCTGCACCGGAAATAAAGGATACTGCGTTAGAAGGTTCGGTGCCAAATTCAAAAGTTTGCAAATGAGCGAGCTTGATGACCATGTCTTTTAGTCCCGGCAATGCATAAATGGATGTTGTGTTTGCATCTTCCTGAATGACGACATTAAGTTTTTCAGCCAATTTAATTCCATTGACATTTCTGCACTCTCGCACACGGGAAATAACTTCCTTGGCGCTTTCAATATTGGAAAGAAATGCTTCGTCAAATGCAGCAGCCTTTGGAAAAGGCTGGCAGCAAACATCATTACCTGGTGCTCTGTCTCGCAACTGGTGCCATATTTCTTCGGTAACGAAAGGCATAAAAGAATGTAGAATGGTCAGCAGACGTTCAAATATAGCGGTTGTTCGTTCAATGGTTTTGCGGTCTGCAGGCTGCTGGTAGGCAGGTTTGATCATCTCCAGGTACCAGGAGCAAAAGTCGTCCCATATCAGTTTGTACAGGTTCATCAGGCACTCCGACAGCCTGAAATTGGAGAAATCCTCTTCAAATTGCACCAGTAACTTGTCGATTTTCTGATTCATCCATTTTGCAGCAAGCTCATTCACCAGTACAGAACTCTCAGAAGCAGGTTTTTCCGTAATCTCCCATCCTTTGATCAGGCGGAGCGCATTCCACATCTTGTTGCAAAAATTTCTACCCTGCTCACAAAGCTGGCTTTCATTCAACACCTCTTTGGTTACCGGATCAAAAGGAGCATCAAATATAAGATCACCTCCCGCCGGAGAAGTGGCCAGCATGCCGAAACGTACACCGTCCGCACCATACGTATCCAGCAACGTCAAAGCATCCGGGGAATTTCCCAGAGACTTGGACATTTTTTTCCTGTTTTTATCTCTCACCATTCCGGTGAAATAAACGTGTTTGAAAGGCCTTTCGCCTTTGAATTCAAAACCGGCCATGGCCATTCTCGCTACCCAAAGGAAAATGATGTCCCAGCCGGTGACAAGAACGGAAGTCGGATAATAGTAGTTAAAATCCTTGCTATCAGGACTGAATCCGTTGAAAACAGATATTGGCCACAACCAGGAAGATGCCCACGTGTCAAGTACGTCCTCATCCTGCTTCAGTGTTGCACCTTCACGGTACAACTGATGTGCTTTGTATTGTTCATAGGCCTCCGCCTCTGTTTCAGCCACAAAAACCAGCGACTGATTGTTGTTTGCAGCGATTGGCTCACTGTAGTATGCGGGTATACGGTGTCCCCACCACAACTGTCTTGATATACACCAATCCCGGATTTCAGTCATCCAGTGTTTGTAGGTATTTTTAAACTGTGGTGGTACAAATTCAATGACATCTTTCATCACTGCCTCCAAAGCCGGCTCTGACAAAACCTTCATGTCCACATACCATTGCAAGGAAAGCATCGGTTCGACCACGGCACCGGTGCGTTCAGACCGGCCGATATTGGTGCGGTAATTTTCGGTTTTGACCAGATTACCCGAGGCCTCTAGCGCCTTTCTAACTGATTTTCTTGCTTGAAAACGGTCTTCTCCAATGAAAAATACGGCTTTATCATTCAACTTTCCATCTTCATCGATAGAGGCGATAACTTCGAGACCGTGTTTTTTACCCAGTTCGTAGTCGTTGGGATCATGCGCCGGCGTTACTTTCAGGGCTCCGGTACCAAAATCCAGTTCAACATATTCATCAAAAATGATCGGTACAGATCTGTTAACAAGGGGTACAGTTACCCTTTTGCCTTTAAGATGGGCGTATCTTTCGTCTTTGGGATGAACAGCGACGGCGGTATCTGCCATGATGGTTTCCGGCCGCTGGGTAGCGATGGTTACCCACTCATCATCAGTACCTTCGACCTTGTACTTTACATAGAACAGCATTGCATCTTCCTCGTTCCGCAACACCTCTTCATTGGATAGTACCGTTTTTGCCTCAGGATCCCAGTTGACCATTCGGTAATCGCGGTAAAGTTTTCCTCTTTTGTAGAGTTCCACAAAAACCTTTATGACATCCTTGCTGTATTGCTCATCCATGGTGAAAGCTGTTCTCTGCCAGTCACAAGAGCAGCCCAGCCTTTTCAACTGACCGAGTATAATGCCTCCATACTTGTCTTTCCATTCGTAGGCATATTTCATAAATTCATCGCGTGTCAAATCCGACTTCTTGATGCCTTTTTCGCGTAACATTTTGACCACTTTAGCCTCTGTTGCTATGGATGCATGGTCTGTCCCAGGTACCCAGCAGGCGTTTTTGCCGTCAAGGCGAGCCTTCCTAATTAGGATATCCTGAATAGTGTTGTTGAGCATATGACCCATGTGCAAAACGCCGGTGACATTTGGCGGCGGAATGACAATACTGAATGCTTCCCTCTCATCAGGCTCCGAATGAAAATATCCCTTGTTTTCCCAATGGCTATACCATTTGTCTTCAATATCTGAGGGAGTGTACTTGACTGATAACATATGCTTTTATACCGATTTCTTAATCATCTGCCATGGCAGAATTTATTTTTTAACGCGTAAAGATACGCACATTATGCCTTTGTGTTGCAGAGTTCTGCGACTACTTTCGTGTCGGCAGCATTATTACAAAAAAAACTCCCGGAGCCATAGCGGATCCGGGAGTCTGATATTTGTGAAGGTCACTTACTGCTTGACTACCTTGCTTGTAAACTGCCTTCCCTGTTTTTCAGTTGTTATGAAATACAATCCGGCGTTCCAATGCTGCGTGTCAATTGACTGAATGTCACCTGGGTGATTTACAGTGTGTATCGTTCTGCCCAGAACATCTTTGATAGTCAATACATCAAACTGTTCTTTCATGGAAACCAGCAAACGCTCGTTGAATGGATTTGGATAAATCTGCAGCGATTTTTCCAGGGTGGGATCTACAACTGCCGATGTTAGTCTGAAATCAGCTGTATACCTCGGCATAATCTGGTATGTAGTAGTAGGCAAACCACCACCTCCACCCCCACCACCGGCGTTGGTTGTTACGGAATATCCGATTCCGTAAAGGTCAAATCTGCCTTTTGGTGCTGTCCAGTTGGAAAGGTCGCTTAGGTCTTTGTCTATTCTGACCTGGTATTTTGTGATACCATTATCAGGAGAAACTTCGACAGCAAAAAAGTTACCTTGTGCAGTGTTGTTCCATTGGGTAGTGTCCAACACGCTTACGCCTTCGAGCGCAATCAACATACTTTCTGTACTTTCATCGAGTATGCTGACATACTGAGGCTCGTGAAGTCTTACGCCGCTTTGCTCAACCCAAAGAGTATCGGCAACAAGACGATTGATGCCTGCATTCTGGACTACTCTTCCCTTTACGGTCAGCTTATCGCCCTCTTTTGCAATATATCCTCCTACAGTGGTTGCCCTTGCAACCTCTACACCATCTGTTCTGTATTTCTGGTCAATCAGGGTAAACTGAAGCGCGTTTCCACCATAATTTGGAGAGTGGACCACACCTGAAATAGTGACGTAACGATTCAATGAGTCAGGAGCCGTTCCTACAGCACTTGTTTGAGCCGTGATTTTACCTATTGTTGAAGGATTATAGCTCGCTTCAAATACAGTGATATTTATGGTTGCAGTATCACAGCCATTGGCGGTGCACATGGAGTACTCAAATTTATCCGTGCCGATAAAACCATTTTTAGGCGTATAGATAAAAACAGCATTATTCGTTCCTCCGCCACCTCCGCCGCCAGTTGCTTTGGTAGCCGTACCGTTAGAGGGTTGAGTCACAACCGCTGATGCGGTAATGGCATTCCCCTGAACCTGATTGGGCTGTGAAATATTGATGTTCACAGCAGTGTTTTTCGCTGTTCTTGTGTTGATGTCTCTGGCCACAAAGGTGCCGCCTCCACCTCCACTGCCGCCTGTGCATTTATTCGCTTTTCCAGGTGTCCCGAGTAACTGAACTGTCTGCCCAGCCGCATTTTTCTGGCTGTAACCCAATGGCGTGGTAGATACATTCCAGCTGGCTGGTAAGTCGTTATTGGAATTCAGATCACACAGTTCGATTCCAGGACCATTGCCGTTTGCAGCCGTCGGCCAGGGAGCAACGTTTCTGTAGCGAACCGAATCCACAAGGGTATTGGCTGCACTCCAAAGCTGTACTGCTTCACCATTGTTGCTTAGCGAGCCATTACTCCACTGTTTTGCAACAGTGTTGGTTACTTTTTTAAAAAAAGTTGAATCAAACGTTACAACATAGTACTCACCCGCATTCAAATCAAAATTGGGTAAAGTATCGTTGAAGGCGCTTCTGAAAGTAAAGCCCTTCAAATTTACGGCGCTAGTGCCTTTGTTGTAAATTTCCACATACTCAAGCGAGTCTGTCCCTGAATTGGGTGAATTGTAATAAATCTCCGTAATAATCACATTCTGCGCAGTTGCCCAAAGGCATGTGATAAGGAAGAGTGAGGAAAGCAAAAGTAATTTTTTCATCATGTTAGTAAGCAGTTTATTTAAGTTTTTTTGTGCACATTAAGTCAGAGTCGGAACGGAAAAGGTTGCATGCCAACAACAAATTGCAACAGAGAAACAAATATCAGAGTATTATTTTAAATTTGGTGGAAAAACAATATTTTATGCAACCATATGGAGACCTAAGTTGACTATAAAATTTAACTTTACCGAATAATTCACCAATATGAATGTAAATCACCTGTGTGGTAAAAAAACCTCCAAAAAACAACACTATCTATACTTCCGTTGGGTCGCCCTATGGATTATTCTTTTCGGTACTCGGGAAACTCATGCCCAGATAAACTGGACAAATACAGGTTGCAATGGAACCATGCCTACAATTGATAAAGTATTCATTGATGCCTGTGCGAATCCCGAAGGGGTCAATGAGTTTCTTTATATGACCATAGGTTCTGCACCATTCAACTGGTCAAATATGGTTTTTACCGGTAGTGGAACTTACAATACGACAGCAGGAGTAACCAATACCGGCCCAAACACCAATCCATCTCTATTTCAAAGGCCGATTTCCACTAATTTCGTCTCAGACCCAAATATCGTTAGCCAGTTAAATGCAGGTGTTGGAACATGCAGTCCGCCCGTCTTTTATGTGGCTCCTAATCCCATTCCAGCAGGTTCAGCAGTCATCGTCAGAATGTCCAACGAGGATGTAAACCTTCCTGGTGGTAATGCCCTAAGCTCGCTTTGTGGAAAGGGCCCTGTGTATGTTCTTGTGGGAAATTACACATCAGCTAATCCAAGTAGTTTACCTGGTTTCTTTAGAAACGGAAACACTGGATGCTCTACTTCTACAGCGGCCACTAATCAGCAGCCTTGCACCCGTATCGCCACTTTCAATCTTGGCAACGGATGCATCCAGGAAGTTACATACAACGCTCCTACTTTTCCCATTCCAGGCAACAATAATGTCGGTGCTTACCTTACCTCCTCCGGAGGATCAGGGCTAACCAGCGACTGCTATGAGGCTCCGGCATGCACCACCCCTCCTGCACCGGATGTCAGTCCTGCGGTCATTGAATACTGTGATGGCACCCAAATGCCATCAACTAAAATCAACTGCTCAAACTGTACGCTGACTAACCAGTACTTTGTTTATGATGCACCAACAGGTGGTAATCTGGTTTATGCCGGAACGGCAGGTTCATTTCCTTATCCCGGATTCGTCCCTCCTGTAGGAAACAACACTTACTATATCGGACAAAAATTCAGCTTCTGCAACAGCAACAGGGTGCCGATTCAGATAAACAGAAAACCAAAACCAACGATTGACCCGATAGCAGCAAAAGTTTTTTGCGAAAGCAACAGCTGTATTAACATTACTGCTACAGGATCAGTCGGAGCCACTTACTCCTGGTCACCCTCAGCCGGTGTCAGTAATCCTTCCTCAGCATCAACACAGATTTGCAATACTGGTGTAAGCCCGATTTTTCTGACCAGCACGCTTAATGGCTGCACCGTTACGGTACCGGTAAGTTTTTCAACCAACACCTCTTTGAATGGAAACAGTATTGCTGCTCCTAACATGATCAACTGCCTCAATCCGAGCGCCATTCTTGATGCAAGTCCTAAAGCCTCCAACATCAATTACACCTGGTCTAACGGCTCCACGAGCCCAGCTCCATTGGTAACTACAGGTGGCACCTACACCGTTACTCTTACCGATACCAACAACGGCTGTACCCGGACTGCGACCACAACTGTAATGGAAGATAAGGTCAAGCCGGTCATTAGTCCAATTGCACCCATAAAAATAACCTGCACAAATGCATCACCATCAATACCGCTTTCGGTAACAGGATCCAATCTGACCTACAACTGGTCTCCGACCGGATCGGGTGCTAGTCCCATTGTTACCATGCCCGGAACATACACTGTCACAGTAACCAATTCCGTAAACGGTTGTACGGACACCAAAAGCGTCTCTGTTACCCAGGATGTCACTGCACCAAATGCCAGTGTAGCTGCCCCGGCACAACTAAATTGCTACAATGGTGGAAGCATCAATCTCAATGCATCGGGAACAAGCATCGGTTCCAATATAACTTACAACTGGACAGGGCCATTGGGATATAGCTCCAATTCAATTCCCCCACCTGCCGTCACGCAGAGTGGCACCTATACCCTCGTAGTTACGAATACAGACAATGGATGTACAAAGGCTGTATCTGTGAACGTGGTAAAAAATACCGATATTCCCAATGCAACCGCTGGTGTCAATCAGGTACTTAGCTGCTACAACAATGGAGTGGTACAACTTGGAATCATTGGAAGTCCCGGTTGGACCTACAACTGGTCAAATGGCAACACAAATCCAGTACAGGTTACAACGAACCCGGGAACGTATTCCCTTACAGTAACCGATCCTGTAAACGGCTGTACGAGAGTCTCGCAGGCAGTCGTAACGGAGAACAAGACCGTCCCTGTAATCAGTCCAATTGCACCGGTTACCATCACTTGCGCAAACCCCAATCCGACCATAGGCGTCACAGCCACTGGAGGTACAAATTTCAGCTACAACTGGTCTCCGAGCGGATCAGGAGCCAGTCCTGCAATTTCAAGCGGAGGAACATATACTGTGACGGTAACCAATACAGACAGTGGTTGCAAGGCTACACAAAGCGTCACCATACCGGAAGACAAAGTAAAACCTGACGCAGTAATTGCGGCACCCGGAGTGCTCAATTGCTTCAACAACAGCAACATTTCACTGAGTACAATCGGCACAAGTATAGGTACTCCCTACACTTACCAATGGACAGGAGGAAACCAGTCGGGCACGTCGCTACCCTTTCCACCGATCACTGCTCCCGGAACCTATTCGCTTACTGTCACAAATCCTGTAAATGGTTGTACCAAAACGGCAAGCGTCAATGTAGTACAAAATACCACACCTCCTAATGCTGTTGCCGGGCCTCCTGCTCTGCTCAACTGCGCCAACAATGGGGCAGTAACCATAGGAACAACGAGCTCATCTGCATACAATTACCAGTGGTCAAACGGTGCTTCTTCGGGACAACAGACCATTACAACACCGGGTGTATACAGCCTAACCGCTACCGACCCGGTAAATGGTTGCACTTCCATAAGTAGCATCACTGTTACTGAAGACAAATCTATTCCCAATATCAATTCCATTGCAGATATTACCCTTACTTGTGCCAATCCGGTAAAAAACCTTAATCCTATTGTAACCGGTAATAATCTTCAATACAGCTGGACACCTTCCGGAAGCGGACCAACACCAGCTATTTCGGTCGCAGGAGTCTATGTGCTGACCCTGACTGACGCTGTTAGCGGTTGTACACACACAAAATCAGTCACCGTCTCTGAAGACAAAGTCGCGCCGGCAGCAGCCATTTTGCCTGCACAGACCCTTAACTGCTACAACAATTCATCGATATCCCTTGACCCCTCAGGCAGTAGCACCGGAGTTGGCTTTAATTATCAGTGGAGCGGCCCGGGTGGGTTCAGTTCGTCGAATCTCCTGCCACCAAATGTCACAAGTCCGGGCACTTATGTACTTACGGTGACCGGTACGGTGAACGGATGTACAAAAATAGCCTCGGTAACCGTCAATCAAAACATCACTCCCCCTAATGCGACAGCCGGACCACCAAAGGTCCTAAACTGCTACAACAGCAATAGCGTATCGATTGGTGGCAACAATATTTCAACTTACAACTACACCTGGTCAAACGGCAACACTGCTTCGTCGCAGAACGTCAATCAGCCCGGAACTTATCAGTTGACAGTAACGGACAATGTCAATGGCTGCACCGCTACTTCTCAGGTAAATGTAACCAAAGACGATGACGCGCCTACGGCAAATGCTGGCGCTGACCTGACCATAAATTGTTATAATCCCGCAAAAAATCTTAGCGGATCAGGTGCAAACGGTTCACCGTTGGCCTACCAATGGTCCGGTCCGGGAATAATAAACGGAGCCAACAGTACCTCACCGCTGGTCAACCAAAGTGGAACCTATGTGCTTACCGTCACCAATTCCACGAATGGTTGTACTGCCGTTGGGCAGGTAAACGTTACCGCCGATAAAAATGCCCCGTTAGTGGCCGCTGTTGCAACAGGAAATCTGGATTGTAATGTAACAACCACAACCCTGGATGGCAATGGTTCCAGTTCCGGCAGTAATTTTTCTTTTCTGTGGACAGGTCCAAATGGTTTTTCCAACAATAGTACACTGACCCCTTCTATCACAACCGGAGGCAGTTACACATTGGTAGTAACCAACGCTGACAACGGATGTACTGCTTCCAAAACCATACAAGTAATTCAGGACGTTACGCCTCCCGTTTCCACATTTGTAGTACCCGGTCTTTTGTCGTGTACATTTCCAGCCATCGTCATGCAGCCGCAGTCTCAGTTTAACAGCAACTATTTTTATGCATGGTCGACATCGAATGGCAATTATATATCGGGCACTTCGGGCTATACCGCGACTGTAGACAGACAGGGAACCTACACGCTTACCATTATCAATACCGCAAATGGATGCTCCTCAACTTCTTCGGCAATTGTCATAGAAAACAAACTCATTCCTAATGCAGTGGTTGCCGCAGCTGGGCCGATAACCTGCGTCAATCCGCAGATACAGCTTAATGGCAGTGGCAGCAGTACA
>CANHEE010000097.1 GCA_947459655.1 Lewinellaceae bacterium
AGCAGTATTTTTAACGTTTGGAGAACTGGAAGCGCTTTCTTGCCTTTGGACGACCGAACTTCTTGCGTTCAACAGCACGAGCATCACGCGTAAGGTATTTTTTCTCCTTGAGCGGCTTGCGAAACTCTTCATTTAATTTCACCAGACAACGGGCAATACCCATGCGGACTGCTTCTGCCTGACCTTTGAATCCACCTCCACTGACATTCACAACTACATCATAGATGGTTGTAGCTTCTGTAGCTGCCAATGCATCGGTAAGGTTGTGCTGTACATGTGTTTGCGGAAAATAGTCTTTGTATTCTTTGCCGTTGACCGTAATTTTGCCATCGCCTTTCATGAGATATACTCTGGCAACTGCTGCTTTACGTCTTCCGACTGCATTAATCATTTCCATTTATAAATGTATTATTTGTTATTTTAATGTTTTAAACAAT
Source organism: Lewinellaceae bacterium (assembly GCA_947459655.1). Classification (GTDB taxonomy): domain Bacteria; phylum Bacteroidota; class Bacteroidia; order Chitinophagales; family Saprospiraceae; genus CANHEE01. Next base: position 438 of record CANHEE010000097.1, read on the forward strand.
TTTCTGAACCATCAGATGGCAACAGGCTTCTGTGCGCCGTGAGGATGTTTGTCACCTTTGTAAACAAACATTTTCTTGATCTGCGCATTTCCAAGCTTGGTCTTGGGTAGCATCCCGCGGACGCCTCTTTCGATCAGACGCTCAGGGAATTTGTTGTTCATCTCGGCTGCCGTCATTGACTTTTGGCCACCTGGATAGAGTGAGTAAGTAAGGTATTCCTTTACCTTCATTTTGTTTCCTGTGAAACGAATTTTCTCAGCGTTGAGCACGATCACATAATCACCTGTATCGACGTGTGGAGTGAAGTTGGGCTTGTTCTTTCCGCGCAGGATAGCTGCGATTTTGGAGAACAAACGGCCCGCGATTTCACCGTCAGCATCAATTACATACCAGTTGTGTTGAGCGGTCTCTTTGTTTGCCGACACGGTTTTGTAACTTAAAGTATTCACTATGATGTATTTTTTATTAAAAATGAAATAAAAAGGTGTAATTGTCCTGTAGGACTGCACAGGAGCGAAACTCATCGCTCTAAAAGCGGCGCAAAGGTAAATGGTATTTTTTTAGTTCACAAATTTATTTGCCGTTTTTTTTAAAAAAAAATTGCATAATAAATTGATAAACAAGTAAAAATTGGACCTGAAAAAAAAGTGGACAGGACAGTGGCAATGCTTATACAGTTAATCCAAGTTGAGTGCCCTCAGCAATCGCTCTTTTGGCATCGAGCTCTCCAGCCTCTGCTGCACCACCGATAAGATGCGCTTTTTTGCCCATTTTTTGTATTTCCTCAAAAAGTTGGTTGCGGGATACTTGCCCGGCGCAGACTACTATGGTATCAACTTGCAGCGTGTGCGGTTTTCCATTTACCATTATATGTAGCCCTTCATCATCGATATGTCTGTAGCTTACGCCACTGATCATTTTTACTTTTTTCATTTTCAAGCTGCTGCGGTGTATCCATCCAGTGGTTTTGCCAAGTCTTGCACCCATTTTTCCCTCAGAGCGCTGCAGCATAAAAATTTCCCGCTCAGCGGGAGTAGGTTGGGGTTTGGTTTTTGCTCCCGGATGCCGGTAGCTCATGTCTACGCCCCATTCTTTCATGAATTCCGGTATGTCTGCGTTGGGTTCACTGCTCAGAAACGCTGCCACATCAAAACCGATACCACCTGCTCCGATGATGGCGACTGATTTTCCTACCGGTTTTTTGTGCAGTACCACATCAGTGTAGCTGAGTACAGCAGGGTGAGTCTCTCCCGGGATGCCGGCCTTTCGGGCAACGACACCTGTGGCCACAACAATTTCATCAAATTTGTCTGCGATTTCAGTGGTAAGCGCGGTATTGAGGTGGAGCTGGACTCTCTGCAATTCGAGCTGCTTTGTGTAGTAGCGAAGTGTTTCCCGGAATTCCTCTTTTCCCGGTATTTCCTTAGCGATATTGAACTGTCCACCGATTTCGTTGCCTACTTCAAACAGATGAACTTCGTGGCCTCTTTGTGCCAGCGTAATGGCGCATGAAAGTCCCGCAGGACCTGCTCCGGCAACAGCAACTTTTTTTGTATCAGTGGCCGGGATAATTGTCATTTCAGTTTCCCTGCAGGCAAATGGGTTTACTATACAGGTAGCAGTCTTTCTGCTAAAGGTGTGGTCGAGACAGGCCTGGTTGCAACCGATACAGGTGTTTATTTCATCGGAGCGGTTTTCCATGGCTTTTTTGACCAATGCCGCATCAGCCAAAAAAGGTCTGGCCATAGATATCAGATCTGCTTGGCCCTCTGCGAGAATCTGTTCAGCAGTTTCGGGCATATTTATACGGTTGGTTGCAATCAATGGTATATTTACCTCTCGCTTAAGCTTTTGGGTTACCCAGGTAAATGCTCCGCGAGGTACATTGGTCGCGATGGTCGGCACCCGTGCCTCATGCCAACCGATGCCTGAATTGATGATGTTTGCACCTGCCGCTTCCACTGCCTTCGCAAGCAGTACTACTTCTTCCCAGTTGCTGCCATCATCAACCAGATCGAGTAACGATTGTCTGAAAATGATGATGAATGTATTGCCGCATGCTTCGCGGGTCCTGCGAATGATTTCAAGGGGGAACCTAATCCTGTTTTCAAAGCTCCCTCCCCACTCATCCGTGCGGTGATTGGTGTGCCTACAAATGAACTCATTGATGAGATAGCCCTCTGAGCCCATGATTTCCACCCCATCGTAACCGGCCTCCTGTGCCAGTTTTGCGCAGCGAACGAAATCGTTAATGGTACTCAAAATTCCTCTTCTGCTGAGGGCCCAGGGTTTGAATCGGTGAATGGGTGATTTGATGGCTGAGGGTGCAAATGCGCCAAAAGGAGTGTAGTTGTATCTGCCTGCATGCAAAATCTGCATGCATATTTTCCCGCTCTCTTCATGCACGGCCTTGGTGACAACGCGGTGTTTTGCCGCCTCCCGGCTGTTGGACATTGTCGCGGAAAAAGGGGAGGTCCATCCTTGCCAGCTAGGTGCTACTCCGCCGGTGATGATCAAGGCCACACCATTTTTCGCCCTTTCGCGGTAGAAGGCTGCCAGTTTTTCGTACCCATTTTTCTCTTCTTCCAGTCCGGTATGCATTGAACCCATTACAATTCTGTTTTTCAGGGTTGTAAAGCCGAGATCGAGTGGCCGGAAGATGTGCGGGTAGGGCATCGTAAGAGCTATTTTTTTAATTTTGGATCCAACTGATATGCCTTGTTGAGGTACTGTTGTCCTGTCTCAGAATCGCCACTATCGCGGTAGGCAGATCCGAGAAAGTAATACAGAATGGCCTCGTTGGGTCTGAATTCAATGGCTTTTTTGAATTGGGGTATGGCTTCAGCGAATTTCCCCTGCATGGCCAGTGCCGAACCCAGATTGCGGTAGCCATCAACATATCGGTTGTCAATCTGGATGGCCTTTTCGTATACCCGCTGCGCCTCCTGGATGTTGTTTTGCTGAAAATAGATCATTCCCATGTTGCTGTAAACCTTGGCGTCGGGTGTCTGCTCCACCGATGTCCGGAAATTTTCCATTGCTTTGTTGTTGTCACCCAGGTACATGTAGGCAAGACCCATTTCTCCATACACATCATGGTAGCCCGGCGAGATGCTCAGTGCTTTCTCAAAATGTCGGATGGCCTTCTCCAGATACATTTTTTTATTCGATGCATCAGCAGCATCTCTTCCCTTTTTAGTCAGTTCTAGTCCGTAGTGGTAGTTGATTTTTGCACCATTGCTGCTGGTTTCCACATCTGTTTCGTACAATGTGTAACTGTCTTTCCATGCAGGATTCCGGGTGTAGGTTTTTACAGCAAAAAAGAGAAAGAAAATGGCAATTATTGCCGTGAATGCACTACTTTTTCCAAGAAAGGAAAATAGATTGTCGTTGAGGTCAGCAGTTTTTACGAATTTATAGAGGGCAAAGACGAAGGCAAAGGAGAAGCCCAGACTTGCAGCATAAAGCAAACGCTCGCCGTAGGAAGTACCGATGGTCAGAAAAATGTTGCTGGAAATGGAAAAAGTGATGTAGAAAAGCAAAATGCCGAATGCTACGGGGTCTTTTTTTCTCAAGCCCTGATAAGCCATTGCCAATAAGGCAATATTGAGCAGCAGCATCAGCAGTGTTTTTGGGTCAGACCAGCCGCTGAGCGGAACGGCGTTGTAGCCCATGTCAGAAACCATGGTTAGGGGAAAAATCAATGCCTTGAAATAGTAGAACATCATCGCCAGTGCGCCGGCAAGTTTGGGGATGCCATCCTGTAGTATCGCATTATCGAGGTGCGAAATCAGTTCGGTGCTGCTTTGTCCGTTGAGCACTTTTTGCCGCACGGCGAGAAAAATCAGCGCCGGAATAATCATTAGTGCAGAGGATTTCAAGTTGTCGGAAAGACTGTTTTCCCGGAAAAAATAAATGGCAAGCGGAAAAACAGCCAGAAAAGTAATCGCATTTTCTTTGGAAAACATCGCGAGTAGGTAGCTGATCAGTGCCGCAAGCAGCGAACTTGTTTTTTTACTGTCGGCATATTTTACGAAAAAAAGCAATGCCGAAAAGGAGAACAGCAGTGCCAGTATCTCATCCCTGCTTTTGATGTTGGCCACAACCTCAACATGGGTAGGGTGTGCGATAAACAATGCGGTAATGCAGAATGGAATCGCCGCATTTGTATTTTTCAGTAATCTGGCCAGCACAAAGAACAACAGCATCGCAGAGGCACTATACAGTGCCACATTCATAAAGTGACCAATCCACGGATCATCGGGAAAAAGCTGCCACTCGATGGCGAACATCACCAGGGATAGCGGACGATAAAGTGATCCGGGGCTGTTCCAGTAGCCATAGCGGTATTCGGTTTTCAGTAGTGTGCTGATACCCTTTGTTCCCTGCTGGGTGAGGTAGTTGTCCTTGATAACGGAGTAGTCGTCAAGTGCCCAGCCATGCGATAGGGTATTGGAGAAAAGCAGAAATGCCAGCGCCGCCAAAATCAGTCCGGGTCCAAGCAGGCCGTGAGATGTTTTATTTGTGCTTGCGGCGGTCGCAGTACGACTGCCTGAGACGGCCTCTCTTTTTGGTCTTTGTAGCTTTGCCATATCAATCTGTTTAAGGCAAAGTTAGCAACTATTGAACGATAAGATGAAAAAAACAAGTCAAAAATAAGGACGGTTGCCCCACAAAAAAAGACAGCATGCGTGTGAAACGCATGCTGCAGGTTTGGTGTGTAGTTGGTAAAAGGATAGTGTCCACTGTTGGGACCATTGTTGTTGGTTTCTTCTGTACCCGCGGGTACTGCTTTCGTTTCATGCCCCGGAATTAATCCAGAATGATCATTTTGCCTGTCTTGCTTTGTCCCGGGGTCTGTAGCTGATAGTATAGAATACCGGTTGTTAAAGTGGACATTTGATTTTTATTCAGGTTGATGCTGTGTGTACCACGATCGTATTCGTTTTTCTGTCTGTAAACCACTTTTCCGTTGACATCTGTCACCAAAAGGGTGGCTTCAGTCGGCTCAGGCAAATAGAACCTGATCTGAGTCGATTCGCTGAACGGATTCGGCTGATTCTGATATAGTTCCACATTGTCAGATGCAGATGATGCTTTCCCGTCGCCTATCTTGAGGCGTACGTTTCTGATTTCATCATCATTGCTGTAACCCTCAGCAGGAGTCACTTCTGAGTTGAGTGCAAGTACCTCGCTGAGATTGACATTGTCGCTTGCTCTGAGTTCAAGTACTGCGAAAAGCGATTGGCCATTCAGTAGCTGCGATGTATTCCAGCTTGCAGGGATGGTGTTATTGTCCAACACCGCAATGTTGGATGCTCCCATTTCCGGTAAGTCGCCGGGTGCAATGTTGAGTAGCTCTACCTTGTCGTTTAGCTTCAGTGTAAACTGCATGCCGCTGAGGTCTTTTTCCCTAATGCTCAGTGGTATGCGGTATGTTTTTCCGGCTTCCATTTGAATATTATCTGCGTGGATATGCAGACTTTCTGTATTTTCCCTCTGTCCCGCCGGACTGTTACTTGAAGGCTTTACGCTGTTGTTCAGGTCTCCGATTTTTACCGCAACGAAATTGGATGTCTGGTCGCCTGTAAGCGAAACGATGCTGTACTCAGGGAACGGCGCTGAAAACGGATTCAGCGGGTTACTGAAGACGAAGTCTTTGCGGACAAAGCGCCAGGATTGCTGGTTCGGAGCGAAAACCGGCGTAAGGCCAAGAATTACTCTGCGTGTCGCCACGATATCAGCTGAAGAAATGGTTCCGTTTTTATTCACATCTGCCGCAATCAGTGTGTATGGGTCGGTGATTCTGTCCAGTCCGAGGATATGTCTGGTCATTCTGACCACATCGAAGGTGGTTACTCCATTGAGGTCATCACCCTTCTTCTCAGGTTTGACCATGTAGTTCATGCCCATCGGCTTGATTAGGGTGTAATTTCCGGTATTGGTTGTGCTGACCTGTGAAAAAGCGCCATTCATCATGATGTCAACCTTGTCGACACCTTTGCTCTGAGGGGTCATGATGGCTCCGGTAATTGATGCGGTACTGTACACATTGGTCGGACATATGCTGTCCTTGTCCTGAATATCTACGAATGTAGGACAAACATCGGTGTTTCCGGACTTGTCTGTGACGGTGAACAATACCAGATTTGGACCGAGCAGTGCGCAGGTAAAGGTATTCGGGCTAATGCTGAAAGTAAGGTCTGCGCTTTTTGTGCAATTGTCGCTGCTACCACCGTCAAACAATTTTGCATCCAGCGTAACCGCACCGGTTGTGTCTACATTGGCAGACAAACCCTGTTTGCAAACGGCAGTTGGCTTTTGTGACTCGACTACAAGAACCTTAAAGTTGCAGCTCCGGTGGTTTCCACAGCCATCGCTGACTGTAACATTTATTGTGCTTGTTCCCATAGGGTAGGAGCCGCTGATGTTGCCGCTATTGATGGTGCGGTCGACATTTCCATCATTGTCCAGGTCAACAGAGGCAAACCAGACAAGATTTTGCGTGTCGGTACAATCATCTGTTGCAGTAAGTGTCATATTCAGGTTCTGCGAAATACAGTTTCCTGCATCGAGTGTCAAGGTAACATCCTGACAAGTGAACGAAAACGCAGGAGGGATGCTGTTCAGCACACTGATGCGCTGAGTGTACTCCCAGTAACCTGTTATAGGGTTGGCGTTGGGGTCGAACTGACAGAAATCCGTCAACTTCCATTTGCGGAGAATCAGTTTACATGCACCATTCTGTGCAGTGCCTTCGGTATCTTCGAAAGTTGTTGTGGTTTGGTTGCATATATCGCCCGATATTACCGGAGAACCTGTTGCTGTAGGCAGTGTTGCTGTTCCGCATGTGGCTACAGTAATGTCGGCAGGCCATGCCACATCATCTGCCGGATCCTGCGGATTGTTCGAATTGATGTAGATGGTTTTTGGGTTGACAATGGTGATGGTCTGTACGCATGAGTTGGTTCTGCCTCCTTTGTCGGTAGCTGTCCAGGTTCTTCTGACAGTGCCCGATCCACACCTGTTCAGGCTTACTGAATCAGTATATGCAGCCGTTGCAGAGCAGTTGTCTGAAGCCACAGCAGCTCCTGTGATGTTAAGGTCCTTGTAGTCCTGGCTGCAGTTGATGGTTACATTGTTCGGGCACACAATCTGCGGATTGAGTTTATCCTCAATTGCTACAGAGGTCATGCAATCGTTGTAATTTCCGTTGATGTCCCACACCCGCAGGATGACCTGGATGCTGTTGTTGCAATCGGTACAATCGAAAGTAATCTTTGGCTGAAAATTGACGGTTTGTCCCATTTTGGAAATTTCCATTCTGTCAATACCGCAGTTGTCGGTGCTGCCATTATCGATTGCGGCAGCGCTGAGCTCTGCTTTGCCATCCAGACCGAGCGAAATTTTGATCGGCCCGGAACATGCGGCTACAGGGGGGATGTCGTCGCGAACTGTTATATTGTATGTACAAAAGTTTTTGTTGCCACAATCATCGCTTTCCGTAACGGTCACGGTTGTTTTGCCGATTGGAAGATTCAGGATAGAGTTTCCCGATATGGTGCCGTTGGAGGCGGTGTACTGGAATATGATTTTATTGACTGGCGAGCAGTTGTCGGCCGGATTGAAATTCGGGAAAGTATAGTTTGCCGTACAGCCCGTCATTCTGGTGCTGATGGTAACATCTGAAGGACAGACCATGAGTGGCTTGATTTTATCTTCAACTTTAATGTACTGTACCAGGTTGAGCTGGCTTCCGGTACACCATTCAACCACCTGCCAGGTTCTGTTGATGATTTTTGCTCCCGCACAGCCGGTGGATATTTTATCAGAGTAGGTGGCAAGCAGGTCGCAATACTGGTTGACCGGCTGTCCGTTGACAGTAGGCACTCCGGTTGCAGAAGGGTCTGTATTTGCGTTGGTACAGTCGATTACAGGCTGCTGTATGCCGTCGAAATTTTTTGGAAAAACCACGCTGCTGAGCGTGCCTTTGCGCAAATAAATGGTTTTTACGCAGCTGCTGCTGTTGCCGAACTGGTCGGTTGCAGTGTAGGTGCGAAGGGCCATTGCGGTGTAGTTTGGATTCGAGCAGGGAAAATCCGTGATCGCATCAGAAAATGTCAGTTGTACATTGCCTGAGCAGTTGTCTACAACCACTGGAGGCGTTACAACTCCGGGTGCGTAAATATCTGCATTACAAGGCACTACCTCGGGTGCGCAGTTGCTGAAAACAGGAGGAATTTTGTCTTCGACCACTACAGAGCCCCAACAGGAGTTCTGGGAGTTTAGGTCAAAGATTTTCACCATCCGCTTTTTCCCAGCATCGGCCGATGTTACGTACGGACTACTCGGTAGGACGTTGCCATTGAGGTCCATCACCACCACCTGAAAATTGCCGCCGGGACAGGAAGCCTGAATCATTGGTGAGATGGTTGCCACGGAAATCAATGCACGGCAGTTGCTATTGTCAAGAGATACCAGCACGTTGTCGTTACAACCTAGCGTACACTGCGCCCCAGCCGATGTGGCCAGAAACTGTAGCAGAAGCATGGTTATACCGAAGCGAAAAGCTGTTTTGCCTTTTGCCACTACCGGATGGATTTTTTGAACGAAAGCAGTTATTAAGGTAACTTTCGGATTCATGATTGTTCAGAGTTTGTTGAAGAAATATTGCGCAGAAACCCCCGATTGCCGCTGAAAGCAATACAGCAGTCTTTGTCATACATTGTCGTGAATGTTGCTCCCGGGGGAGCAGGGTGTGGTTCTGTTCAAAGGAAGGACACTGCCGAAAAAAAATTTTCGTGATGCAGTGTGTAAAATTCGTTGTGTAGTCCTGTGTGTAAGGAGTACCCTGATGCCGGATGAATTACAGGAAGTGTTGCGCCTGATTGTTTTTTCCGGGTGATTTCAGAAATACACATTATGAAAATCAAAAATGTTGCCAAACTTTTATATATTAAGAAAAAAATACATATTTTTTTAATTTATTTTATTTCGCACTGATTTTATGTGGGTTCAGGACAATGCAAAAGCGCAGTGAAATAGCATTCCACTGCGCTTTTGCATTTTTTTTACCGGGATCAGATTCAATTCTTTTCCTGACAAAGACTGATCAGGCTGAGCACTTCACGGTCGTTTTCGAGGTGAGGAAGCTCGTCAAAAAGCATCTGGTGCAGGTTGAAATTTTCACTGAGTGCATCCTGTAGGCAGAGCATCGCTTCTTTTCTGCGGCCCATTTCGAACAGACAGATGATTCTTGAGTAAAGTATGTCTGCACCGCCAATATTCATTTCGGCCTCTTCAATGATTTCAAGTGCCTCGTTCAGGCAATCCTGCGAACGGTAGAATTTGGCATGTCCGATCCAGTATTCTATGTTTTCAGGTGCTATTTCGTTTGCGCGGCAGAAAGCCTCACTGGCTTTTTCCTTTTTACCCATGATGCCATACACCTGTGCCAGGGCATAGAAAAACTCTTCATAGGTATCGTCCTGCTCGATGGCACGGGAGAAGGCAGTCACCGCACTGCTGAGGTTACCCTGCAGGGCAAGGCACTCGCCGAGACGGAAAAAAGCTTCGGGATTGTGGCTTTGGGCCTCGATGGAACGCTTGTAATAAATAACAGCAGTGGTGTGCTGTCCCATGCGCTGGTTGCAGTAACCGATTTTGGACAGAACATCGTAGTCGGCAGTGAAGCGCTCTTCTACCTCTTTGTACATTTCGAGAGCCTGTGCAAACTTGCGGGTCTGGATGAGTACTGCACCGCAATCTCTATAGGCAAATTCAAAATCTTCGTTGGATACGATGGCGAACTCATAGGCATCGGTCGCATTGTCGTAATCTTCAACGCCAAGGTAGGCGTGGCCCAGATTGTGCCAGGCAAGGTGCGCATAAGGTTCTTCATCGGTGATGGCAATGTGCAGGTTGATGCTCTCTTCATACCTG
>CANHEE010000098.1 GCA_947459655.1 Lewinellaceae bacterium
AGTTGCAGCCGCAAAGAAGCGAAAAATACATCCGAATGGCAGATTACATTTTAACTTTAATGACTTTCATGGGAATGTTTTCATATTTTATCTAAAATGCTTACATTTACCTTAAATGCAAACTCAGTCATTGATTTCACTTTAGCACGAAAAAACATGATCCAATGAAAGATACTATAGCCAACTCCATCATCCGTCAGATTTTTCTGATTCTTATCATTCTTTTCCTCGGCGTAGTCGTATTCTGGCAGCTTCGCCATTTTATTTCAGTCTTTCTTGCTTCATACACCCTGTATATTTTACTCAGAAACTGGCATATCAACCTGGTGGAAAAGCGGAGATGGAAACCCACTCTTTCTGCTTCGCTGCTGATTGTGTTTTCTATAACCGTCATTATTATTCCGCTGAACATCCTTCTCAAAATCGTCGGCGACAGAATAATTCCGCTTTTGAAAAGCTACCCGCAGATTCTGGTCTTTCTTGAACAGAAGCTGCATGAAACAGAGCAAAAGTACCAGATTCAAATCCTTACCCCTGAAAATCTAAAAAGCGCAACAGAATGGCTGGGCAACGAACTGCAGAACATGGTGAGCGCCACCGTCAACGGAGCGGTAGGGATTGTCCTGACTTTCTTTGTCCTGTTTTTTTTACTTACCGCATACGAAAAAGTGGACCATGGATTATCCAAAGTCCTGCCTGTTAACAGAAACAACAATGATTTCCTGCAGCAACAGCTTAACAGCCTGGTCATCTCCAACGCCATAGGCATTCCGCTTGTGGCATTGGTGCAGGCGCTAACCGGACTAATCATGTACCTTATTCTGGGCGTTCCGGATGCTTTTTTGTGGTTTCTGGCCACCTTCGTAGCCTCCATTCTCCCTGTTTTGGGTTCAATGCTGGTGTATATCCCGCTTTCCATAATGCTTTTCACCCATGGACTCGTTAAAGAATCAATTATCATGCTGACCTACGGCATTCTGGTGATTGGAAGTGTGGACAATCTCTTCAGATTCATGCTGCAAAAATGGATTGGCGATACGCATCCGCTGGTTACGCTTTTTGGTGTCATAGCAGGCATAAGTCTATTTGGATTTATAGGACTGATTTTTGGACCGATACTCATATCACTATTGCTCCTATTTTTTAAAATTTACCACAAAGAGTACGTCAACCACTAATGCTGAATGGTGAGGATAAAGTAATTATTTGTGACTAAAAAAAATACCCTGACAACCAATGCGCTGTCAGGGATTTTGCTTTGTGGAGCTGAGGGGATTCGAACCCCTGTCCGGAGAAAGCACCGGCGGACTTTCTACATGTTTAGTTTAGTATTTGAATTTTCGTGGCGAGGTTAGGCTACTGAACAGACCCATATTCGCCCTTAGCTTTTAGGTTTCGGATAAGATACAAAACTACTCTCTTTTCCTATCTCCAAAGTGGATTAAACGCGGCACGCTGTGTATGGAGCCTCAAGCTTGCGGCATTATGGCACTTGAATCTAACTTTAGATTAAGCAGCCATGGCATACTCGTAGTTGCCATTTGAAAGTTTGATGCACCGTTTAACGGGAGGTATCACCATAGCCCGACATGCTTATCCGAAAGTTTACTTACCCGTCGATTCCTGTCAACCCCGTTTGTGGTAATAGGAAATGAGCAAATCATTCATTTCAAACGCAAAGGTAACGATTTGAAACCGCCAACGGTTCCGCTGCCAGAAAAAAAATAAAAAAGTTTTCCATGCTGCAAGAGCAACATCGAAGTAGCTTAGATAAAAGGCCCAAACGACACCTGCGCATGAGGCCAAGCGAACCAACATTTCATTACGATTGTTCCCTAAATCGTTCAGGATGTTGTACTTTTGCATCGTTGTGCGATTTTTTTAAACTAAAAACACACAATAGCCTGAAATACAATTTTTTACACATTTTTATATTCTAATAAAATCAATGATTGCAGCAGTAAATGTATCACTTCGTTTTGGAAAAAGGATTCTGTTCGAAGATGTCAACGTGCGCTTTACGGCAGGAAACTGTTATGGTGTAATTGGTGCCAACGGTGCCGGAAAATCTACTTTTCTGAAAATCCTGAGCGGAGAAATTGATCCGACAACGGGAAGGGTGGAAATTGACAAGGGAGCGCGCATGTCCGTGCTCAAGCAAAATCACTACGAATTCGATGAATTGCCTGTTCTGGAGACAGTGTTGATGGGCCACACAGAGCTCTACAGCATCATGAAGGAAAAGGAGACCATTTACGCCAAAACTGAATTTACAGATGCAGACGGCGAGAGGGTCGGCGAGCTGGAAGCCCAGTTTGCTGAAATGAACGGCTGGGATGCAGAAAGCGATGCTGCAGCTTTGTTGAGTAATCTTGGAATCAGTGAAAGTACACACCACAAGCTCCTCAAAGAACTGGACGGAAACCAGAAAGTAAGGGTGCTTTTGGCACAGGCATTGTTCAATGCACCTGATATTTTGCTCCTCGATGAGCCAACCAACGATCTGGATGTAGAAACCATCAGCTGGCTGGAGGATTTTCTCGCCCAATATGACAAGTGCGTTCTGGTTGTTTCTCACGACCGTCACTTCCTGGATGCTGTATGTACACACGTTGCCGACATTGATTTTAGCAAAATTCAGATTTACAGCGGTAATTATACTTTCTGGTACGAATCCAGTCAGTTGGCAGCGCGTCAACAATCAGATCAGCGCAAAAAATCGGAGGAGCGCGTAAAGGAACTACAGGAGTTTATCAGGAGATTCGCCGCCAACGTATCCAAATCCAGACAGGCTACTGCCAGAAAGAAGGCACTCGACAAAATAGACCTCAGCGAAATCAAACCCTCCAATAGAAAATATCCGGGCATCGTGTTCAACCAGATGCTTCGGGAAGCGGGAGACCAGGTACTTGAGGTAAGCAGACTCACCAAAAAGATGGGTGATGAAGTACTTTTCGAGAATGTTGATTTCCAGGTAAATCAGGGCGACAAAATTGCGCTCATCTCCAAAAATTCACTCGCTACAACAGCATTTTACGCCATCGTAAACGGCGATGATACCGATTACACCGGAGAGTACAGGTTCGGGCAGACCATTACCAAAGCATACATGCCGATTGAAAACCATCACTATTTCAACAGTGATCTGAACCTGATCGACTGGCTTAGGCAATACTCCACCGATAAGGACGAAACCTATGTCAGGGGATTCCTAGGCAGAATGCTTTTCAGTGGTGAGGAATCACTCAAACAATGTAATGTACTTTCAGGAGGAGAGAAAATGCGTTGCATGTTCAGCAGAATGATGTTGCAGAATGCCAATTTCCTGATGTTTGACGAGCCGACCAATCACCTCGACCTGGAATCCATCACCTCCCTGAACAACGGAATGAAGGATTACAGAAGCATGATGATATTTACCTGCAGAGACCACGAGCTGACAGAAACAGTTGCGAACAGAATCATAGAATTAACGCCTTCGGGATATATCGACCGGATGATGACTTTTGATGAGTACATTACCGATCCGAAAATCAAGGAGATGCGCCAAGACATGTACAAAACCTTAACAGTATAAATTCAAAAAATCCCCGACAGCACTCATGCTACCGGGGATTTTTCTTTGTTCAGCTATATGACTTATTCAGAAACGCTGGAGTATCTGTATAGCTACCTTCCGATGTATCATCGGATTGGAGATGCGGCGTACAAAAAAGACCTCACCAACACCATTGCACTTTGCGATCACCTTGGAGATCCGCAAAGTAAATTCCCGACCATCCATGTGGGTGGAACCAACGGAAAGGGTTCCTGCAGCCATCTGATTGCCGCTGCATTTCAGGAGGCAGGCTACAAAACAGGCCTGTACACATCACCGCATTACAAAGATTTCCGGGAGCGCATCAAAATCAATGGAAATTTCATTTCAAGAGCTTTTGTATGTCAGTTTACTGAAAACAACCGCGGGGTATTTGAAAAAATCCGCCCCAGTTTTTTTGAGATGACTGTAGCGATGGCCTTTAGCTACTTTGCAGAGCAGAAAGTAGATATCGCTGTTGTTGAAGTAGGCCTGGGCGGTCGGCTTGATTCCACCAATGTCATTATTCCTGAATTAAGTGTGATAACCAACATTAGTTACGACCACATGCAGATGCTAGGAAATACCCTCCCAAAAATTGCTTTTGAAAAGGCTGGTATCATTAAAAAGAATATTCCTGTGGTAATTGGCGAAATGCATCCGGAAAGTGCGCCTGTATTCACAAACAAAGCTGGTGAAATGGATGCTCCAATTTTGTTTGCAGACCAACATTATGCAATTTCCGGACGGGAAAATGACTCGTTAATCGTCAGTAAAAACGGCAGCGCATACGGCAGTTACTTTTGTGATGGTGGACTTAGTCGGGCAAATTACCAAGAGAAAAATCTGCTAACTGCAGTTGCCGCCATTGATGAAATGGAAAAACTCGGTTGGAAAGTGAACAGCGGGCATCTGAGCACTGCTCTACACTACTTTTCAGAAAGCGTAAAATTCATGGGTAGATGGCAGAAAATAGGAGAAAAACCCCTGATTATCGCTGATAGTGGGCACAATGAAGCCGGCGTACGCACTGCACTGGAACAACTCCACACGCTTAAATTTGACCAATTGCATATCGTTACCGGATTTGTGAATGACAAGGATGTAGACAAAGTACTTTCGCTTTTCCCTGAAAACGCCAAATACTACTTTTCCAAAGCCAACATTCCAAGGGGAATGGATGCTGCTCTTTTGAAAGAGATGGCAGCCAAGAGAGGGTTGAAAGGCAGAAAATACAGTTCTGTCAGGAATGCACTGAACGCTGCAAAACGCAGTGCCACAGAAAACGATATGATATTGATTTTAGGCAGCATTTTTGTAGTAGCCGAGGTGCTCTAAAACGATATCCTATCTTTTTCCGAAGGTAAAAATAATTATCTTTGCAAAATAAATTTCAGTAAAAACAACTGATGATGAGACAACTGATTGAGTGCGTTCCAAATTTTTCAGAAGGAAGAGATTCCGCTATCCTGAAACAAATAACTGATGAAATTGAGAAAGTTGATGGCGTCAAACTATTGGACGCAGATGCAGGCTATGCCACCAACAGAACAGTGGTTACATTCGTGGGAGAACCAGAACCGGTCATTGAAGCCGCATTCAGAGCCATAAGAAAGGCCGCAGAAGTAATAGACATGAGCAAACACAGCGGTGAACACCCAAGAATGGGCGCGACCGATGTTTGTCCGCTTATACCCATTGCCAACATCAGCATGGAAGAATGTGCTGCGTGGGCCCACAAGCTTGGAAAACGGATCGGAGAACAAACCAATGTGCCCGTTTACATGTATGAAGCTGCAGCAACCAGACCCGAAAGACAAAACCTCGCAACCATCAGATCTGGTGAATATGAGGCTCTACCCCGTAAAATGACCCTTCCGGAGTGGACTCCTGACTATGGAAAAGCACATTTCAACGCCCGTGCCGGTGCAACGGTTATCGGTGCCAGAGATTTTCTTGTGGCTTACAATGTAAACCTGAATACAACCAGTGTCAGAAGAGCCAACTCTGTGGCATTTGATGTAAGAGAACAAGGAAGAATTTTGAGAGAAGGAGACCCTATCAACGGACCGATAGTCAATGATGAAAATGGAGAACCTGTCCGGATTCCGGGCAAATGCAAAGCGGTGAAGGGAATTGGTTGGTTTATAGAAGAATATGGAATCGCACAGGTATCCATGAACTTGACCAATATTAACATTTCGCCGCTTCACATGGTCTTTGATGAATGCTGTAAATGTGCCGAACATCACGGACTCCGAGTCACCGGATCTGAGCTGGTGGGACTTGTTCCTAAAAAAGTGCTGACCGACGCCGGAAAATACTTCCTCGAAAAGCAGCGCAGAAGTGCGGGCGTATCAGAAGAGGAGCTGATTGATATCGCGGTAAAAACGATGGGACTTGGTGAAGTAAGTCCCTTTGATCCGAAAAAGAAAATCATAGAATACCAGATCGAAGATGCCACCTCAAGTCCACTCATTCAGAAGAACCTTCGCGAATTTGCTTCGATAACTGCATCAGAAAGTCCGGCTCCGGGTGGGGGCTCTGTGGCCGCATATGTAGGGTCACTAGGCATTTCACTGGCTACTATGGTCGCCAATCTTTCTTCCCACAAAAAAGGCTGGGAAGACCAGTGGAAAACTTTTTCTGCTGTTGCGGAAAAGGGCCAGCAACTAAAAGACGAATTGCTGCGTATGGTTGATGAAGACACTAGGGCTTTTAACGGCATCATGGTGGCTTTCGGTATGCCAAAAAATACCCCAGAGGAGAAAATTGCGAGGACGGCACAAATACAGGCCGCAACGAGAACCGCAATTGAAATACCGCTGAAGGTGATGGAATTGTGCTACGCTACTTTGGACATTATCGAGGAAATGGTCATCAAGGGAAATCCCAATTCAGTTACCGATGCAGGTGTCGGTGTACTTTGTGCAAGGGCTGCCGTTCATGGTGCTTTTTTAAATGTAAAAATCAATTCCGTGGGCCTAAAAGATGCAGATTTTGTAGAAAAAACGCTGAAGAGAGCCTCGGATATCATTGTTCAAACCGATTTACGAGAAAAACAAATTTTACAATTGGTCAACGAAAGGATGTAAAAAGTGGTGCAAATTGCAACTTCATTCTAAGACTTTTGGTTTTCTAATTCATTACATATTTAATGCCCAAAATGAGGAAATTATATTTATCACTACTGGTCTCTGTTGTATCTCTATCTCTGTTTGCTCAGCGAGAAATTCTTCAAAATCGTGAAAAAAATGAAGATTTTGAGCGTTGTGCGACCATGAGGGTCTACGAGGAGGGACTAAAAAATAACCCAGGCGCTGAGACACTGGAGCAGTTCGAAGCGTGGCTTCAGGATAAAATCAGGGAGTCGAAATTGCATCCCAAAGCAAGTCAGCGGGCCGTTATTACCATCCCCTATGTCATTCACGTCATCCACAATGGGGAGGCTGTAGGCACGGCCTCTAATATTCCCAACTCGTGGATTACAGCACAAATGGCCGCAATGAACAGGGATTTTCGAAAAGCAAATTCGGATATCGCAAACCTACCCGCTGTTTTTCAGCCTGCAGCTGCAGATCTTGAAATTGAATTTTGTCCAGCTGTCGTTGACCCCAACGGCAATATCATGTCAGAGCCCGGTGTTGACAGGGTTGATCGAAACAGCAAAGGCTGGACCGCACCACCCTACACCAGTACGACCTACATTGATGCGAATATCAAACCTGCAACCATCTGGAATACAGATAAATACCTAAATATCTGGACATGCAACCTCGGTAGTTCACTACTGGGTTACGCAACTTTCCCCTCCACAACATTGCTGGCAGGTCTAACCAGCAGTATCGGAACTGCAACCACCGATGGAGTTGTCATCAGTTATCTGGCCTTTGGAGACCTAAACCCGGGGCTTACGGCAAATTACAACAGGGGAAGAACCACCGTGCACGAAGTTGGCCACTGGCTGGGTCTGCGACATATCTGGGGCGATGCATCTTGTGGTACAGACTACTGCAATGACACGCCTACACAAAGCACCAGTAATTCCGGCTGTCCTACATTTCCAAAGGTTACCTGCAGTAATGGACCGAACGGAGATATGTTTTACAACTACATGGACTACAGTTATGATGCATGTTTGTACTGTTTCACGAACGACCAGAAAATTCGGACATCCACCATTATGGCCAATAGTCCAAGAAGGTTAAGCTTGCAAAGCTCTACCGTATGTGCTGCGCCGGGAAACAATGTGGGAATCGTTTCAATCAATCCTCCTTGCATAAGCGGAACGGCACAGACCATGATAGTAACCATAAAAAACAAAGGTACTACTACCATCAACCCTGGGGAAGTTAGCCTTACCCTTACGCTGAGCGGAGGTGTCACGGGCACTTATACGGGCGTACTAAATGCGACTGCGCTGGCGACAAACGCAACGGAAGCAATCACCTTCACCAATGTAAATGTAAATACCGGTGCGACTATCACTGCTGTTGCAAATGCTACTTATGCAGGCGACACTTACCTGACCGACAATACATTATCTCAGTCATTCACGCTCGGCACACCTGCCATCACCAGCGCTGTAACTACAGTCTGCTCGGGAGTCACATTTACCATGACACTCACCAACCCCAATATCTCTTCGACACTACAATGGCAGCGCTCGACTGACAATATTACCTACACCGACATAACAAACGCAACCTCGGCTACGGCCTCCACTTCGCAGACAACAGCAACATTTTACCGCTGCAAAGTAAACTGCGGAGGTACAGATTATTTTTCAAACGTTTTGCAGATTGGTATGTCCACTCCGAACAACTGTTACTGTTCAACCACATATTCCTCAGGATGTGCCTCAGGAGATCAGATAGCCAATGTGGTTTACAGTACATTATCCAATTCCAGCGCATGTACGAGCGGGTCATATACATTTTACAACAATGTTACCATCCCCAATATAGTACGAACAGTGGCAAATAACATCTCCATCACCTTCGGAAGCGACACCAAGCAATTCTGTGCCGTATGGATTGACCACAACAATGACGGAACATTCGCTACTACGGAGATGATGGCCTATAACACAACTCAGTTGGGGGCCAATGCCACCTTTACGGGTTCAATAACCATTCCGGCCGGTACTTTCAGTGGTCAAACAAGAATGAGGGTCAGAGGAGGTAATGATGCAGTGCTGACCAGTGCACAGGCCTGTGGGACAAGCTCCAGTAACTGGGGTGAGACAGAGGATTACATTATCAACATCGTACAGCCTTGTACAGCACCATCTGGTTTAACGGTTTCCAGTATTACTGAAACGACTGCTCAGGTAGCATTCATCTGCAGTTCCTGTACCGGAAGTTATATCATTGAATACGGACTTTCAGGTTTTACACCGGGCACTGGAGCGACAGCAGGTACGGGGGGCACAATCAAAACCTCCAGTACTTTAAGCACGAGCATCACCGGCCTGACTCCGGGCTCAGCTTATGATATTTACGTCAGACAAAGTTGTGGAACGAGTAGCTTCAGCGCCAATACTCCTAAGTCATCGTTTTCTACACTTTGTGGAATTTTGACATTACCGTTCAACGATGGTTTCAACACAACAGTACTCAGCAGTTGCTGGCAAAACGTAGTGGTAAACAGCGGCACAGTAGCACCATCCATTTCAATAGTTACCACCGGCGGAACTCCTGCAACAGTCGTTCCCGAAGGCCTGAGAATGCTTCGTTTCAACTCTGCTGTCGCCAGCAGCGGCACCCAGGCCCGACTCGTTTCACCATCCTTCAACACAACTGGAATTTCCGCAGTGGATATCTCTTTCAGGATGCTGGAGAACGACCAGCTAATGTCAAATACCGACAAGGTCACAGTACAGTACAGTCTGGATAACGGGGTAAGCTGGACAGATGTCGTTGACAATGTCAGACCAAATGCCAATGCAGGCGCATACCTATGGTATACCCGATTTTACTCCCTGCCACCTGCAGCTACTAATCAGCCAAATATAAAAGTTGGATTTTTGTTTACCAGCGCTGCAGGCAACAATATCTTTTTTGACGATTTCAAAATTTATGCAGCTCCAGCGTTCGGAAACCAGAATGACAATACCTGCAATACCATAACCATCAGTAATGTTTCCGGATTCAATACCTTCAGATTGAGGCAGGGCAATTCAACTTTTGCCGAAATTAATCCCAACGGAGTCAATCTTGGAACCGTAACGATGAATATTAGGGAAAATGCAGCGGGTCCGGCCAACGTTCCTGCCTTACAAAATGGAGTAAAATATTTGCCCCGATATTTCAACATCAACGCATCTGTGGCGAATCCTTTCCCTCAATTTGTAAGGGTGCGCCTGAACTTCCATAACGAGGAACTCGCCGATTTCAATCAGGCGGCTGCGTTAAGTGAGACAATGAATTCGATGAGAATATGGTCTTATGACGACCCGAACAATGGAACAACAGAAAACTGCACCCCTCTTGACAATGTCATCCCCAGCGTTGCTGTAAATAATGCGATAGCTACAGACAAAACCGAAGGATTTTCATTGGAATTTGACACCGACCACTTCACAGAATTTGGAGCATTTTCGGGATTTGGTGTCAGTGGTGCAATCAAGGCAAAGGTTTTTCTTGGCAATGTCAATACAAGCACATTGCTTATGGACGACTACCTCAAAACCCTGATCAATTTCCCGACGACAGACCCATATTCAAGTACACCACTAAGCTCAAGATTCACTCACGTGAACAATCCTAAAGTTGCGGCGG
>CANHEE010000099.1 GCA_947459655.1 Lewinellaceae bacterium
AACAGATATGCAGAGGAAATCGTCGGAACTTTTAAAATTTCCACATTCCTCTTTGCCCGAAAATTCTTGTCTGTTTTCTTCGGCAGATTGCTTAATGCAGCTTCCGCACAGGGATTTTTCAGAAGTGTCAAAAGACTCATCTTCGGGGGTGGAGATTCCATACTGTACGACCGATTCAAGGTTCATGGAGACATTGACCACATCAGAAACCTGGTAAAGAAGGGAACACTGGTAGTCGTCCCTACGCACTTTTCCAACCTAGACTCTATCCTGGTGGGTTTTGTGATGGATGCCAAGCTGGGACTTCCTTCTTTTTCTTACGGTGCGGGGCTAAACCTGTACAACAGCGGAATAATAGCCTATTTTATGAACAGACTTGGTGCTTACCGGGTCGACCGCAGGAAAAAAAACAGTATCTACCTCGAAACGCTGAAGGCAATGTCCAATCTGTCGCTTCAGCGCGGCACCAACACGCTTTTTTTTCCAGGGGGCACACGCTCCAGAAGCGGCTCTCTGGAAACAAAATTAAAAATGGGCCTTCTGGGTACCGTAGTTGAAGCACAACGCAGCAGCTGTCAGAAGGAGAGCGACAACAAGATATTCATTGTTCCGCTGGTCATGAGCTATCACTTCGTGCTGGAAGGACAATCACTAATTGAGCAACAACTTCGTGCAGAGGGAAAGGAGCGCTACACCCGCACAATCAAAGATGAATTCTACAGTATCAGGAAAATCACCCAGTACATCTGGAATTTTTTCTCTGAGGAGTCTGAAATCACTCTTTCTTTCGGCAAGCCGATGGATATCATGGGTAATTTTGTGAACTTTGAAGGTGAGAGTACAGACAAATTTGGTAAGTCAATTGACATCAAAGAGTACTTCATGATTGATGGAGAGGTTAACACCGATGCGCAAAGGGAGAATGAATATACGCAGTTGCTCGCTGAAAAAATCACCGACCGCTACTTTAAGGAAAACGTTGTTTTGAGTAGCCATCTCGTCGCATATGCAGCCTTTAAAATGCTGCAGCAAAAGTACAGCAAGCTAAATATTTACGGCCTGCTGCGTCTTCCGGCCGACGATTTTATTTTCCCGAAAGAAGAATTCAGTGCTGTCATCGAACAATTGAAACAGGTACTGATCAAATGGGAGCGACAGGGCAAACTCAAATGCTCGGAACAAATTCATTGGGACACCGAAAAGCTGATTCAACATGGAGTTTCAGAACTGGGAATCTACCACTTTACAAAACCGCTTGTCCGCAAAAAAAATGGCGACCTAATGAGCAGTAACTTTAGTTTGCTGTATTTTTACCACAACCGCCTGGAGCACTATGGACTGGAGAAAATGATACAGTGGGGCTCCTTCAAACTCAGTCTCGCCATGGAAGAATCAGGGTCCTGATGGTTTCCAAGATTTCTCGCAAATCAATAAACCTTGTATCAGGCAGGATGCTTCGGCCATAAATATCCCAGTTTTCCCAACGAATATTCACTACTTTTTTCCGGTTTCATTCACCTTCACCACTCAAAACAATTCATGCACTTTTTTTGACTTGTGCGAAAAAAATGCTATATTTGGACTGATAACCATTCATTTGACATGACTGGTGTGAACGCCTGATATGAAAAACCTGCTGATTAGTCTGTTGTGCGTAACCTTGCTCTGCTGCTCATTAATTGTGGGCGCACAGTCGTCAGACAGCTTACCAGTACCGACAAAGGTCTACAATTTTCAGCTCCAGCAGATTCCTGAAATTTATAGAGGAATCAGACGTTTCAATGTCATTTACGATTACGGGGAGCAAACGGAAACACACAATTTTAATGTTCAGATTCAGCAGTTTCTCCAACGTTATGATCGCAATGCCTATTCTCTGGCAGAAAATTACCGATTTCTGAGAGAACACCAGTCTGACTTTGGCAGCAATCTGAACGAAGTACCCTATCCGGATATTTATTTGAGTATCTGGCGTTCAAAAATGATTGAAATCCATTCGGAGTCAGCTCTTCGCAGTTACACCGATTATGGCGTGAATTTCCTCCTTCAAAACGGCATTGCAGACTTTGGCGTATGTATGCGATTTGTAACGATGCTCATGCAGGAGCAGCTGGATTACCATTATGATGCAGACAGATTGCGCATTGCAGGTGGCCATTCAGAGGGTATTGTGGATATGGTCGAGATTTTAAATACTTTTCGCTCACAAGACCAAAATGCAGTCGCCGGCGTTTGCAGAGATGTTCATGATATGGGCGCCCGAATGTTAAAGCAGATTTGCAGCAGTTACTACAGCCAGAAATACCCAAAGAAAAAAATTGATTTCGATCGTTACATTTTTGTACAGTCCTGGGCAACGCAGGCCTCTCAGCATATGACCATCAGCTTTATTGATCCGGTCGATACAAAAAAAATCTATGAGCTGGACTGGGGAAGGCTGACGGAAAAACAGAATAGTCTTGGATACGATCACGGTAGAAATTACGGAAATGCGTACCGCATCTGGAAATTTGACCCGAAAAGTCAGTACATGAAGGCTATTGATTCCAGAAGAACAGCACTGGGAAATCTGCTGGACGATTATTTGTATAACGAACAGAATTTTGATTCATTTACCGGCATTAAAAGTATAGAACCCTACTCCTCGGCTGATATGAAGCGGAATTTCAATTCCGGCATCAACCTCAATTTCGCGCTTGGAACCATGGTCCAAAACCAAAAATTTGCGCTCACATCGCTTTCATACAGAACCAAAAAAAAACGCAGGCCAGGACCACTGGACTTCAATTGCCAATTTTCGCTGCAAACACTTATAATGGAGGAACTGGAGAAAAAAAACCTTATGTACCCCAACTACAATTTTACAACTGCAATGGTTTGTTATGAGTACCCCCGAATTATCGGTAGCTTAAACACCAAAACGGTACAAATCAGCAAAAAAGTTACCGGCTCTTTGTATATAGACAACAGTGTGGAATCATTGATTTATCAGGACTTTTTTGAAGCAACCGATATAAAAAAATACAACGGTGCTAAACAGTCTGCCGACGGAGCCATCATGCTAACGCAGGGCTTGAAGCTGCAATTCAAAAAGGAAAAGGTCGGACTGGACGCTGAATTAAGGGTGCAAAACAGAGGATTTCTCGCGGCAAAGGAGGTTCGGCTAATGTCCGGCAACTTCGGAAGTTTGATATCCAACGCCGTGATGGTGAGTCCTGCGCAGGACATAATTCTGCGATGGAATTACCGCGGCGATAGCCGAATGAAGCTGAGCGGAAAATCAGTGCTGGAACGCACCAATCAAAACAACGTCCAGATTTACCAGCAAATCAACTTTTCCGGAAAAATCAGGAAAGTGGGTTACTTGCAACTGGAGGCTGGAATGACCAGGATGCTGAGTGGCTTTGCGTATTTCTGGTATCCCGTAGATCGAAGCTGGCTCGGGGTGGCATTTATGAATAAGGCAAAGAACACGAGAATAGGCCTTTCCGTTCGACAATTCAATGATAAGGAAGTTGCCGGCAGCTTTCAGACCAGTTTTTTCTGGTAAAAAAAATCTGAGCGGATTAGGCTGCAAACCTTGTTTTCATTCCCACATATATCAATTCAGCTGCTGAGCAAAATCAAACTTGTTAATATGATACTGTAGCGACAAAAGAAGCGTTAAAGCAGAAATTTTTAACAAAATATATTTGCTTTTCTATGATATTTAATATATCTTTAAACCATTCAATCACTAACCTAAAAAACCGAATATCATGACAAAAGGCAAAGTATTCTTAGGCATACTGGCAAGCGTTGCTGCCGGAGCCGCTTTGGGAGTCTTGTTCGCTCCGGACAAGGGAGCTGCTTCCAGAAAAAAAATCGTTCAGAAGAAGGATGATTTCGTTGATGGCGTGGAAGACAAATTCAACAGATTTGTCGACAATGTAACCGGAAAATTTGATGTTTTCAAACGAGAAACCTCACGATTGGCCGAACGGAGCAACATATCTGAGGAGGGCCAGGCCTCCCTTAATGCAACCAAAAATTAGTGTATGGAGATTCCGACAGGTTTATTCAAGAGGCTGCTTGCCAGACTGGAGTCTTACATCAGCACAAGCATCGAACTTGCTAAACTAAAATTGGTGGCTGCCTTTTCTCTGGCAGCCGCCAATTTTCTTGCATCTGCGATCGTGCTGTTTTTCGCTTCCGTTTTCCTGATTGTTTTTAGTGTGGGTGTTGCTTTGTGGCTGGGAGAGTTGTTGGGGAAAATGTACTTTGGATTTTTCGCTGTGGCCGGATTTTATCTGCTGATGGCCTTTATTCTGGGCATCATTTTGAAAAAACGTTTCAGAGCTGGCATATCCAATTATCTCATCAAAAAACTCATGAAATAAGTTAGTTATGGAACCCATTAAATCTGCCACCGACCTTCAAAATGCCATCAGCAGGTTGGAAATACAACAGCAAATAGAAGGAAAATTGCTTAAAGAGGAATTCCATGAGGTACTGGGATCACTTTCTCCTGCCAACCTCGTCCTTCGAACCGTAAAAGACATTTCAGGTTCTGAAAAACTGAAGAACGAATTCATCAATATCTCCGTAGGCTTGATGACCGGATTTATAGGCAAGAAGGTTTTTGAAAAATTCAGCGACGTGCCCATGAAGAAAACGATGGGAACAGCAATCATGTTTGGCATCAATTATCTCATCGCTAAAAATCCGGAGGCCGTCCGAAATTTTGGCAGCAGGATTTTCGATTTGTTCAGATCAGCTAAAAATGCCGAGAAAGAGCGCCCAGCGCCGGAAACAGATGGCCACAAATCACCTGACCCTTCTTAGAAGATTTTCTGTATTCGCTTTTTAACGAATAGTGACCAAGCACAGGTCAATATTTAAATGCTCATTTCCAAAACACTCCTGTAGAATCAAACTCAAAATTAACCCAAGCCTCCATCATTGGTGTGAGAAACAATATGCTGATTTTTCATTTCCACAGCCTACCGACAAACGCCAGCATAAAGGATTTGACGAAGATGTAATCTCCCCTGTAAATCGTCTTTTTAAGTGCATTTATCTAATAAAAATCTTTCGGGACAATTTTTTTTGCGACTTTTGGGCCATTAATCGTTCATAAAAAATCAATATGAGTACATTCTGGAAAATCGTTTTCGGATCATGCCTCGGCAGCATTCTTGCCGGCATCCTCTTTATTTTCCTTGGAACGGGCATCATCGGTGCGCTTTCTGCAGGAAGTGAAAAAAAGGCAATAAAAAGCAATAGCGTCCTATCCATCAATATTACTCCGGCGACAATTATACCGGAGAAAACCAATAATACGGATGCTCCTCGTTTCACCCTCAACAACGCTGCCGTTATCGGTCTCAATGATCTGGTCAAAATTCTGGAAACTGCAAAAAATGACCCAGACATCAAGGGAATTAAACTGGAGATGGAAGGTCTTATGGCCGGACAGGCTACTACAAGCGTTCTGCGCAGGGCCATGGAGGATTTCCGAAGCAGTGGGAAATTTATTGTCAGTTACGGCGTAGTATATACACAGAAAGACTATTTTCTTGCCTCTGTTGCCGACAGGATATTTATCCATCCCAATGGCATGTTCGACTTTCGGGGCTATGGATCACAGATTACTTTTTTCAAGAATATGCTGGACAAGCTGGACATAAAAGTCCAGGTTTTCTATGCAGGACAGTTTAAAAGTGCTACTGAACCATTTCGCTATGACAAAATGAGCGAGCCAAATCGTCTGCAGGTCAGGGCGTATCTCAATGGCCTGTACGAGGTTTTTCTGGAAAGCATCTCCAAATCAAGAAACATCAGCACCGAGGATCTGAGAAAATATGCGGACGGACTGATGATCAGAAACTCAGAAGATGCACTGAAATATCATCTCGTGGACGCAAAAGCGTACAAGGATGAATTTCTGGAGGACATCAGGGCACGTATAGGTGCTTCGGAGAAAGACAAGGTAAATTATGTATCCCTTGGTGACTATTATGAAGCGAAAGTAAAAGACAAGAGAGAAAAAGGCACTAAAGATAAGATAGCTGTCATTTATGCGGAAGGCACCATCAATATGGGTAAAAAAAGTACCGGGGAAATCGGTGGAGATGCCTATGCTGCAATGATTAGAAAAATCCGTCAGGATGACCATATCAAAGCGATTGTCCTCCGAGTAAATTCCGGTGGGGGGAGTTCTCTGGCATCAGAAGATATCTGGAGGGAGTTGCAATTGGCCAAACAGGCGGGCAAAAAAATAGTAGTTTCCATGGGCGATGTGGCTGCGTCAGGCGGCTACTACATCTCAACTCCGGCAGACACCATTTTCGCAGAGCCTAACACTATTACCGGTTCAATTGGTGTCTTTGCGGTGGTTCCAGGGCTGCACAATGCCATGAAAAACAAGCTCGGAATCACGTTTGATACCGTTCGAACAGGAAGATATTCCACCGGCTTCTCCCTGAATTACGATTTCAATGCCGATGAGCAAAAGTACTTTCAGGAAAACGTGGACCACATCTATGATAATTTTCTTGGCGTAGTCGCCGATGGTCGGAAAATGAGCAAGGAAAGCATTCATGCCATCGCTCAGGGAAGAGTCTGGACAGGAACCAAGGCAAAGGAAATCGGTCTGGTAGATAAAATGGGTGGACTTGAAGATGCCATTACATGTGCTTCAAGAATGGCCGGCATTACAGATTATAAAATCAAGGAATTTCCGGTTAGCAAGGAACCCATTCAGCAGTTTATTGAGCAGTTGATGGGTTCGGATGATGAGGACAACAGCTCGGTTGCCAGAAAAATGGTTCGCAGCGAACTGGGCTCACTCTACCCTTATTTCGAGCAATTGAGGGCACTGCAAGGTATGTCAGGATTACAGATGCGGATGCCATACATGATTGAGATCAGGTAAGCTTATTCCAAACGGCTTTAACCATAAGAGGGCTTTGAAAACACATATCGTTGTTTTCAAAGCTTTTTCTTTATAACCCCAGGCGTTTTAGTTGTAATCATACGATTAAACTAAAGTAACATTATCGCAATATAATCGTATTTTTACATTTATAAAACCGCAAAATACCCTAACGTTATAAAATTTTCGGATAATGAGAAAAGTATTTACACTTCTATTCCTGCTTTGCTCTCTGGTAAAACTCAGTGCGCAGCTTGCAGAAGGAACACCATGTACAGCATTTTGCCTGGATCCGAACAAATCGGCAATAATAGGGAGGATGCCCAAGGCCAATGGCATCTCTCCCAACCTTAACCGTCCATGCGGCGGAACAGCGTCCGAAGATAATCCATCCTGGTGGGTGATGCGACCAAGCGGAAACCAACTCACTTTTACCTTGACAACTTCCAGTTGTTTTACAGGTGGCAGTTGTACGCCCGGCGTGAGCCTCACTCTTTTCGAGGGAAACAGCTGTGGCGATGTCACCGCAGTCAATTGCATTGAGGGAAAAGAAGGAGTATTATCTGCAAGTGTAAGTCAGTGTAAACTTTATTATCTGCAACTTGATGGAAACTGTGAAACGGTTTGCGATGTCAACATTTCCTACGATAAAAATCAGATTTTGACAGAAGTCGCGGCACCATCTGTCAACGGTCCGCTACAAATTTGCAAAGGTGCCGCAACCACGTACTCTGCCAGTATGCCGGGAATGGAAGGCTGCCGGCCGGATGGATGGGCATGGTCACTGACACCTTCCAATGCCGGAACAATAAGCCAAATTCCAGGCTCTGAGGCGGTGAAGGTTAGAATCACAGACCCTCCCTTGAACGGTAAAGTTGAACTTTGTGTAAAACCTGTTTTCAATGGAAAGTGTCCGCCAAAGACGAATTTGGGATGTATCGAATTAACAATACCGGACGACAATATCATCTCCGAAACCTGCAATATTGAACTTTGTCCGAGACAATTACCCTACCAGCTAAAATTATCCGACTGTCTGAAGATTACGGACGTTGTACCTTCTGTCGTAAAGATCGATTTGCCGGCCGGCAATGGTTCAACCGAAACTTTCAAGTACACTGTGATGAATACAGAGTGCACCGGAGTCGTTGACCTAAATATTTTAGTTAGGGAGAAATCAGATCAGTATTTCAAGCAACTTCCAGCCCTTCTCCTTTGCAGTGGCGAGACAAGGACTGTAAAAGGAAAAACATTTTCATGTGCAGATGCAACAGGATCACCGGTACTTTTTCTCGAAAACGAGGGTACAGGGTCACCTGTTTGTGATACAGTGTATGAACTCGTTGTACAGTGTATTGACATTGTTACCGAAATCACGGGCAAGGCCGTGCTGGACTGTAACAACAACCCCATTACTTTAGATATCAGCGGCTTTGGCTCATACATTTCTCCGGGAAACATCAAGGCCAACAACTACATAGGAAACGGAAATCAGTTCATTCAGTGGACAAAAGATGGAGTAGATATTCCTGGAGCAACAAACAGCAAACTTGAAGCCGGTGTTGCAGGATATTACGGTGTCAAAGTAAAGTATACCTATACCGTCAACCAAAACATTAGTGGTAAAGTTAGCACTCAATCTAAAACCTGTGCAAATTCAACATTTTTCATGGTGAATTCGTCGCCTTCCGCAGCTGTAGCAGAAACGCCTGTGGCCATGACAAATGTATGTGAGGGTGGAACCGCAGTTTACTCCATTAAACCCGACCCAAATGCACAGAGCTACAAGTGGACTGTAAACGGAACAGCACAAATATTAGGAAGCGAAACAGATCCAAAAAACCTGGTTGTAAAAAACAGCGGTACCCCTTATGAAGTTTGCCTCAGCAAAAGAGCATGTGGAAAGATTTCTATACCAAATTGTATCAGTTTTAAACCGGTTGGTAAAAATCTGAAACCGGAAATTGCAGGTCTATACGAATGCGAAGGGGATAGCTCGGTTTTGAACGTAGGAAACCGAAGTAGCTATCCGCATACCGCACATTTTAACTGGATGGTCGAAAATGGTGTCATCAGGAGCTGGAATCTGGACTCTACATCAGTGAAGATTTTCTGGAACAAGGGTGGTAAAAATAAAAAAGTAAAACTGATTGCCTCTGATATATGTGGCAAGGACACAACACCTGTGGACATCAATACAACTTTGCCTGCAACGATAAAAAGTAATAGTCCCATCTGTACGGGTCTTTTCCTGCAACTTGAAGCTGAAGGAGGAGTATACTACAACTGGGAAGGACCCGATGGCTTTACTAGTGACACCAAAACAGTGAAAATAGGTTCAATGACTGCGATGCAGGCTGGAACATATACTGTAACTGCGAGTACCAGCAACGGGTGTTCAACTACGCTGAGTACCATCGTGAAAGTCGAGGACCTACCTTCAAGCGCAGTCAGCAATAGTCCGGTTTGCTTAGGCAATAAACTGCAGCTTAGTGCTTCAGGTGGAACGCAATACCGCTGGGAAGGGCCAAATGGTTTCAGTTCATCACTACAAAATCCGGAACTTAGCAATTTCAGCGACATTAATAAAGGCACATATACTGTCACAATCAGTGATGCGAGCGGCTGCTCGTCAATCAAAGAGGTTGCCACTGCAGTGGCGACAGCCCCTGTTGTCACTGTCAGCAACAATTCGCCGATTTGTGCTGGAAATACGCTGCGCTTGTCAGCAAATGGTGGAACACAATACCGCTGGGAGGGCCCGAATGGATTCAGTTCAACATTGCAAAATCCGGAAATTTCCAATACCCTAAAATTGAACTCAGGTTCCTACGTAGTTACTGTTACCAATAAGAGTGGCTGCACAGCGGTCTCACAAACTGCCGTCACTGTAAATGACGGCTCATCCATCAATGCCATGATCAAAAGCAACAGTCCGGTCTGTTCTGGTGACAGCATCAAACTTACAGCATCAGGTGGTTTGATTTATTCCTGGTCAGGACCCAACGGATTCAAGAGCACTCAGACATCGGTAGTAATTCCTAATGCCCAGAAAATGCAGGAGGGAACATATATGGTTACTGTAACTGGTGCCAATACCTGTACAGTCAGCGTACAGACCGTAGTTGCCATCAACGCACAACCACAGGTTTCTGCAACCTGCAACTCACCAGTTTGTGCCGGATTGGATGCCACTCTCACTGCTCAGGGAGGAACCAACTTCAGCTGGTCAGGGCCGGATAATTTCAAATCTACTCAGCAAAATCCTGTCATTTCAAAAGTAGAAACCAAAAATGCAGGGACCTACACCGTAACCGTAACC
>CANHEE010000100.1 GCA_947459655.1 Lewinellaceae bacterium
AGTATTACCTGGTGAAAAATTCATGGGGTACCGAAGGGAATGAGATGGGCGGTTATTTTTACTGCTCAAAGCCTTACTTCCTGTTCAAAACGACCGGAATTATGGTGAACAAAAAAGCCATTCCTCAGGCAATCGCCAAAAAAATGGGCATCATTTAATTTGTTAACCTATTGAGTAAGGCTCAAAGCAATGGACTTTGACCAGAAAAAAAGCCACAGGGAGCATTGGTTCCTCTGTGGCTTTTTGTTTTTCGTTTACTGCTTGGTTCCGAGCCAATAAATCTGTGGGCAGTGGGACAGTTGCCTCATGGTTTTTTGGTAAAATTTCATTTTTTTAGTTTTCAACTTTCGATTCATAAGCTTACCTTCGCCTCAGTTTAGTTTAACATCGTAAAATGTCATTTGTAGTATCCGCAAGAAAGTACCGTCCCAACCGTTTTGAAGATGTAGTTGGACAGGAGCATATTTCTCAGACGCTGAAAAACGCACTGAGAAGTGAGCAGGTTGCACATGCATTCCTGTTTTGCGGGCCACGGGGTGTTGGAAAGACCACCTGTGCCAGGATATTGGCAAAAATTCTAAACTGCGAAAACCGAACGCCTGAAAATGAAGCTTGCAACAAGTGCAGTTCATGTGTGGCATTTAATGAAAACGCCTCATTCAATATCATCGAGCTCGATGCGGCCTCTAACAACAGCGTCGACCATATACGGGCGCTGAGTGAGCAGGTTCGTTTTCCGCCTCAGAAGGGCAGATACAAGGTGTTTATCATCGATGAGGTGCACATGCTTTCCGCACAGGCCTTCAATGCCTTTTTGAAAACGCTTGAGGAGCCGCCGCCATATGCCATTTTTATCTTGGCAACCACAGAAAAGCACAAAATTATCCCTACAATCCTGTCGCGATGCCAGATTTATGATTTCAAGAGAATTCAATCTGCCGATGCGGTGGCGTATCTGCGTCAGATTTGTGATAAAGAGGGTATTAGCGCGGAAGAAGATGCGCTGCACAGCATCGGTGTAAAAGCAGATGGTGCCATGCGCGATGCATTGTCTATTTTTGACAGAATCGTCAGTGCTGCCGGAAAGAACATCACTTACAAGCATGTAGCTGAAAACCTGAATATTCTCGATTATGAATACTATTTCAGGTTGGTCGATGCTCTACTCACCGAAGACATGAGCAGTGTACTGCTGATTTATGATGAAATCGTCAGAAAAGGATTTGACAATGAGTTGTTTATCAGTGGAATGGGCGAGCATTTGCGGAATCTTCTGGTTTGCAAAGACGAAAAAATGATTGCATTGCTGGACACCGGCGAACAACAGCGCGCACTCTATAGAAAACAGGCACAGCTTACTCCCACAGGATTTATTCTAACTGCGCTCGGCATTTGCAACGACTGTGATGTCCATTACCGTTCAGCTCAAAACAAGAGGCTGCATGTAGAAATGGCCCTAATTAAGCT
Organism: Lewinellaceae bacterium; assembly: GCA_947459655.1. Taxonomy (GTDB): domain Bacteria; phylum Bacteroidota; class Bacteroidia; order Chitinophagales; family Saprospiraceae; genus CANHEE01. Next base: position 1,468 of record CANHEE010000100.1, read on the forward strand.
GACGTACATTCATCGAGCCATTCATACGGACCATTTTAGCACAGCTGACACTCCCGACGAAAAAAAAAACAATAATCCACAACCACTGAATATCCCGGTAATCAGTTCTGAAAGACCGGTTTCCACAACGACAGTAAGTTCTCCTGCCACACAGACACAATCAACTGCCCCTGCTCCAACGGAAGCGATTCCTGTAGCAGCCATAAAGCCTGCTTTAAAAGCTTCCATTGTAAATGGCGGAATGCTCAAAGACCTCAACAAAGTATACTCTGAAGTAAGGGAAGAGTATGCAATAGAGCAGCAGTCGGAATCAAAATTAAATGCGGAAAATCTGAATGCTGCCTGGCAACAGTTTATGCAGACGCTTGATTCACCGAGCCTGAAGGCCAGTCTTGACAAAGCTGAACTAACCATTGAGAACAAAAAAATAATTGTCATGGTCGGTTCCAAATTGGCCCAGGACAACATTCGGCAGACCCTTGAGCTCACTGATTACCTAAGAAAAGAACTCAATGACAAGGAGATTATGCTGGACATTCAGCTCGATCAGGAAAAAATTGCCGAACTCGCTGCCGAGGCACAGCAAAACAGGCCGTTGACTGTCAAGGAAAAATATGAGAAGATGGTTGAGGAGAATCCGCTGGTGGATGTGCTCAGGCAAACATTCGACCTCAAGCTGACCAACGACTGATACGCCGTTTTTCTGACATTGGACAATACCCTTTGTGGTGCTCTTGGCAATTTCAACCCTGCTTCTTAACCTTTGTCGGCGAAAACAATTACTTTTGCAAAAAACAAACAGCATGTTGCAGGCCCTTTCCCAAACCCATTTCAAGCTACCCAATCAAACCGGTTTCTACAAAGGAAAAGTCCGGGATGTCTACACAGTCGGCAACGAATTGATCATGGTGGCTACAGACCGCATCTCCGCTTTTGACCACATTTTGCCGAAGGCTATACCCTACAAGGGACAGGTCCTCAACCAGATTGCAGGATATTTTCTGGAGGCAACCAAAGACATCGTTCCCAACTGGGTTCTGGGTTCTCCGGATCCAAATGTTACGGTTGGGCTGGCATGTGAGCCGTTTAAAGTGGAAATGGTGATACGCGGTTACCTCAGCGGACATGCCTGGCGCACTTACAAATCAGGCCAGCGCACCCTTTGCGGGGTAGCACTTCCGAATGGGCTTAGGGAGAGCGATAAACTGCCGGAGCCTATTATTACGCCTACTACAAAAGCTGCTGTTGGTCACGATGAAGATATCTCCAGAGAAGAGATTCTGGCCAGAAATATCGTTAGTGAGGCCGATTATTTGCTGCTGGAAAAATACACCCGTGCTTTGTATGAACGTGGAAGCCAAATGGCTGCCCACCGAGGGTTGATACTGGTTGACACCAAATACGAGTTCGGGAAAAAGGATGGAAAAATCTACCTTATTGATGAAATTCATACTCCGGATTCGTCCAGATACTTTTATTCAGAGGGCTATGAGGAACGACAGGCAAGGGGTGAAAAACAAAAACAACTTTCCAAGGAATTTGTACGCGAATGGCTGATTGCCAATGGGTTTCAGGGTCTTGAGGGGCAAAAAATACCCGATATGCCAAATGAATTTGTTGCGCAGGTCAGCGAACGCTATATTGAACTTTACGAGAAGATCACAGGTAGAGCCTTCGAAAAAGCAGATGCCTCAGCCATTGAGAGCCGCATAGAACACCATATCCTTGACTGGCTCCACTCAAAATTATAATTGGGCTTCAAAATTTTCAGCCAAAACTTGCAATTCAGTAGCTGAACATCTTAATTTTGCGCCTCAAAAACATACAGCTTAGTCTGGCTTCAAAATACTGATCAACTTGCAGAGCCGAAAAAATCCGGTGCTGCAGAAACACATGTGAAATGGGAAGAGCATTTGAATATCGCAAAGCGACCAAAATGAAGCGTTGGGCCAACATGGCCAAGGTGTTTACAAAAATAGGCCGTGAGATTGCTATCGCCTGCAAGGAAGGCGTTGCCGATCCGGAGTACAATCCGAGGCTTCGTATAGCCATCAACAATGCCAAACAGGCCAATATGCCAAAGGCAAATGTGGATGCAGCCATCAAACGCGCCTCCTCCAAAGAGGCAGATGATTATTCTGAGGTGGTTTATGAGGGCTATGGTCCTCATGGTATAGCTTTCCTTGTAGAAACCACGACCAACAATCCAACACGCACAGTTGCCAATATTAGGATGTATTTCAATCGAAGCGGAGGATCGCTGGGTACTTCAGGATCTGTAGATTATATGTTTGATCGAAAGGCCATGTTTAGGGTGAAAGCGGAGGGTCAGGATATGGAAGAACTGGAACTGGAACTGATTGATTTCGGGCTGGATGAAATGAAAATCGAAGACGATGAAATCGTCATTTACGCAAGTTTTACAGAGTTTGGTACAATGGCCAAAGCTTTGGAAGACAGAAAGATTGATGTAGTCACAGCCGAGCTGATCCGTATTCCGACAGTTCAAAAACAACTCAGCGATGAGCAGGCTGAAGACATCATCAAGCTCATAGATAAGTTTGAAGAGGATGACGATGTAGCCAATGTTTTCCATACCATGGACATGAGTGAATAAGCAAAAGCTTTAACTTGAAAAACCACTCATTACAGGAAGTTTCTGCTCATTATCTGTTTTCACGACACAATTTACAATAGCCGATGGGCACTTTTTCCACTATCGTTGCTCCTGCCGGAACCGTAGATTTCTCTTTTGCAGAAAATCAGCTTCCAGCCAGAGTAGCATTTCATACTCTGGGCTGCAAGCTTAATTTCTCAGAGAGCTCCTCGTTGGGCCGCCTCTTTGAGGAAAATGGCTACGCTGTTGTTGATTTTGAGGAAAAAGCAGACATCTATGTCATCAATACCTGTTCGGTGACAGAATTTGCCGACCGAAAGTGCAGAAAAGTGGTTAGGCAGGCACAACGCACTTCACCCGATGCCAAAATAATTGTCACCGGCTGTTATGCCCAGCTCAAGCCCAAAGAAATAGCCGAAATTCCCGGAGTGGACATGGTGCTCGGAGCAGCGGAGAAATTTCGGATTCTGGACTTTATCGGTGATCTGACGCAAAAAGACAACACCGGAATCGTTCATGCCGCAGCAGTCAAAGATGCCTCCGAATTCGCAGGTTCCTTTTCATTTGGCGACCGCACCCGTTCTTTCCTAAAAATTCAGGACGGCTGTGATTACAAATGTACATTCTGCACCATTCCACAGGCAAGAGGAGCTAGTCGTAGCGATACAATCGAAAACGTCATTGCCAATGCGCATAAAATTGCTGCACTTGGATGCCGGGAAATTGTTCTGGCAGGCGTAAACATAGGAGATTTTGGAAATGGTACTGAAGTCATTGAAGGGGTCAGACCCAAAAAGAATGAGCTGTTTATTGACTTGATTCGTGAGCTGGACAAGGTTGACGGCATCGATAGAATACGGATATCCTCCATAGAACCCAACTTGTTGACCGATGAGGTTATAGCCTTTGTGGCAGGTTCAAAGCGCTTTATGCCACATTTTCACATTCCCCTGCAATCAGGTAATAATAAGCAGCTGACTGAAATGCGTCGCCGCTACCGGAGAGAGTTGTATGCTGATAAGGTTGCCAAAATAAAGGAGCTGATGCCCGATTGCTGTATTGGAGTAGATGTAATTGTGGGCTTCCCGGGCGAAACGGATGAGGATTTCCTAGAAACATACCGCTTTATCAACGAGTTGGATGTCTCCTACCTGCATGTTTTTACTTACTCAGAAAGAGCAAACACCCCTGCAGCTGAAATGGGAGGCGTCGTGCCACTGGAGGTACGCAGAAACCGTAACGAAATGTTGCGCATACTCTCTGAAAAGAAAAAGCGCTATTTTTACGAGCAGCACATCGGTATGAGTCGTCCGGTGTTGTTTGAAAAAGAAAGCGAGGATGGCCAACTTAGTGGATTCACCGATAATTATATCAAGATAAACAGCAGCTTCAGTCCCGAATTGGTCAATCAGATAAAATTTGCTGAACTGCAAAGCATCCTGCCGGATGGGGAGGTGTCCGTTGTATTACAGGCAGATACTATTTTGCTATAATTTCCCGGATTTTGCGACTACCACTGGCACCTCTTCTTTTCTCTTACCATAATAATTATTGAAAAAATCAATCTGATGATAAATCCCTACAAAGCACATCCATGGCATGGCGTATCGGCCGGCGAAAATATACCGGAACAGGTCACTGTTTTTGTGGAGATTGTTTCTTCAGATACCGTTAAGTACGAAATAGACAAGGAAAGTGGTTTTCTAAAAATCGACCGACCACAGAAATATTCCAATACCATTCCCTCTTTGTACGGTTTTATCCCACGCACCTACAGTGGGGGTCGGGTAGCAGAATTTGCCCGTGCACAGGGCGCCACAGCCGTGGTTCGCGGTGATGCAGATCCTCTAGACATTTGTGTGCTGACATCCCATCACATTCCACATGGTAATATTTTATTGCAGGCCATTCCCATAGGCGGATTGTGTTTGATTGACAAGGGCGAGGCCGATGACAAAATCATAGCTGTTATGGTTGATGATCCGCTTTACAGACAATACAGCGACATTGGTCAGCTTCCCGAGGCCATAACAGACCGCTTGAAACACTATTTTCTTACCTATAAAAATCTTCCGGGAGAGCCTTTAACAGTGCAGATAACCGAGGTGTACGACAGGGCCGCGGCACATCAGGTCATTTTACATTCCGTGATGGATTATCAGGATCTTTGTGCCTCAAGTGAGCAATGAGCAGTAAAAAGACAAAACGCTTTCTGGGAGTAGATCCGGGTACCAATATTTTGGGATATGCCATCCTTGAAATCAATGGGCAAAAGATTGCCATGATTGAAATTGGCGTTGTGAGCATGGCCCATATCGAAGACCATCACCAGAAGCTCAGACGAATATTTGAGCGCCTGCAAGAACTCATTGATCAGCACAAGCCCGATGAAATGGCTATTGAAGCACCTTTTTTTGGCAAAAATATTCAGTCAATGCTAAAGCTGGGACGTGCCCAGGGAGTGGCAATAGCTGCAGCGATGAGCCGCAATTTACTGGTCACCGAATATGCTCCCCGTAAAATAAAGCAATCCATCACCGGAAAGGGTAGTGCCTCCAAAGAACAGGTGGCGGCCATGCTGGAGACCTTGCTGAACACCAGACTCGATGAACATACGTTGGATGCTACAGATGCGCTTGCTGCCGCTGTTTGCCACCATTTTCAGAGCAGTTCTCCCATTGCCTCAAAATCAACAGCCAAAGGCTGGGCCGATTACATCAAAAAAAATCCGGGGAAGGTAAAATAGGGCATGGGCAATACCACAGAAACAGATTTTCTTATTGTCGGGCAGGGTCTTGCCGGAACACTTTTGTCTTTTGAACTGTTGAAGGCGGGCTATTCGGTGCACATCATTGACAACTCGCATTTTGAAGCATCAACTGTCGTTGCTTCCGGATTGATAAATCCCATCACCGGAAGGCGGCTGGTCAAAACGGAGCAGATTGATGAGTTGCTTCCGATAGCACAATCTACTTACCTTGTAATGGAGCAGTTTCTCGGTGTGCCGCTTTGGAAAGACAAAAACATCAGCTGGGCATTGAGTGGCATGAAAGAGGAAAACGACTGGAACGCGAGGGTTTCGACAGAGGCCTATGCCCGTTTCATGCATTTTTCCGATTCCGCACACTACCTGATGGAAAAAACAAGGGATGTGGATGCTTTCGGAACAATCTTCGCAGCGGCACAGGTCAATATTTCTCTGATGATCGGCGCTTACGCTGAAAAAATGAACGATGCCGGAAAACTAACCAGAGAAGTTTTCGAGTTTGAAGAATTGGATTTCAATGAGCCAAACTGTATTCGTTACAAAGGTATTAAAGCTGGTAAAATCATATTCTGCGAAGGCGAAAAGGGTCGCTTCAATCCCTATTTTAGAGACTATCCATTTTTTGTCGCCAAGGGCGAGGTACTGATCATCAGGGCACCGGAACTCGGCTTAAAAGAGGTGCTGAAATCACATGTCACCTTTTGTCCGCTTGGTGAGGATACCTACTGGGCAGGTTCAAATTTCGAGTGGAATCCTTCAGATGCCCGTCCCACAAAGTTGTTTCGGGATGCTTTTACAGAAGAAATAAGAAAAATTTTACGCGTGCCCTTTGAGGTTATTGATCATCAAGCAGCTATTCGTCCTGCAGTCAGCGATAGGCGACCATTGGTGGGTTTTCACCCCGAATTTCCGCTAATTGGCATTTTTAATGGTCTTGGCACGAAAGGAACCTCTCTGGGGCCATGGTGGGCTAAATATTTTTTAGAGTTGATCAGGAAGCAACAGTAAATCGTTCTTCGGTGTGGTCGGCTTTTTATTGCTTTTCTTTTGACAGAAAGTTGTCGATGATGGCATGCACCTGCTCCCTTTGATCAAGAAAAACATAGTGCCCCGCATTTTTCATAACCACCAATCCGGCATCGGGGATCAATTTCTCCATCAAACGACCGTCTGCGACCGGAGTAGCAGTGTCGTTTTCTCCGTAAATCAGCAACGTAGGTGCTTTGATTTGGGGCATAAAATGGCGCAGATCCTCGTTGACAACTTTTGACAATATGCCCCTCATGGTGTCGGAGGCGTTGCGGTAATCAGCTGAACCGGATTTTTTTCTCCGGTTCTCTATCATTTCTTTGCCAAAAAGGGAATAAATCACAGGAAGCTGCGCAAAGAATTTCATCAATTTAAAGGAGTAGACCTTGAAGTAGTATTGCATTGAACGTTGCGGCTTGATACCTGCCGATCCCATCAGAATCATTTTTCTTACAGGAGTGTCTTTTGCTACTCTGATGGCGATACGGCCTCCAAAGGAATGCCCGATCAGGATTGGATTTTCAATTAGTGCAGTTTTCAAAAATGCTTTGAAATGGGCTTCATATTCCGCTGTTCCCCACACCGCATTGGGTTCCTGGCTTTTGCCGAATCCGGGAAAGTCTATATTGTAGACTCTGAAGTGTCGGTTCAGTAAATCCTCAAGTTGCGCAAAAATATTGAGGTCACAACCCCATCCGTGCATGAGCACGACTGGATATCCCGATCCGCTTTCCCTGTAGTGAAAATTTAGTCCCTCCAATAGTATGTCTTTTTCCATAGCTGCAAATGTATTTAAAAATGGCTGTCCTTTTACACAAGAGACAGCCATTTTATATGAAAACAAGTCGCTTTTAAGCCCAAAATCACATTTTAATCAATTTTAGGACTATACCGACGAAGGAAGCACTGCTCAATGTAAGGTTATCCTGAAAATTTGATTTGGGTGGAGTATGTGTAAAGTTAATATTATTTATTAACAAAAAAAATGCATAGTTTGCTGAGCAGGTAATGTTATATTGTTAGATTTGTGGATTATTTACGAAGCGATACCAACAATGAAAAATCTTCTCCTTTTTGTCTTTTTTGTTTTTTGTGTTAATGGGCTGCTAGGGCAAAAAAATCCAACCCTTGCGGTGTGTGACGGCAAGCAGTATTTCTGTGCTACCGGAAACATGCAGGAAATTTGTGTTGAGATTGTAGTTGATAGCTTATTTGGTAATATTGATTATTACACCATAAATTGGGGAGACTCTACCCAGATAACTAGGGTAAAAGGCAATGGCAATAAATCTCCAGGCCAAGTTAAGCATACTTATAACCTTGGAAATTTTTATAAATCCTGTGTTCAGAAAAAAGAATATGTATTGAAGCTGCTTGCTTTTAAAATGGGTGACTCAACTAACAATGGTTTTTTTCTTGAATTCAGAAATCCTCCCAAAGCTTCTTTTAGTGTTTCACCTGATTTGAAAGGCTGCGTCGGTAAGCCCATTAACTTTCAAGACATGTCTTGCTTGCGAAATTCTAATAAACCAATTGAATGGTCATTTGGAGATGGCTCGGTAAAGAGTGTAACAACATCGCAGAAAAATTCCATCGCGACATATTCGTATCTAAAAGCAGGGAAGTACGAAGTAAAATTGAAGGTTGAAAACGAGTGTGGATTTGATAGTGAAATAAAGAAAATTGAGATTTTTGAAAATCCAAAGGCAGTCGTCACTGCAGATTCTGGGTCAATTCCAATTAAGCGTACTGTTAAGCAAAATGATACGGTGAAAGTGTGTTTAAGGTACAATGAAGGAAAAATAATTTTTAATAGTGAGAAGTCGTTGTATTCCACTAATTATAAATGGATGTTATCGCCCTTACCTGGATGGAGATATGATACCCTCAAATCAATAGGAAGTGGAAACAAGTTATTCGCTGTCAACTTTGATGTAGCCGGTAATTTTCAGTTAAAATCAAATTGTCAGTAATGGTGGTTGTAAGCCAGACACCTTAGGCTTTTACGTGAAGGTAGTTGATACCGTTAGAATAAATATAAACCATCAACCTGATGTGTGCGATAAACTTGCCTACACTCCATCTCCACTAAACAAAGACGCAAAGTACTACATTGATGGTGTTCAAGTTCCGGCTTCAAATTTCCCTAAAAATCTTCCACCCAAAACAACAGCATATAAAGTTAAGGCAATTCTTTCCAATGAATGCAACACATCAACAGACTCTATTACTTTTTTTGTAAGAAGTAAAAATGGGATTTCATTTACTTCCCCAATTCCAAATGGAAAAATATGCCAAAATTCAGGCAATGTAAAATTAGAAGCCACAC
>CANHEE010000101.1 GCA_947459655.1 Lewinellaceae bacterium
GCTCATGTGTCTTGCGCAGTTTCGTCAACTCGCACAAATCAATTGTGCACAAGAAAGTCAAACAGCATAGGAGTATGGTTAAGCAGTTGGTATACCACCTTGAATTTATCCATGCGCTGAATCAGTGCTTCTCCATCGGCACGGGATTGAACTTCCACGCCCAATAAAGCAGGTCCTCTTTCTCGGTTGTGTTTTTTACCGTAATCAAAGTGGGTAATGTCATCATTCGGACCTATTACATTGATTAAGAACTCTTTGAGAGATCCCGGACGTTGCGGTAAATCTACAATGAAATACAACTTCTGACCCTCATACAGCAGAGAGCGCTCCTTGATTTCCTCGGTTCTGGTGATGTCATTGTTTCCTCCGGAGACCACGCAGACAACATTTTTGCCTTTTATTTTATCTTTGTAAAAATCAAGTGCTGATATCGTAAGGGCCCCTGCCGGTTCAGCTACAATCGCCTCCTCATTATACAGCTGAAGAATGGTGGAGCACACTTTTCCTTCGGGCACGAGAATTATATCGTCAATGACATTTTTGCAAATTTCAAAGGTATGATCACCTACTCTTTTTACCGCAGCGCCATCTACAAAAGAGTCTATTTTTTCAAGGGTAATGGGATGCCCTGCTTTTAACGATTCGTACATGGAAGGAGAACCTGCCGGTTCAACACCAATTATTTTGGTCTGCGGACTGATTTCCCTGAAATAGGACCCAAGACCTGAAATTAGTCCACCACCACCTATGGCAATAAAAATATAATCAATTTGGGTGTCACAGTCTTCCAGAATTTCAATACCAACGGTCCCCTGACCTTCTATAACTTTGAGGTCATCGAAAGCTGGAATATATGTCTTGTTGTTTTCGGCTACAAACTTTTTACTTTCTGCTGCGGCAGCATCATAGGTGTCGCCTGTAAGCACTATGTCCACTTTGTCTTTTCCAAAGAATTTTACTTTTTTGACTTTTTGTCCGGGGGTAGTGGTTGGCATAAAAATGGTGCCATGTACACCCAACATTTTGCAGGCATAGGCTACTCCCTGAGCATGATTTCCGGCACTTGCACAGACCACTCCGTTTTCAAGTTCAGCCTTGCTTAGGGTCGCCATTTTGTTGTACGCGCCCCTGATTTTGTATGAGCGAACAACCTGAAGATCTTCTCTTTTCAGATAAAGCTGACAGCCGTAAATTTCAGATAGATTGAGATTTTTGACCAGGGGTGTGTGTGTAGCAACCTTGTTCAGGCGCACCTTCGCCTTGTAAATGTTTTCTACTGTGATGACATCATCTAACGCGCTTTCTTTCTTTCCTTTGTGGGTCATAGATAGTTGACATTGCTGTTATCATAAATGGAGTCAACACATTGGTTGATTATTCCGAAAGCAAACGTACAAAAAAATGTGTTCTGCAGTTCTATCCTGATGCCAAAAAGTAAGAAATTGACGATGGCTAGGTGGGAGATTCAGCTCCGAGATGTGAATGTCCGGGGTGAAAAACCGGCACTTGCGAGCTAGTTAATTAACGCCCACAAAAGACGGCAAAACAGTCAAGTTCCCATGCGAATAATTGTCTATAAAATATTGAAATACAGTATTTTATGTAAAAAAAGTACAGTTTGGGAATTTCGGTGGGAGAGGACTGCGCTTGACTGGTGGAAAGGAAAATGCCGCCGTTTTTGAAACGGAGGCATCAGGTGAAATCCGTGCGACTTTGTTTGGGGAGTAAATATTTCAAACCTAACGGGACTGCTTCGTTACGGGCGGTTTTTAGTTGATATTATGCCTCGTATTTTGCAGGGGGCAGTTTACAATTGCCACTTTGCATACGCTCAGTTGTTTGCAAATATGGCGGCTAATCAAATAAAAAGAGCGGAAATTGAGAATTGCCGTAGTAGATTACTTTGGCACTTCGGTCAGGGAAGAATCGTTGAAAATGTATCGCATTTTTTTGGGCGTGTGTTTTGCAGACCATATGTAACAATGGTCTGACAAAAACGCACACTCAAAGGAACAAATTTAGAGGACAATATGGTGGTTCGCGGTATGGCAATCTGACTACTTTTAACAAAAACTGAAAATTTGAATCAAGAAATTTGTGTTCTCTAAACATCGGAAAATTCACATTAAAAAAGAGATTGATGTATTTCCTACTGACAATATGGTAGTGCAGTAGGTCGCCGGCCAATGAAAAACGGAAAGATACTAAAAAGCCGAAATACGATTTTAGCGACGGGGATAATCCTCAAATTTACTACTGAAAAAAAATATTTCTGAAAAGAAATTTATATGATGAATAGTTTTTACATTTGAGCCGGATTGTCTTTTTTTGAGAGATTTTTCGCATTTTAACCATTTTTTCACGTTTGCAGAGTGCAAAATAATTCAGGAATCACTTATCGTCCTTTATTTGTTATTCTGCTTTTTCAATTGCTTTTGACCAACTTTAATTTGATTTAAATTCCTTTCAATGAAAAAATTACTACTTCTTTCATTAGTTTCGATACTGAGTGTAGGCTCGATGGTTGCACAATGTCCTTCTTCAGGAGCATTGCCTGCGGGTTCATATGGTGTGGGAAGCGGACAGTGCTTCGCTACGATTCAAGCTGCTGTGACTTACTTAAATGCCAATGGTGTTTCTGGTCCTGTGGTTTTCAACGTCATGGCAGGGCATACCGAAACATTGACAGGAAAAATGGTCATGACTGCAACTGGAACGTCGACCAATACAATCACTTTTCAGAAAAGCGGCACTGGAGCAAACCCCAAGATCACTTCCTACGTGGGAACAGTTGCAACTCCATCGGTTGTTGCCGACGGATTTTGGGTACTAGCAGGATCTGATTATGTAACAATCGACGGGATTGACCTGTCTGAATCTGCGGCCAACACGACTACAACTACAGTCATGGAGTTTGGTTTCGGCCTTTTCAAATCAAGTGTGACAGATGGTTGTCAAAACAACATCATTAGAAATTGCGTTGTTACCCTGAATAGGGTCCAGAATACAACTTGGACAGCTCCCGGAAATACCGGTAGCAGTGGAATTGCGGTGCTAAATAGTTTGCATTCCGCTGCCGGTGCTTTAACGCCAACTGCTGCATCAGGCTCCAATTCCAACAACAAAATATACAGCAATACCATCCAGAATTGCAATGCGGGTATTGTTTTTGTAGGTTTCACTGCATCGGCAGGTGTCGGTCCTAATCCTGATCCGCTCACATTTCTCGGTGATATAAACAATGATGTGGGAGGAACTTCTGCAGTAACTGGTAATACGATTCTAAACTTTGGTGGTGCTGCGTTAGCCACGAACCCTGCTGTAGGTGTTTTTGCTGCGGGACAATGGGGCTTGAATTGCTCATATAATAGCATTAACAATAATGACGGTTCGGGTGTAAACCATCCCTCTACTCTGAGGGGTATATTCGTAAATGGTTCTACATCGACAAGTGCAAACGCAACCTGTAATAATAATACTGTCTCTGTTAAAAGTAGTGGGACGACTTCTCTGTTGACAGGTATTGATATGCAGGCAGGTGCTACTGCTGCGGGCAACACTATCAATGTTAACAACAACACAGTACAGAATTGTACCTATTCAACTGCTACATCCGGTGCATTTCAGGGAATTTCAATCACAACAACTGCAACTACTGTTAATGCAAATGGCAATTTAATTAACAGCAATAGTATTGCCGGAACGGGTCAGTTTGACTGCATACTCATCGCCAGTACACCGGTCAATGCCAATGCGAACAATAACACTGTTACCAACAACAGTAAGTCGGGTACGGGTACCTTCCACGGTATTTATACCTCCGGTGCTGCAACCAATTTCACATTTAGCGGAAATACAATAACAGGCAATTTCGTTACCGGTGGTGCAGCTACATCAACATTGTATTGTATGCGGGGTAGCACATCTGTTTACGCAGTCAGCAACAATATAGCAAACAACAACTACATTTCGACCATGAGTTCTACCTCGGCAGGAACCGTGTATGGATTCGCCAGCATTGGATCACCAACAAGTGAAACAGTGACTGGAAATACATTCAGCAACCTATATGTTGGAGGTACAAGTAGTTCAGGTACTAATTTAGTTGCAGGAATTCATTCCAATACCACTGCTACTGCAATCAAGAATTTTAACGGGAACATTATTTTTAACCTCAGCTACAACGGGAGTGCCGGAGCGGCAACAATAAATGGTATTAATACCCTGTCGGGAGCAACGATTAATATCGGAAAGAATAAAATTTATGGCCTTAGTTCGACGGGGGCATCAGGCCTTGTAAACGGAATTTCAATTGGTTCGGGTACGACACTTAACATATCCAATAACATTATCGGAAATCTAATTGCACCGGCAGCTACGGGGGTAAACGCTATAAATGGTATCAATTTGACGGGAACATCAACGGTCAACGCCTATTTTAACACCATATACCTCAATGCATCCAGCACTTCGACCACTACGTTTGGCACATCATGTATTGTATTCAGCAGTTCATCGACTGCACTTAATGTAAGAAACAATATTCTGGTAAATGCAAGTACGCCGGCTCTCAATGGATCCAATTTAGCTACAAATGGTATTGCTGCATGTCTGCGCAGAACCGCCGGTACAGCCGGAACGGTACCAGCCAATTATGCTGTGACCTCCAATAACAATGTTTTCTGGTCTAATCCCACTGCAGGAACCAATAACCATGCAACGTATGTTGAGGGTACCGCAACAATTACCAATAATTTAAATACAGTTGCAGCTTTGAAAACTTTTATGGTCAACAGAGACCAGGCATCATATCAGGAAAACCCAACGTTCGTCAGTACAGTAGGAGCTGATGCGTCATTCTTGCACATCAGTACATCGACGATGACGACTGCGGAAAGTGGTGCGGTAACCATTGCAGGTTTTACGGACGATTTTGACGGAGACACAAGAAATGCTGCAACACCTGATATTGGAGCGGATGAATTCACGGGGCTGCCTGCTTCGCCAGGCATCTCCAACGTTGTAATCACGCCTGGTGGACAGCAGTGCACAGCGACTCCAAGGACCATTACATGTACAGTTACACCCAATGCGGGATCTACAACTGGAGTTGCGCTTAATTTTTCTTTCAACGGCACTGCGAACGCACCAGTTAACATGACCAATACCAGTGGAAATGAATGGACCGGAACAATTCCGGCTGCAACACCAACAAATGCCACTGTTGCATGGAATGTTGTAGCCTCAAATTCCATAGGTTTGAGTACGACCTTTAATGGTTCTTCGTATCAGGATAATCCATTACTTGGGGTTGTTGCTTCAGTTAATGCATCACCGTCAACTGTTTGTGCTGGTGGCAGTACAACTTTAACAGCGAGTTTGAGTTTAAGTGGAAGTGCTACTTTGGGGACAGGAACAGCGTTGTCCAGCTCGTCTAGTTATCCCACTGCTTTTGGTACTTACAGGTATGAAGATTGGCAACAATACTTGTTTAGAGCAAGTGAATTGTCGGCACAGGGGCTCTCAGCAGGAAATATCACTGCATTCACATTTAACATTGCAGCGTTGCCGAGTGCTAACCCCACACTGTACACAATCCGTATGGCAAATACTAGTATTACTGCAACTACGACATCTTTCGTTACAACCGGATTAACAACTGTCTATGGACCACTAACCCCTACACCTGCAATCGGACTCAATACAATTACACTTGCAACTCCATTTTATTGGGATGGCACTTCAAATTTGTTGATTGATGTTCGGGAGACAGGGAACAATGGCTCTGCCAATGCTACTACCTATTATTCAGCGACTGCTTACAATTCAGTTGTATTTGCCTATGCAACGGCGAGTTCTCCTTCAACTTTTTATGCAAGTCCTACAAATACAACAACCAGTGTTAACAGGCCAAATATAACATTCACGGGTAACAAACCGCCGGCCATCACAAGTTATGTTTGGAGTAATTCCTTGGGCAGCACTTCAAGCGTTAACGCCATAGTTGATGGTGTTGGTTCTGCTACATACTCTGTAACTGCCACTACTGCATCGAATTGTAGCATTTTCGCAAGCAAGGATATTTCAATTAATCCTTTGCCTACAGCACCTGCTGCAACAAACTCTGCACAGTGCGGAACCAAAGTTCCGACTGCATCGGTATCAGATCCCAATGGGTTTACAACCCCAACTTTTAAATGGTATGATGCAGCCAGCGGTGGAACAGTACTGCAATCAAGTAGCTCTACAACTTACAGCAGTGCAATCTCTGTAACCACAACATTGTATGTCTCGGTAATAAATCCTGCAACGGGTTGTGAAAGTGCCAGGACAGCGGTTACAGTCTCTGTAAATACCCCTCCCGCGCTAACTATCTCAAGCGGAGCCACACTTTGCAACGGCGAGGTTTACGCTATTAATGTTACCAGTTCGCAGAGTTCCTTTGATACCTATTTGTGGTCACCGGCGGTTAATTTGTATACAGATGCAGCTGCAACCATATCCTATAATGGCACAGGAAACCCTACTACAGTTTATTATAAGAATGTAAATGCAGGCACTGAGGCAATCACATTGACTGCAACCAATTCTGCGGATGAGTGTCAGAATGTTGTTTCAAATACACTGATTACTCTTCCGGCGGGAATCGTTGCTTCAGCTCCCATCTCTTCATTTTGTTTGTCTGGCTCCACGAATCTAAGCGTGCCCTCCATACCAGCGGGTGCTGCAGTTCAGTGGCAATCTTCCGCGGACAATGCCAACTGGAATGACATTTCAGGCGCAACCGCTGCTTCAATTTCAACAGGCAACATCACTTCCACAACTTATTACCGCTTAGCTGTTAATAAAGCAAGCAATTCTACAAATTGCTATTATTCCAATGTCCTGTCCATTATCGTCAATTCACCAAGTGTTGGTACTGTGACGGGAGGTTCAGTTTGTGGATCCGGTTCTGCTACACTAAGTGTAGCTGGTTCAAATGGCACACTCAGTTGGTATTCCTCTGCAACAGGAGGTTCAGCTATTGGTACTGGTAATACCTTCAGTACCCCAGTCATTACAGCTACAACGACTTATTACGTTTCTGCAGCGAGCGGAAGTAGTCCGGGTACCATCGTAGCCGGAGCAGGAGCAACGACGAGTTCGACATATCCAAATCCTTTTTACACCAACTGGGGACATTCTAAAAATCAATATCTTTATTTGGCCTCAGAGTTGGCTGCTTTAGGTGTAAAACCAGGTAATATTACGAGCATTTCAGTGCCAATTACTTCCGGGACGACCGCTCTTACAAACTTTTCAATACAAATGGGTCATACTTCTGCAACAAGTATGGCGGCGTTTGATAATACTTCGGTACTCACTTCTGTTTACTCCACACCGACTTTAACACCGGTTGTGGGCAATAATGTATTAACCTTCTCGACTCCATTCGTATGGGATGGTGCTTCTGCTATATTGATTCAGGTATGTTTTGGGAACAACAACACCAGTACTGTAAGCAGCACGGTAACTGCTGATAATACATCCTTTGTGTCGGTAGCACACTGGAATACCACATCAACAACAAGTGCTTCTGCGGCTTGTGCGCAGACAACTGCTTCAAATACCTATAGCGTTCGTCCTCGGTTTACCTTTGGATGTGTCGTTGAGTGTAGTACTTCAAGATCTGCAGTTGTTGCCACTGTTGTTCCGTCACCTTCAATTAGTGTGACCAATGCTAGTCGTTGTCAAAATGATGCTGCAACAACATTAGCAGTTACAAGCAGCAATGATCCAAATTATACCTACACATGGTCTCCAGCAACAGGTTTGTCTTCTACATCTGGTTCAACGGTGAGTGCGAATCCATCTGCAACTACAGTTTATACCGTAAATGCTATGGATAATTCAGGTGGCTCAAACCAGGGTTGTAGTACTTCTGCGACTATGACACTTACGGTTAATGCCAACCCACAGCCCCCTACTGTTACAAGTACTCCTGCTCAAATCTGTGCGGGGTCAACTGCTCAACTCGCAGCGACTAGTTCAGCTGTCCTGAGCAGCAAAATAGGTACAGGTTCAACATCAAATGCTGCAGCTGTATCCACGGCAACACCATTTGGAGCCTACTATAAAGGATCAAAACAGCAATACCTTATTAGGGCCAGTGACCTTACAGCAGCAGGATTGGTACCAAACACCAGATTAAAATCTGCAAAGTTTTTGGTAACGAGTCTTAATGCCATTGTCAATTCAACCAATAACCCAACTGGTGTACTTTCCGGCTTCACAGTTGGAATAAAGCATACTGTTGCAAGTGCAACAACCACAATACTTGAAACGGGTTTTACTACGGTTCTTGGACCAATAAACTATATTCCAACACTTGGTTTAAACACCCATAATTTTAATGCAGACTTCGTCTGGAATGGAACAGATAATATTTTACTAGATGTTTGTTTCAACAACAATGGAATTGGTACACTCACATTTTCTGAAAATGCCAGTGTTGAGAACTCTGTGGTTAGTTACAACGCCGCAGCCTACGTAAATACCGATACTGGTACATCAGGGAGTTGTCCAACGGGAACCGCTACTGCTTCCACCACCAGGCCAAACATAACTTTTGACTATCAGAATCCTTTGACATATACATGGAACAACGATCCTACATTGAGTAACATCAACATTTCGAATCCAGTTGCCTCTCCCGTTGTCAGCAATACCTATACTGTTGTAGCGACCTCAACGAATGGCTGTACTGCTTCAGGTACAGTGAATGTTAATGTAATCAATAGACCTGTCGCTTCAATAAGCGGTGGGGGAGCTTATTGTGTTGGCTCTACTCCTCCGAATATTAACATAAACCTTGTCGGAACAGCACCGTACAACTTTACGTACATAAATGGTACGGTTCCGACAACCATTGTCGGACATGCATCGAATACGTTTATTATCAATGGAGCAACTACTGGAACGTACTCTATCAGCGCGCTGAGCGATGCAAATTGTTCCGCAATTAGCGCAGATTTGAACGGCACAGTGTCGGTCAGTACCTTCTCCTCGCCATCTGCAAATGCTGGAAATGACATTACTGTGAATTGCGCAAATCCTTCTGCAACTTTAACCGCCACTGGTGGTACCGCTTATTTGTGGAGTACAGGTGAGACCACAGCATCAATTACTGTAACACCATCTCTTACAACAACTTATACAGTAACTGTAACGGATGCTAATGGTTGTACTGCCTCTGATGATGTAATTGTGTCGGTCGATAATGCTGGCGCTGTAGCAAATGCAGGAGTAGATGTTGTTTTAGATTGTATTACTCAATCAACAGCGCTTACTGCCACAGGTGGAGTCAGTTATGTGTGGAGTACGGGGGAGACTTCTGCAACCATTAATGTTAGTCCTTCAGTTACAACTACTTACATTGTTACCGCGACGGCTGCCAATGGCTGTAAAGCGACTGACGCTGTGCTCGTTTCTGTTGATAGGACACCTGCGGTAACCAACGCAGGTCCTGATAAAGCAATCGATTGTGCCAATTCATCCGTAACACTTACTGCCACAGGTGGAGTCAGCTATGTGTGGAGTACCGGAGAAACAGGAGCAAGCATTACAGTTAGTCCAGCAGTAAGAACAACGTATTCTGTGACGGCAACTGCAGCCAATGGCTGTACTGACAGTGATGGAGATACAGTAGATGTACTGATTGATAAAACAGCGCCTACAGCCAATGCAGGTGCAAACGTCACGGTAAATTGTACCAATCCTTCAACAGTATTGACTGCAACCGGCGGTGTATCATACATTTGGAACAATGGAACATTGCAAGGCGGAACAGTAAGTCCCGCTGTTACTACAGTTTATACTGTCACAGTTGTAGCGGCCAATGGTTGTACTGCTACGGCAAGCAAGACAGTAACGGCTGACAAGACATCACCGGTAGCCAATGCCGGAGCAGATGTAACAGTTACATGTGCGAGTCCAAATACTGTTTTGACTGCTACCGGTGGTGTATCCTACATTTGGAACAATGGAGCCACCCAGGGTGGAACCGTTAGTCCATCTGTTACTACAACCTATTTGGTTACTGTAACCGGAGCAAATGGTTGTACTGCGGTAGATGATAAGTTAGTCACGGCAGATAAATTA
>CANHEE010000102.1 GCA_947459655.1 Lewinellaceae bacterium
AATGATTTTTTGATGGGTGGAATTGCACGTTTATACACCAAAATGGTGTTTCTCCTATGATCGGCGGGTGTTGTGACTTCGGTGGGGTGGAACCCATGAGCAATACATGGGCTCAGAGATTTGCAGGAGATTGCGTTGATTTTCTGGGATAGCAGAAGTAGTACTTGGTGATGTCCTGAGACGAAATATTGTATTCCGAAAGCGCGGAAAACGGCTTTACTTCTCCGTTTTTGAAGAGGACTTTTATTTCCTCCTTGTGTGTGGTGTACATGCGATTGCTCTCTGTACCTGTAAAAACCAGGAAATCTGCCTCTTGCTCTGAAATGTTGAGCATATTCATAGCCTTTGATTTGTATTCCTTGATTTTTTCATCGGTTGGCGGATTTGCATGGAATTCCACTTTCAGTAATTTTCTATTCATAATGCCTCGGGCGAGATATGACAGAATCTGATCTTCATGCTTGCAAAGCTGTTTTATCAGTCCTGCCAGACTGCTGTCATCAAATTGACTAAAGCTGTTCAGTAATTTATCCTCGTTCTGTATAAAGTCATCCAGCGAATGCTGTTTGAGTAGAAAATACTCAAAGCTATCTTCGGGAAGGGTATGAATTCGGTTAGAGAACAGCAATTTGTATCTGTCAATGAGCTTGATAATCATCTGTTCTGCCGATACTACTGTCTTGTGGAGATATACCTGCCAGTACATGATTCTTCTGGCTATCAGAAATTTCTCTACCGAGTAAATGCCCTTTTCTTCGATAACCAGTTCGTTGTCAACGATATTCAGCATTTTGATGATTCTGTCATAGCCGATGACACCTTCTGAGACACCTGTGAAAAAGGAGTCTCGATTGAGGTAATCCATGCGATCCATATCCAGTTGTCCGGAAACCAGCTGGTGTAGGAATTTCTTTGGGTAATTGTTACAAAAGATTTCAATTCCGGTTTGCAGCCTACCTCCAAGCTCACGGTCAATGGCACGCATGAACATCAGGGAGAGGGTTTCGTGATGTATGGGTAGTATTTTGTTTTCAAGTGCATGGGAGAGCGGTCCATGTCCGATATCGTGCAGCAAAATAGCCACGTATGTCCCCAGTTCTTCCTCGCTACTGATGCCCACCCCCTTGTTTCTGAGCGTTTCAATGGCCTGGCCCATCAGGTGCAATGCACCCAGCGCATGATTTAGTCGCGTGTGGTTGGCACCGGGATACACCATTTCCGTCAACCCGAGTTGCTTGATTCTGCGCAGACGCTGAAAGTAGGGGTGCTCCAGAATTTCGAATATCAGTTCGTGGGGAATACTGATAAATCCGTAGACAGGGTCGTTGATGATTTTCCTCTTGTTCATAGCTTGGAAAGGTAGTGACAATTTCTGACAAAGAAGCCACTAAAAAAAGACTTTTCTAGTGGCTCCGAAAGCTTCGCTATAGCTTAAATTATTTAAAGGCATTGAAGCCTGTAACATCCATACCGGTAATCAAAAGGTGAATGTCGTGAGTGCCTTCATAGGTGAGAACTGTTTCCAGATTCATCATGTGACGCATTACCGGGTATTCGTTGGTGATACCCATTCCGCCGTGGATTTGACGTGCCTCTCTTGCAATTTCAAGCGCCATATGTACATTATTGCGTTTTGCCATTGAAATCTGAGCCGGAGTCGCCTTACCATTGTTGGCAAGTGTACCCAGTCTCCAGGCAAGCAACTGCGCCTTGGTGATTTCCGTAATCATTTCCGCAAGTTTCTTCTGTGTCAGCTGAAATCCACCAATGGGTTTGCCAAATTGAATTCTCTCCTGCGAGTATCTCAATGCAGAATCGTAACAATCCAGGGCTGCTCCGATGGCTCCCCATGCAATACCATAACGCGCCTTGGACAGACAACCCAACGGACCCTTTAGTCCCTGAACATTCGGCAAAAGATTGGATTTTGGTACCCTTACATCTTCAAAAACCAGTTCTCCGGTAATGGAAGCTCTTAACGACCATTTGCCATGAATTTCCGGTGCAGTAAATCCTTTCATACCACGCTCTACGATTAATCCGCGGATGATTCCGGCCTCGTCTTTTGCCCATACAACAGCAATGTCGGCAACGGGTGAGTTGGTGATCCACATTTTCGCACCATTGAGAATGTATGCATCCCCGTCATCCTTGATGTTGGTGATCATATCGCTTGGATTTGATCCATAATCGGGCTCTGTAAGTCCGAAACATCCAATCAACTCTCCGGAAGCAAGTTTAGGCAGATATTTCATTCGCTGCTCCTCTGAGCCATATTTGTAAATTGGGTACATCACCAATGAGCCCTGTACAGAAGCCATGGATCTGATGCCACTATCTCCACGCTCAAGTTCAGACATGATGATACCGTACGCAATTTCGTCCATTCCACCACAGCCGTACTTGGCAGGCAGGCTCGGACCATAGGCGCCGATTTCAGCCAACCCTTTGAAAAGGTGGGTTGGACATTCTGCGCGGTCTGCATATGCTTCAATAATAGGGCTTACTTCTGATTTGACCCACTGACGGGTGGCTTCTCGCGCGAGTAGGTGCTCTTCGCTCAGTAATTCGTCAATTCCGTAATAATCGTGGTGCTGGTAGCGGTCTTCGCGTGCACTTTTCTGGATGTTGCTTGTGTTGGATTGCATTACAGTATTCAGATTATGGATTGGTTTATAAATTTTGGCGCAAAAATAGCAATTATATTGGTATTGAATGACTTCGGTACGGATAAAATACTGCCGCTCTGTAAGCTTAAGGTAAAATCATAATTTTTTGTGAAGATGAGATAAATCATGTTGCAAGCACTCCGAATTTTGTATTTTTGCGCCGCGATAGACCGAGTTAAAATGCACGGTAAGATTATCTCTTAAAAATCTTCAAATGAAAAAAACGCATATTCTGGCCATCCTCGTAATTGCAGTTGCCATCGGTTTTCTGATGATGGCAGGAAAGGACATTTCTTCCTATGCATCATTTGCTGATGCAGCCCAGACGACCGAAAAGGTGAAAATTGTAGGACAGTTGTGCAAGGACAAGTCTGTTGACTATGATCCGGTAAAAGATCCGAATGCTTTTTCTTTCCACATGAAAGACCGCGATGGTAAGGAATGTAGGGTAAAATTGCTTGCCGCAAAACCCCAGGAATTTGAACGCTCAGAGCAGATTGTCCTAACCGGGGCTATGCGCGGGGAAGAATTTGTAGCAACCGAGATGTTGATGAAGTGCCCAAGCAAGTACAAGGACGAAGAAATTAACATCAAATCTGAAGTCAAGATCTGAGGTTTTCTGAAAAATAATAATGCATTGTACGGTGTCAGACGCCTGCCAGCAGTTCGCGTGCATTCTCTATTGCGCTCTGGGTGGGTGGATTGGTACTCAGCATGGTAGCAATAGCATTGACCCGCTCTGAATCATTGAGCAGCCTTACATTGGTGACCGTTCTGTTGTCCAATGTCTTCTTGTAAACAAAATAGTGCGCTTTTGCCTGAGCTGCAATCTGAGGCGAATGTGTAATGCTGACAACCTGGTGCTTGGCAGACAGATTGCGCAATATTTTTCCCATTTTCAGGGCAATTTCTCCCGAAACTCCAGAGTCTATTTCGTCGAAAATCAACGTGGGCAGTGGAATAGCTGACGCTACAAGAGATTTGATGATGAGTGTCAGCCTGGACAATTCTCCCCCGGATGCGCTGTCTTTGATGGGCATGAATTTACTGCCAAGATTGGCTGCGAAAAGGAATTCCACCTCGTCCATACCGGTTGGCTTCAGCTCGACTGATGGGTTAACGAGTACTTTAATTTTGGCGTGTTCCATTGCCAGTTGTGCGAGCAGTCCCTCCACGCGGCCTTCAAATTCTGCAGTAACGGCCTTTCGTCTTTCTGATAGTTGCGCAGCAATTTTGTGCAAAATCGTTTCACGGTTGGCAATCTCTTGTTCCAGGGTTTGGATACTGTCGCTAAGATCTGCAAAACCCTCCATTTTGCTTCGCAATCCGGCCTCAATTTCCAACAGGGCGGAGACTTCGCTCACATGGTGTTTTTTCTGTAGCTTGTAGATGACATCTAGTCTGCCCTGAACCTCAAGAATTCTGTTGCCATCGTATTCGGTGTCCTCAGCTATGGATTCAAAAGTTTTGGCGATGTCGTTGAGTTCAAATTTCAGGTTTTCCAACCTCTCCACACAGGATGCGAGTTCTACGTGAAATTTTTTCACTGCAGATGAGTACTTGATGACTTCATCCAGCTGGCTACTGACAGAACGCTCATCATCGTATAGTTGGCGGAAAGCAGTAAACGCTGTCTGTGTAATAGCTTCAGCGTTGCTCAGTTTGCTTAGTTCGTTCTCCAGCGACTCTTGTTCACCCTCAACCAAGCCCGTTTTGTCGAATTCTTCGAGTTGATAACTGAGGAAATCCATTTCACGTTCTGCGCTGGCGCTTTGTGCAATCAGTTCTGAAAGTTTCTTTTTGTCATGAACGTATCTGCTGTATTCTGATTGATATTCGGTCAGCAGAGTCCTGTTGTCTGCGAGCGCGTCAATCATTCGCAGTTGAAAGGATATCTGGTGTATGTCGAGTGTGTCAAATTGTAAATGCAGATCAATCAGCGCTCCGCTCAGTTGCTGCAGTTCTTTGAGCGTGACCGGAGTATCATTGATGAATACTCTTGATTTTCCAGCGGGGGTGATTTCGCGCCTGATGACCAGTTCTGCATCGTAATCCAGTTCGTTCTCGTCAAAAAACGATTTGATATCGTAGTTGCTGATGTCAAAACTGCCTTCTACAACAATTTTCTCAACCGGGTTATAAAAAGTTATACCGTCAGCGCGGTTGCCCATGATGAGCCCAAGACCTCCGAGCAGGATAGACTTCCCGGCTCCGGTCTCACCAGTAATTATGGTGAGCTGCCCGGAAAAATTGATTTCCAGGTGGTCAATCAGCGCGAAGTTGCTTATCAATAGCTTTTTAATCATAGCGGCGGACTTTCACAATAAACAAATTGTTTTGCAAAGGTATAGCAATTATACACTTTTTAGTGAATTCTGTTTTACAAAAATGTTAAAATAAATGTAATTGTGGGTTGGTCGCAAAGCCACATAATTTACAGACTAGTGGCCGGAAGCAGAAAAATAGGTCGTTTTTGCGGTGTGCTGAATCCTTTGTTGACTACCGATAAATCAAATTTTTACATCGCTTTGCCAGTTGCCAAAAAGAATCTAACTTTGAGCCGTCTTAAATGGCACTTATCATCTAAAAATCAGCAGTATGAGTATAATTACCGATATCAGGGCGAGAGAAATTCTGGATTCCAGGGGCAACCCTACCGTTGAAGTTGAAGTGATGACCGACTCCGGCACGATTGGTCGTGCGGCTGTGCCATCCGGAGCTTCCACAGGTGCACATGAGGCTGTCGAACTCCGGGACAACGACAAAGGAAGATATTTGGGTAAGGGCGTTCTCAAAGCCTGCGAAAATGTTGAAAAACTCGCCGATGAAATCATTGGCATGGAGGTTTTCGACCAGCGTGATATCGATGCAATAATGCTTGAAACTGATGGCACTGCCAACAAAAGCGTTATCGGTGCAAATGCAGTGCTTGGTGTTTCTCTGGCCGTAGCCCATGCTGCTGCCAAAGAATTGAACCAGCCACTCTACCGATATGTGGGTGGTACCAATGCACATATCCTCCCCGTACCCATGATGAACATCCTGAACGGAGGTTCTCACGCCGACAATAGTATAGATTTTCAGGAGTTTATGATTGTTCCCCTGGGGGCAGACACCTTTTCGGAAGGACTGCGTATGGGGGTTGAAACTTTTCACCAACTGAAAAATGTGCTAAAAAAGAAGGGCTATTCTACCAATGTAGGTGATGAAGGAGGATTCGCACCAAATATAAAATCCAATCAGGAAGCAATTGAAACAGTTTTGATGGCCATTGAAGCTGCAGGCTACAAACCCGGAGTGGATATGTTTATTGCCATGGACGCAGCGGCATCCGAGTTTTATGATGAGAAAGAAAAAGTGTATCATTTTAAGAAATCTGATGGTGCAAAACTCAGTAGCGAGGAAATGGTTGAATTCTGGAGCAAGTGGAGAAACAATTATCCGATTTTCAGCATAGAAGACGGACTTTTTGAAGATGACTGGTCAGGATGGAAGATGTTGACTGCAAAGCTGGGGAAGAACACGCAGCTTGTCGGAGATGACTTGTTTGTAACCAATACAATACGAATTCAGCAGGGCATCGAACATGGTGTGGCCAACTCTATACTTGTAAAAGTTAATCAGATTGGTTCACTGACCGAAACGATTGATGCCGTTCAGCTGGCAACCCGAAACTCTTACACCAGTGTAATGAGTCACCGCTCAGGAGAGACGGAAGATGTCACCATAGCTGATCTTGCAGTAGCTTTGAATTGCGGTCAGATAAAAACAGGTTCTGCATCCCGGTCGGATCGTGTTGCCAAATACAACCAGCTGTTGCGCATTGAAGAGGAACTCGGCAGCACAGCATTTTATCCGGGCAAGTCTTTGCTGAAAAAGCTGTAGTTCGGGATACTGAACTGATTTTAGTCTTAAAAGTATTCTCCAAGGAATTCCGTAAAAATATGCGTGCAAAAACCACACATCCTTTGCTGAGGCGTCTGCCGCCGCCGTTCAGGAACCGCTATTCGCTGACGCTGATCTGCTTCGCTTTCTGGATGCTGTTTATTGATCGCCACGACCTGTGGACGCAGTGGAAACTCAGTAGAACCATGCAGAAACTGACAGATGACCGGAAATACTATGAGGACAAAATTGATGAAATCAAGAACGATGAGTTGGATGTGCAAAAGCACAAAGAAAAGTTTGCGAGGGAAAAGTACTTCATGAGTAAGGCAAATGAAGATGTTTTTATCATAGAAAACAGTGACAAATAATAAAAAAGCCGTTTCAGCGCAACTGAAACGGCTTTTTTCATGCTTCATAAAAGCTATTTTTGAATAAGCAATTTTTCTGTGAAAGTCCTTCCATGCGCCTGCAGAGTCACAAAATAGTGACCATTAGGCTCATTCGACAGGTCGCAATCCAGATAGTGCAGCCCCTGTTCATAGAGTCTGTTTTTGATGGGTATTCTGATGGGTTCACCAACAGAATTGCAGATCGCAAGGCTGATTCGGGTATCTGTGGCCAGGGAAAATGAGATCCGCGCATTACCGTTGCTGGGGTTTGGACTAAGCGGATAAAGGGTAGTGCCAATAATCCATTTTTCGGGGTCACTCACCGCAGTGGAGCCTGAGTCAAATACGATGTTCTCGTCTCCGGGCTGATAGCTGACCCAGGTCAGGGGTAGGTAGTACATTTCTGCCGAAGTGCCCTCTCCCCAGGTTACCATTTGAGGTGGACTGAATGGATTGAAGATGTTGGAAGTTGTATTGTCATATTTGGCATAGGCGTGAACGATTGTACCCTTTGGTAAGATAATAGGGCTGGTAAAATGGTATGTACCCTGCCAGTTAAAATCCCAGTCTTTGATACTGATCAGATTAACCGTGTCTTTGTTTGGTTTTACGGCGTAAACTTTCCAGTGCTTGCCCAGTTTGTGCATGTGCGGTGAAATCCCCAGCATACTAACGTTTTCCGTAAAAGTATAAACACCGTGAAATTCCCTGGTTGTATTTGCTGGGATGACAAATGGTCCGTTCGTAAGTACTGTGCCAAAAGGCAGCATTACTTTACTTTTCAGGTATCTTTTGACCGGTTTCTTTGCAAAATAAAGATTCACCGCCGTGCTATCCCACTCATCTGATGCGGTAGGAGCATAGTGCATCTGCAATTTCAAATCACTTCCTTTTTTCAGTCGCTGACCCATTTCATAAGCAAACAAATGCGGCCGCTGTCCCGGTACATAACCTGGAAGTTGTCCGTCAATGCTTGAGAAAACACTGTTTGCGGGGCTTTCGTATCCATATTCCGGTGTTTTGGCATCGTCTTTTGCTGCCTGACCGGTTGTGTCTGCCCAGACGAGCGTGTGGTGAACAATGGCTACATTTCCGGGTCTGACTTCCAGTGCTATCAGATCTTTGTCCTCTGCGAGTCCGGTTGGAAGGACGAAGTAGCGGTATTCGTCAACATTATTTCCCTTGTGCAGGTAGGCCTGTTTGAAACTGAGCACTTTGTCAGGAACGCCCAGTTGTGAGCCTTGTGAAAACACCGGCAGTTCAGGTTCTTTGGTAGGATCTCCCTGCGGACTACCGGATTTGTACCACTCAGAGATCAGCCTTATTTCCTCTGCAGAAAGGTAATTTTCATTCTGAAACCGCCTGTAACCGGGATCCGCCTTCCATGGTGGCATTTGTTTGCTAGCGGTAACCTGTGCAATCATTTCTGCATTGGCAACCACTTCCTGATAGTTGGTCAGTGGAAATGGACCTATTTCCCCGGTTCTGTGGCATGAGGTGCAATGCTTGTAGATGATTGGGGCGATGTGTTCAGCATAATTGGTGGTCTGACAGTATGCGCTGAAGTAGCCCAGCAGACAGAAAAATAACAGGGATATTGATTTCATTCCGCAGGTATTTATTTCACAATATAGCAGCCAACCGGCTGTGTTACAGACAAAAGTACATCTTTATTGCGAATCAGCGCATCCAATGCATCTCGCAGATAAAATTCGGTGATAACGCTCCGTCTCTTTCCAATACTTTCAAAGCTGTTGTCCACTTTCCCACAGTAGAGAATGTTTCCCGTACTTTGTTGAACGACAAATACCTGAGGCGTGACTACAGCACTGAATCTCTTGGTCAGAATATGGCTTTCATCCCTGATTAGCGGAAACTTCAGGTGGTATTTTTTTCCAAATTTTTCGATTGTTTCCTGCGAGGAGTGCTCAAGATTGGGAAAAACACCTACAAATCCAATAGAATGATGCTGGTATGATTTGTACAGTTCACGAAGAGACAGGGTCTGGTTGCGGCAGATCGGACAACTTTCGGACAGGAAGACGTACACGATAATGCTGTCGCGTACATTGTTTTTTGCCATACAGTTTTTTGCAGGCACCATAAAAAAGCTCAGTGCCAGTACAGTCAGTATTTTCTGGATCTTTATTCGCATTTTTTCTTGCTGAATGGGGTAGATTTTTTTAAAGAACCTGATCATGGGATAAAGCGCTTTTAAATCTTTCTCAGGATGCGCTCAAGGGTTTTGTTTCTGAGACAAAGCAAAGATAAAAAAGTTAATCGAGGCTTAATTTTTAGCCCAATTCTCTTTTTTTATAAAGTATTTGTAGTTTTGCGCCTGCTTCTCAGAGCACCTTTTTTTCGACAAATAAAAATACTGAAGATGCCTTATTTATTTACTTCTGAGTCGGTTTCAGAAGGACATCCTGATAAAGTTGCGGACCAGATCTCCGATGCGTTGATTGACCATTACCTGGCATTTGACCCTGATTCCAAGGTAGCATGCGAAACGCTGGTAACCACCGGACAGGTAGTCCTTGCAGGCGAAGTCAAGTCCCGTGCTTTCCTGGATGTGCAGGAAATTACCCGAAATGTCATCAGGAAAATCGGGTACACCAAAGCAGAGTACATGTTTGAGGCAGAATCATGCGGTATTTTGTCGGCGATTCACGACCAAAGTACCGACATCAACAGGGGAGTAGACCGCGCTACTGAAAAGAATGATTTTGAAAGCAGGGCAAATGCTCAGGGAGCAGGTGACCAAGGGATGATGTTCGGTTATGCAACCAATGAAACAGAAAACATGATGCCACTTGCGCTGGATATTTCCCACAAAATTTTGCAGGAACTCGCCTCCATTCGCAGAGAGGGAAAAAGGATGAAATACCTTCGTCCGGATGCCAAGTCACAGGTGACGATCGAATATACAGACAAACACAAGCCTTCGAGAATAGATACCATCGTGGTGTCAACACAGCACGATGATTTTGCAAAAGATGACGTTATGCTGTCAACCATCAGGAAGGATATCATCGAATACGTTATCCCACGTGTAAAAAGACAGCTCAAGCCTTCGCTGCGCAGACTGTTCAACGATAAAATGACTTACCACATCAATCCAACAGGCAAGTTTGTAATCGGCGGACCGCACGGAGAT
>CANHEE010000103.1 GCA_947459655.1 Lewinellaceae bacterium
ATGAAAAAGACACCAGCAGCAAAGTGCAAAAAGTGTGGCAAGTCTAAGAAAATGTGTAAGTGCAATGGCTGCTCCCGCAAAACCACCAATAAGGGTATGTGAAGAGGATGATGGAATACCTTTCCACCAGGTAAACAGATTCCAAGCGATTGCCGCAATCAGACCGGAAAACACCACAACCAGCGTAATCCCCTCTGGCTTTACAGTCTTTGCGACCTGGTCTGCCACATGCAGCTCAAATAGATAATATGCAATGAAATTGAAAAAAGCTGCCCAAACTACGGCCGCAGCAGGCGACAAAACCCTTGTCGAAACTACCGTAGCAATGGAATTAGCAGCATCGTGAAAGCCATTGATGTAATCAAAAAGCAGGGCCAACACAATGATAGCGATTACTAAAGTCATGTGCCTCGGTTTATGAATTTTTAATAATGATGGATTCAATTACATCAGCAACATCCTCGCAACGATCAGTGGCTGTCTCCAGGTGCTCCAGAATTTCTCTTACCTTGATCAGGTTAATGGCATCCTTTTCTGTTTTGAAAAGTTCCGCAATGGCGTAATTGTAAATGGTATCGGAGTGATTTTCAATGCTGTTAATCCTCACTAAAGCTTCTTTTACACGAACGACATTTTTCATGCTGCGCATTTCCTTGATGGCAACCGAAAGTTCTTTCACTGATTGCTCCACTAGCTCTGCCAGTTGCTTCATCGGCTCAGTGATCACGTCAATCTGGTACAACTCGATTCTCTTTGCAGAAGCATCAATAAAATCAGCCACATTATCCATTGCTGTTGCCAGCGCATGAATGTCCTCACGGTCAAATGGCGTAATGAAATTTGAACTCAGCTCAATCATCAGGTCATGCGTGATGGCATCACCGGCATTTTCAAGACTATGGATTTTTTTAACCAGTTCAGAACGCTTTTCATGGTCGTGCTCATTCATCAGGTTTTTTAATTCACCTGCAATGCCTACAAGATTTTCAGCAGCAGTCTCAAATTTGTCAAAAAACTTGCGATCCTTAGGAACAAAGATTCCGATGATGGTATTCAGATTCATTTTATAATGATTTGGTTTAAAAAATTAAATTCCTGCACAAATGTATTCATCCAATATTAACCCAATGTTAATTTTGTGTGAACCCCGCCTTTAATTTCAGAAGCGGAACTGCATCCGGAATGTAAAGGCATTGTAATAGATAACTCTGTTGAAAATTATTGGTGCATCGACCTGCTTGTGTACGGGGGATATCCTTTTTCCAGCTGCGCTCACGAAACCAAACTTATTGCGAAAACAAGTATTCATTCATTTCATGGGTTCTTAGTATCGGAATACCCAAAATAACCCATGGCACTACTGTAAAAAATGAATGATTAATCGCAATTTTAATCTAAAAAAAGCCTACTGACCAATGTACATAAGGTAATTCAGAAAAGTACTTGACGGCTACATTTCCTAACCCGGACCAACTGATTTAGAAATTTAATTGCGCCTGAATTCTCAACAAATTGCCAACCTGTAAATTATCCTGCTTCAAAAAATCCTCATATCTTCTGCTGGAAGTAGTGTAATTTACCACCAATTCAAAATTCTTGTTTACCTGCCATTCAGCACCTATTTCGAATTCCCGCACATTGTAACTTCTGGCATCACGTTCATGCTTTTTACCTCCATCGTAGTATTGGTATCTGACAAAGGGAATCAATGTTTGCTTGCGGATCTTGGTCAGATAACTTAAAGTCACGTAGCCTCCACTGAGCGGTTTAACCTCAATCGAGTCAGTAGCTTTGTTGAACTGTGGACCGCTACCAACATTGTACTCTGCCTGGATACCGAATGGTTTGGGATAAAGGACAAAAGTGCCCGCTACCCTCCGGTCTAGATAGTTCAAATCTGCAGTGGTTTTCACGCCATTACTAAGGTTTGCTTTTGGCATCACCCATTTCCCCGTATATGCCTGCACTCCAAGTTCGATTATTTGATTTTTGTATTCAAAAGGATAACTAAAACGACTCACCACATGAGGTTCGTTGTTCAACTCCAGGTTGTTTGCTGTTTGACCATTGTACACTCCAAAAGCAAAAACGCCATAGTCACCGCTTCCTTTCAGACCGTCATTTACCAAGCTTGAAAATAGTTTTCTTTTATTTTTAGGAGCCCAGTAAAAGAAAACACCCAAATCCCTTTCATTGGAAACGGCGCTGTTAAGTGCATCATTTCTGTCTAACGGAATCCTATTCTGGCTTGATTGCATATTTTCAAAACCATATGGCACCTTACTCTGTCCTATTCTGAATCTGAATTCATTGTCATTATCTACTCCGACATCAAAATACGCATCTCTCAACTGTCCAAAATGCAATCTGTCAGAAGCAGGACTGCTTGCAAAATCTGGTTGAATGTACAGAAATACATTTTTAGATATCTGACCAGAAAAAATAATCCTTGTACGCCTCAGAAAAAAACCACCGTCTTTTCCCCAGGACCGGTCACATTGTTCACATCCAAGATTTTCGTTTGTTTCAAGAAGTCTGTTGTACCTCGTTTGCACATAACCCCTGATTGAAAAATTATCGTACCATTTTTTCTGTTTCAGGGCTTCTGATGATAAATGTGCCCTGAGGCTGTCTGTCTGTGCGGAAGCGCCTGCAACAAAAAGTATCACGCCGAAAATTACGCCCGCGAATTTCACTGGAATTGTCATTTTTTCAATAACACGCAGTGTAAATTCAATCACTTTTTTCTGTCCGCTGAGCGGCAGATAATTAACCACCAGGTAAAACATTGTTAATATTAGGACTCTCATTATGCGTTTTGTTAATCGTAAGTTGTTTTAATGTTAATTTTTAATTCCGCTGCAAATTTGTGCTGATTTTTTCAGGTAGGATAGATACTTCAGGAAACTTATCGATTCCTTAATCCTGAGTTTACATTGGCTTAACATTGGAGGGGAAATACAAAAAAAATGGCTGTTTTCTATCCCCTGTAACCTTTGCGGGATAAAAAAAGCCATAACGATCAATATGCAACTGCGCATTATTGATCGTCCAAAATTAGAATTGCAAAATAAAGTAATCGTTAAGCGGGTATTATTTTCACATAAAAAGCCAAACGCCCCGTTCCTTCTTTTAGGAGCGGGGCGTTTGCAAACTGAAAATCGTAATTAAATCCTTTATTCTAGTACTATCATTTTTCGTGTAGCGATGTGGTTTCCGGTGGTAAGGGTATAATGGTATACGCCCGGATTTGCCATTTCAATACTGACCTGATTCACTCCCTTTACTGCCATTCCGGTTGAAGTACTGACTACCCTTCCTGCGATGTCTGTTACCGTAAGGGTGTAAGTATTTTCCACTGGTGTACTGAAACTGATTAAAGTAGCCGCACGGAATGGATTGGGCTGGTTCTGGAACAATTCAAATCCACCGGATTTGTTGCTGAATTTCAAAGCGACACCATACAACTCGCCATTCACGACGGCCTCAGCAGCTGTTACAGAAGAGTTAATTGATATAGCTTTGCTCAGAGTTACCGGCGCAACTGCTCTGAAAGTCACACTGAAGTCAGATCCGATCTGTGCTGTTGTAATGGTTCCTTTTTCAAGAATAGCAGAGTTTTCATCTATGCTCATCACTTCAAGTGCATTTGCATCATAGTTCATCGTAAATCCAAAACCTTCGGTTCCGGATAGGTTGAGTATTACCGTTTCGCCTGTCTGCACATTGCGGTCATTGACATTGAACTCATGTGTGCCTGCAGTACGTTGAACTGACGCGGTATTCGCATTTCCATTGATATCACCTATTTTAACTGCTGTGAAATCTACTTTTGTATCGTTCTGAATGTTCTTGATGACGATTTCTTCATTCATTTGAGCATCAAAGAATCTCCACGATTTGTTGTTATTGAAGTTTGCCTGCAGACCGAGAATCATTTTGCGCAATTCAACAATATCGGAAGTGGTAATCTTACCATTGTTGTTGATGTCTGCGGCCTGTCTTGCGTACATATTGCTGATGTTCTGTGTTCCCAGGATATGCTTACTAATCAGAACGAGGTCATAGGTAGAGACCCCGTTCAATGGGTTGTCATTTTTGTCGGCAGCCAGTTTCACATCCGTTCCGTTACCCATCAGCAGCTGGTATTTTCCGGAAATGATCTTTCCTGTCAATTTACCATTCAGACCTGCACTTGTAGTAGCTACAACGTAGGCGTTGTCAAGTGCATTTCCGTTTGAAGTGCTGACAGTTCCGCTTATCCGCGAACCATTGATATTTACTGCAGGACAAACACCTTCTTTTGGAACTGCATTCATGTTGTTTTGTATCTGCACATAAGTATCGCAGAAATCTGCATTCCCAGCAGCATCTATGCTCCAGAGACGAATCGGAACGATACCCGTACAACCAATCCACACCATATTGGTCGTAGGCACGGAGTTGCCAAACGACAACGGATTGCCACTCGCTCGCTCTATGCGAAGTTCAACCGTATTGTCGGCGCTAAAAATACGGGTATTTGAAGACGGAGGCTGATTTGATACAGCCGGCAGGATGACACTGTTTCTGGCATCGATGCCACATCCGTCAGAACTTCCCGCATCAAACATGGTTGCAGTTAGACATACTTCACCTGTCGTAGGAAGCAGGTCTGCCGATAGTCCCTGGTAGCAAACTGTCGTTGGCTTGATGATGTCAGTAGGTTCGATAAGGTAATCTCTCACCTCAAGATTTCCGCAACGATCTTCTGCCCTGTAGCGTAGATAGTATTTTTTTCCAAAATCAGCAGCAGTAAAAGTATAGGCTGCAGGGAAAGTTCTTCCACCGGCATAGGTTGTGGGATTTGTACCTGTAACTACAGGATTTTTGTTGATATCCAATAGTGACCAAGATTTGTCAACCACCGGTGCACACTGATCATTGGCATCAAAACCACCCATGGTCAGCTTCAATATGCATTTTCCTTCTCTGACCAATGCAGGAGCTATCTCATTAGTGATGACAGGTTTTTCAGAATCAAAAACATCGATAAGCTGGATGTATTCTACATACTTGTCATCATTCTCGTCTGAACCGAAAACATTGTCTCCGTCGAGGGTACTGTCATAGGTATAATCGCTATTGAAATTGCCCATTATGGCTGTATCATCAAAATTCTTATCCCCTTTCATCATACCATTGTTGCAAAGACTGGCAACAACCCATGTTCTTTTGATGCGGTAGCAAGCACCACCCGTTGCTGAGAGAATTTCTTCAGACTTGATGTCAACTGCCACCACCGGACAGCCTGCCAGCGTCACAAGGGTTTTTCGTGCATCTGATATCGCCTGAGCTGCTGATGGGACAGCAGAACCAGGACATGTATATCCGGTATTCTTTGGTAACGTAATCTTGAATATTGTCTGATGAGCTGAGTTATAGGTAAAGTTTGCAATGGCCTGACGGTCACATCTGTCTTTAACAATAGCCTTAATGCTCATACTTCCCTTGTTACACTGGTCAATTGATCCTTCCACGGCACTCCAGGAAACGGTAGCGTCACAGTTATCAATGTAGCCCGGATTGGATCCAAAAACCGGAGGGTACTGAAGGATGTTCAATGACTGAAAACGGTTGGCCCAAGTGTTCAGCCAAGCGGTACCGGAGGCATTGTTTCCGCAGGTCACAATAGTGTCTGCACCTGCTGCTACAGGACCAATTTTATCTTCAAGTTTAACATCCACAATCGCAGAGTTGGAGTTGTTGTTACAATCCCAGACCCTGAAACACACCTTTACAGTATTGCTGCACAAGCCGTTTAGATCCTCTTTTACAAAAGAAAGTTTATTGCTAAATGAGGCATTTCCTTCCAGATTGGCATATTTCGCATCTGTAAGTTCGTTCACACGCTTTACCTCAAAACGATTGACATCAAGACAACAATTGTCAAGCGAGCCATCATCAAAACTTGTTGCATTCACTGAAGCTGTACAGTCAATTGTAAATGCCACATTTGTGTTCTGATCTGCGATGGCTACAGGAGCCATTTTATCAGCTACTTGAATTACCTGGGTTACCAACCCGATATTACCACATGCATCTGTTGCCCGGTAGGTTCCTACGTGAGACCCAATTGGAAGTCCGTTGACATTGATTGCACCATTGGTACCGGCAGTGTAAGTGATACCGTTTACAGTAAGTGTACGGCTTACAATGTTGCAATTGTCTTCAAACTGTGGAAACAAAACGCTTTGACCGGACAGGCAATTCAGAGCCCCTGTTCCAATTTCAATTGAGGGAGAAATCTGATTGCCAGCAGAAACTGCAGGCGCCTGGTTATCCGTCAATGAAATGATTTGCACAATTGAACCCTCTGAATTCGGTGCCAGTTGCATGATGGTTCCAGTGCACATATCAACCACAACCCAGGTGCGCACAATTTTCATACCGCAAACGTTTGAGGTAACCTTGTCAGTGTAAGAGGCTGTCCTCATGCAGTCACCACTTGTAAAAGATGGATAGGCTGCTGCGCTGATGGCAGGATTGCTGTTTGATGCAAGTGCTGCAGGCGTGTAATTTGCAAGATTGATATCAGCCGGACAAACCGTTATTGAGATATTGTTAGGAGTCACCGCGGGTGCTGGTGCCGCCAGGATAGTAATCTGTTGCGAACAAGAGCTTACATTTCCATTCGCATCAACTGCACGGAATGTACGGGTAACCGAACCTATAGAACCAGGAGTACAATTAAGCGTTTTGGTGTCTGCATAGAAAACGCGGTATGCCGAGCATTCCTGAACAAGCGGAAGCAGCAACTGGTATTTAGACAAGTAGTCGGACGCAAGGACCTGACCCGCCCCCGGAGTTCCGGATCCAAGTATTTCAACCTCTGAGGTACTGAAGCCATAAACGGCATTACAGTTGACTGCAGCCGAAGCAGGGCATAAGATTTTCGGAGCCAGTTTGTCCTCAAATCGGATGGTTCCCCAGCATTTGGTTGTTCCGTTACTCAATTCGTACGTGTAGATATTACCCAGGATAATATTACTCGCATACAAACCATATGAGTTTGGAGCAATCTGTGGAAGGTAGGTATTCCCACTTTTGACAGCAATGCTGACCCCCGGACCTGCCGCGGCAACAATTGATGTCAAATTTGCAGTGCAGTCCTCACTGATGGAAGCATTGATGTGATTTTGACACGCAATGCCCTGTTGAGCATTAGCTCTCACAAGGGACAGCATAAAAAATACAATCATTACAAACCCATGGAGGGGGGCAAATTTCATCTTTCTCATAAGAAGGATAATTAGTTTGTTGTTAGATTTAATTGATTAATAAAGTGTTTTCCTGACCCTTATTGACAGCCGGGATGCAATTTTGTACACATATTGAAACCAATGGCACAAAACCGCTACCGTAAAGTACAATCTGGAGTAAACCACTCCAGCTGATCGTACAACCGGTTTGCAGATGGCATCCGACATTTCTTGTCTGCTTCGGGGACCGGGCAACTTTTCACATCAAAATATTGTGCCAAATTTTAATATGTTTAAAATTTAACATAGTGTAAGACAGCAATATTTATATAAAAAAAATAAAATATTTGACTTTTTTACAATGTATAAACCAGCAAAAAGAGTCGCAAATGAAGGGTTTTACGATGTAACGCGGCTAAGATTGGAGTGCGAGATATATATCAAAAATAATTTATATAATTTTTACTGACTAATGTGATTTTATAAATAATGTTTTTTTTACATATGCCTTGTAGTGGAGTTATACCTGATGCTGGTAGTAGAAAAGTCGCTATTTTACTCATCTCCCGGAATCTGCAGTAACCTAAACCTTATTTTTATATAAAATCGGTTGACCGGTTCGTACGATAAGCAGAAAGGAATGTGTTTGTTGACATTTTTTCAATATGTTTTCTTTTATTTGCTGAACAATATTGGGCAGGGCAAAGCCTTCAAATCTTGTCCGGTATGAAAAGAATAGCCTACACCCTACTTGATACAATTCTATGATACATGCACTGCAAATTCTGTTGCTTGGAGCTGCGGCCGGTTGGCTGGCGGGAATATTAATGAGACAACCAGGTAAAGGTCTGCTCAACGTCATCATTATTGGTATTTTGGGCAGTATTGTTGGTTCCTATTTGTTTGAATGGATTGATCTGGAACCCAAGCGGATTCTGGGCACCTTCATAATGGCATTGGTGGGCAGCTGCGTGGTACTTTGGCTGTTGAGATGGCTGAAGTCAAATCTCTGAATACTGCGAAAACTGCAAACTGATCAGATAAGTTTCATGATGTTTCCCATGCTGTAGCAGGTTCGACAGCGGGGCTCATAGCGGTCTTTTTCTCCTAGCAACACCACTGAATCGTGTTCACTAAGGCGGTAAGAATGGGTAGCAAGATTTCCGCAGTGCACACAGATGGCATGCACTTTAGTGATATACTCCGCCACAGCGAGCAAATTGGGCATAGGGCCAAATGGCATTCCACGGTAATCCATATCCAGTCCCGCAACGATTACCCTGATGTTTCTAAGTGCAAGTTCCTGGCAAACATCAGTGAGCTGCATGTCAAAAAACTGTGCCTCATCTATTCCCACTACATTAATTTCAGAATCTACATTCAGCAAATCTGAGGAATGACTTAGCACATTCGCTTCGATGGAAGATGCATCATGTGATACCACACGCGTTTCATCGTAACGGACATCGATTGCAGGCTTATAAATGGCAACATTCTGATTGGCAATTTTCGCTCTGCGCAATCTTCTGAGCAGCTCTTCCGTTTTACCAGAAAACATTGAGCCACAAACGACTTCAATCCAACCGCTTCGCTGTCCTCTGAAATGTGGTTCTAAAAACATAAATATAAAAAAATCAACCGTAATTGGAAAACACTTGCCCCTGCATTCCGTATTCACGGCGAAAATAGACTTTTAAGCTGACTAACAAAAACAATTTAAAAATAACTTGACTCCGACCATGGCAATGAAAGAATCAAAAAAATTACTGGATAAAATCAACAGCTTATTCCAACAAATCAGTGCAGAAGAAAAGGTTTCCAGAATTGAACGGGACCTCTTGCTGGGCTATGTTCGTGAATTCTACGAGTCATTGCTGGAGTCCGAAAATAAGCAGCCAAACGCAGATAGCATTAGTGAAGTCACACCCGAGGAGACCATCACCAAGATATCTGTCCAGCCAGCGGAAAAGGTTCAAACAGCGCAAAAACAGGAGACCAATCAAGAAGTAAAACCGGAAAATAAGCAGCCTGTCGCACCAGAACCGGCGCCTGCCCCTGTCGTCGAAACTGTTAAAGAGGAGATTTTTATTCCAAAAACCGCTAAAGAAACGCCAGCAGCTGAACCTCCTGCAGCTGAAAAAGAGACCAAAACCGCTGAAAGCGAATCTTCAAACGATGATTTCCAGGCCATTATTCAAAGCATTTCAAAACAGGCGCCCCTGGCTGCAAAAACAGACCAGCGACCGCTCATCAAGCCAACCGGCGGAAGAGTGGACAACAATGAACTTTTTGAAGAGAAATCCGGCCGGGAATTGTCAGATAAGCTGGGAGAAATGCCCATTGATGACCTGAAGAAAGGCATGAGTCTCAACGAACGTATTATCTTCCTGAATGAGCTGTTTGACGGCAACATCAATGAATTTGAGAACGCACTGCACTCCCTGAACATCGCTGCAGGATTTGAAGGCGCAAAAAAGCTGCTGGTCATCCTGGCCACGCGCTTTGACTGGTCTACAAAAGAAAGACAAGCAAAAACGTTTATCAAACTGGTAAAAAGAAGGCACAGTAGCTAAATAGAGCCACAATACACTCCAATACCTGAGCAGCCAAACATACCAAAGGGCGAAGGCAAGAAACAATAGAACCGGACCGAGCAAATCAGCTTGGTCTGGTTTTTTTAGCACCCATATCTCCTATTTTTAAATGCCAAAAACAGGGGGTATTTTCTACAGACAGAAATCCACTTTTGACATTTGTTTTGTACCTTTGTGTTCATACGTCTAATGCCTGAAATCCTCTTCCTATGTCCAATTTTTCGCACCTTCATTGCCACACACAATTTTCAC
>CANHEE010000104.1 GCA_947459655.1 Lewinellaceae bacterium
AATTACCTCACATTTTCAGGTTCTTTTGACCAGAAACTCAACTTTCAAAAGGTCAAAAACAGCTTTTTCACTAATGGTGCCGTATTCAACTATGATAGGACAGGGGATTCCCGAATGAGCCTTTTGCAGATGGC
Source organism: Lewinellaceae bacterium (assembly GCA_947459655.1). Taxonomy (GTDB): domain Bacteria; phylum Bacteroidota; class Bacteroidia; order Chitinophagales; family Saprospiraceae; genus CANHEE01. The sequence goes on from CANHEE010000104.1 coordinate 135, forward strand.
ATGGAACGGTAGTTACGTGAAGAAAATCGGTGAGCTAAATCTGATTTCTGTGGGTGCGCAGCTTGGATTCCGCTCGCGTTATTTTGAAGACAAAGGCCTGACTTTTGATCACCAGTTTGATGGCTTTGCCTACAATCCGAATGCACCGACTGCAGAAAATTTCAACAATTACAGTACTTTTTTTCTGGATTTCGGGGTGGGACTGAATTATAGGATGCAGTTGAAAGACAAACGCTCTCATCTGGATTTTGGATTTGGTATGTATCACCCCCAGCAGCCGAAAGTTAATTTTCAAAAAGACGCATCTTACCTCTACAGCAGAAAAGTATATCACGTACTGACCACCTTTAAAATCAACCGCAAGTGGGATGTGCTGACAAACGTCGGCGGCCAGGCGCAAGGTCCATACAATGCTTTTTTTCTAAGCCATTTTTACAGAGTTTACCTTTCTCAGAGCAAATACACACATAGGGCGTTTCAATTCGGTGTGAGTTACCGCTATGCTGAAAGGGAAGATGCAGTGATACCGGCTGTTGAATTTCATACAGAAAGATATCGGTTTGGACTGAGCTACGATATCACATTGTCGCAGTTCAGGATTGCTAATGGTGGTCGGGGAGGCCCCGAGTTGTCTCTGCAGTACCTGATTACGAAAGTCAAAGCTCTAAAAAGTTCGAAATCTTGTCCGATTTTCTAATGCAATGCTCCGAAATACCGTTAAAATACGCATCGTGAAGTACAGACTGTTTTCAATCCTTTTTGCATTTTTCATTTTTTTCGTCACAGGTTATGCTCAGACGTCGGCAGCCTTTACTGAGGCCGGTGACGATGCGATGATGAAAAGGGACTACCATGCTGCTTTGCAATTTTATCTGGAAGCAGCTGAGGCAGGTTTCGTCGGCACGGATTTGGTGTGGAAAACAGCTGAGGCTGCTCGGCAGAGTACAGCATTAACGCTGGCGCTGCAACTGTATAGCAAGGTATTGGAGTCTGATGAGGAGAAAAAATACCCGCTGGCGGAATACTGGAAGGCTGTGATGAATAAAAATCTGGGAAATTACATGTCTGCGGGGGAAGGTTTTCGGGCATTCATAGGTCAGAAAGGGTCACCCGAAAATTACAGGGCTCTGGCCAAGACAGAGCTGAAATCATGTGAATGGGCCTCCACTCAGGCTTCAAATCCCAAAGACATTACCATAGAGCATCTGGGGAAAAATGTGAACACTCCCTACTCAGAATTTGGTGCAGTACAAAAAAACGATACTTTGCTGTTTTCGTCATTGCGTTTTGAAAACAAGAATGACAATCAGGTGCCACCGCGTCTGATCACGAAGATTATGGAAACGGTAGATGATGCTGCAGCGCGTCCCACGACAGGTTTTAACGCCGAAAGTCTTCATACAGCAAGCATTACTTTTGGTCCGAAGCAAGACAAAGTGATTTTTTGTTTGTGTGAGTATCCGGACAAAACCGAACGAATCCGCTGTGATTTGTACTCAAGGACCAAAAAAGGAAATGGATGGTCAAAACCCGTAAGACTCCCCAACCACATTAATATGCCGATGACATCAAGCACCCAACCCTCGTTGGGAACGGACGAAACAGGGAATGAAGTATTGTATTTTGTGTCGGATAGGAAGGAAGGAAAAGGGAAGCACGACATTTGGTACAGCATTGTGCTTGGGAAGGACCGGTACTCAGCGCCAGTCAATCTTGCAGCCATAAATACCACTGGTGATGAGATGACACCTTTCTACTCTCAGAAGAACAAGTGCCTATATTTCAGTTCAGATGGTTATCAAACAATGGGTGGCCTCGATATTTTTAGCTCGGAGAAAAAAGGTGGTGTTTATACAGCACCACGGAACATGGGCGTTCCGCTCAACAGCAGTTGCAATGACTTTTGTTTCTATGTTTTGCCTGATGGCAGGGAAGCTTATTTTTCCTCCAATAGGATGGGTTCAATGTTTTTGGATTCCAGGAACGAAACCTGCTGCTACGATATTTACAAGGCTATTTTTCCAACTGAAATCCTGAAGCCTGCGGTAAAAGATTCTATGGTTGCGCAGGTGCCTATCGTCTCCGACAACAGTAAAAAAACTACCCTAAAACCGGATGCAGACCTTGTAGGGAAAAATAAAAAGCAAGATTCGGTTTCAGTAGCTAATCCTGCCTCTGTCGAATCACAGGTTAAAAAAAATGCAGAAGTTCCGTCAGGAAAAATTGCAGAAAAGGCACCTGTTAAAGGATTAGAAATTGTCGCTGGAAAGGATGTAAAGAAAAATAAGATGCCTGTACCAGTAGTTGAAGAAAAGCAAAAAGTTGCGGCAGTGGATTCAGTTAAACAAAAACAGTCTGGAGAGGAAGTGGCTGCTGTATCCGTTAAATCAGCTCCGTCAAAGCCAGGTACATACAGGAAATCCGGATTGGATGCTTTTTTGCCGTTGCCACTGTATTTTGACAACGATGAACCGGACAGGAATACCACCTCAACAACTACCGGTAAGACTTACGAAGAGTCTTTTTTTCAATATTATTCCCGAAAAGTGGAGTATATGGAGAAGTCGGGGAAAGGTATGTCTCCGCTTCAGAAAATCCAAACGGAGATTGATATGATGTTGTTTTTTGAGCAGACAATAAAACCCAATTTTGAAAAACTCAGGGCTTTTACTCCTGCACTCCTGTACCGGCTTGAGCAGGGCGATCAGTACGAAATCATTTTGAAAGGTTATGCCAGTCCTCTTGCAAAGAATCAATACAATAACTTTTTGGGCCAGAGGAGGGTTCGGAGTCTTTACAATTACTGGTTTACCTACCAAAACAATTCACTTGAAAAGTACTTTAAAAACGGTCAGTTGAAGCTGACACTTGTCTCTTTTGGGGAAGAAACCGCTGCCAAGAACATTTCAGATGACGAGCACAATGAAGCCGGATCTATCTATAATATAAGTGCTGCGAAAGAGCGTAGGATTGAAATTATTGAGGTAAAGGGTGATGAAAAATAGTCGCAACAAATAGGACTTCAATGATGTTTCTGATCAGATGAATAGCGCAAATTTAATTTTAAAATTCCCATTTTATATGTACTTTTGCGCGCTTTTTCGGGCCGCATTCCGATAGGGTGTTTCGTAGTGAATCGAATCTTTTTTTGAAAAATAAAGCTTTAAGAGGCTATCAACAATTATATGGCTAACAACGAATGGCAATTGGAACAAGCCGAATGGCTTGAAGCACTGGAAGAGATAATCGCAGATGAGCCCCGGGAGAAAGTTCAGGGTTTGTTTTCAGAGCTTCGTCGCCTGGCTGCAAAAAAAGGGATAACACTTGGTGGCAACTATCTCAACTCACCATATGTAAACACCATACATAAGAGTGAACAGCCCGAATACCCCGGTGATATTGACATGGAACAGCGGCTGGAGGACATCATGCGCTGGAATGCCATGTGCATGGTGCTGAAAGCTTCAGATTCTGATTCCGGTGTAGGTGGTCACATTTCCACATTCGCCGGTTGTGCTACATTATTTGAAGTTGCTTTTAATCATTTTCTGCGAAAGCGCTCTGCTGATTACGGTGGAGATTTATTTATGATTCAGGGGCATGCCTCGCCAGGTGTTTATGCCAGAGGTTTCATGGAGGGCAGACTTACCGAACGCCATTTGTTGAACTTCAGAAGAGAGCTTGCCGAAGGCGGAGGTCTTGCCTCTTATCCGCACCCGCGGAGGATGCCTGATTATTGGGCCTATCCATCTGTATCAATGGGATTGGGTCCTATGATGGGAATTTACCAGGCTAGATTCTGGAAGTACCTTGAAAACAGAGGTCTGAAACCGGCCAATGGAGGAAAGATTTGGTGTTATATTGGCGATGGAGAAATGGATGAGCCCGAGATTTACGGATCAATTAACATTGCTGTACGGGAAAAACTAGATAACATCATTTTCGTCATAAATTGTAATTTGCAACGACTTGACGGACCTGTGAGGGGAAATGGCAAAGTTATTCAGGAGCACGAAAGAAGTTTTGCAGGTAGCGGTTGGGAAGTTATCAAGTGTCTATGGAGCAGCGAGTTTGATGATATTTTCTTACATGATGAAGAGGGCTATCTTCAGGATCGTTTGGAAGAAATTCCCGACGGCGACTACCTTTACATGTCAACGCTTACAGATGCAGGGCAAAAAAGGGCACTTCTTGCGGGTGACAATATAAAGGTCAGGGAAGTACTTGACAAGCTCAGTGATGAGCAGATAATGAACCTGAAAAGGGGAGGCCATGACCATAAAAAAGTTTATGCAGCCTATGACAGAGCCATGAAGGCTGGTAAACCGGCCGTCATTCTGATGAAGACAATTAAGGGTTTCAGATTGCCAAGTGCAGGTATGAATACCGCCCATAATACTAAGAAATTCAAGGATGAAACAAGGGTAAAGCTTGCAAAATCTCTAAATATACCTATTTCAGAAGAGGCAGCAGCCAATGCCGATTTCTGGAAGCCTTCAGCTGATAGTCCTGAAATCAAGTATCTTCTGAAACAAAGGACGGCACTGGGTGGATTTGTTCCTTCGCGAGAGGATAATTGTCCTCCGATTACCATGCCGGATGAAAGTAATTTTTCTGCCTATTATGCAGGAAGTGGAGACGCCACTCCTTCAACGACACTAATCATGGTGAGATTAATCACAAGTCTGACAAAAGACCGGAATATGGGCCAGTACGTTGTGCCGATTGTTCCCGATGAGGCGCAGACTTTTGGTATGGAGGGACTTTTTAGTTCCGCAGGTATATACAATCCGTTGGGACAGAATTATCATCCAATGCCAATTGGTGCATCTACTATTGTTTACCGTGAAAAAACAAATGGTCAGGTCATGCAGGAGGGCATTAATGAGGCTGGGGGCATCAGTACTTTCTCTGCTGCAGGCACAGCCTATTTCCTCCACAATGTTCCGACTATTCCATTTTACATCTACTACTCAATGTTCGGTTTTCAGCGCATCGGCGATTTTGTTTGGGCTGCTGCCGATCAGTTGTGTAAGGGATTTCTATTGGGAGGGACAGCCGGGCGAACTACCTTGAACGGAGAAGGCTTACAGCACGAGGATGGGCACTCTCTGATGATTGCAGCGACCGTACCAAGCGTGGTGTCCTACGACCCAAGTTTTGCCTATGAGGTTGCGGTAATTGTGAAAGATGGAATTAAAAAAATGTACACGGAAAATGAGAAGCTCATTTACTACATGATGCTCTACAATGAAAATTATGTTCAGCCTGCTATGCCTGAGGGTGCTGAGTCCGGAATTATAAAGGGATTGTATCGTTTCCGTGAATCATCCAAAAAGGTTACAAAGGGACTCAAAGCACATTTGCTCGGATCAGGTTCAATTATGCAGCAGGTTCTTGCGGCAGCGGAAGTACTTGAAAGTGAATTTGGTATTTCAGTAGACATCTGGAGCGCAACAAGTTATGTTGAGTTGACACGTGATTGTACGGCTACGGAGAGAAGGAATATCCTAAATCCGGGTCCGAAAAAAGAAAAATCTTACTTCGAATCTTGTTTTGAAAAAGAAGAGGGTATCATTGTTTGTGCATCAGACTATATGAAGGCACTTCCTAATGGTATAGCAAAATGGTCTCCTTTGGACTTTACTGCTTTGGGAACCGATGGTTTTGGCCTTTCTGAAAGTAGACCCGATCTGAGAGATTATTTTGAAATTTCTCCGAAGTTTATAGTGCTGACCACACTGAATCGTCTTGCATCGAAGGGCAAAATTGATTGGAAAACGGTGGAGCAATATGCGAAAAAACAAGGCATAAAAAAAGATAAGTTTGATCCTGTACTTGCATAATCGGCTGATTGTCTTGATGCAGCACTAATTTTTAATAAAAGAAACATTATGGCATACGAAATAAAGGTTCCAGATCTTGGAGATGGTGTCACAGGCAAAATTCTGAACATACATGTCAAGGCAGGTGATAAAATCAACAAAGATACTGTTATAGCAGACATCAATACTGATAAAGTTGATGCAGAGGTACCTGCGGAAGTTGATGGTGAAGTTCTTGCTGTAGTTGCAAAAGTGGGAGCTGAAGTCAAAATGGGTGATGTGCTCATTACTATGAAAGACAGCGGAGATTCAGGAAAATCAACTTCAGCAGCTACGGTTCCTGCAGAAACGGCGTCAACTGCGACTGTAAACGCCCCATCGTCAGAAGCAGAACTAAGAGTACCGGATCTGGGTGAAGGTGTTGTGGGTAAAATACTTACAATTAATGTAAAGGAAGGTGATCGTGTTTCTGCCGATACCATCGTGGCTTCAATAAACACAGATAAGGTAGATGCCGAGGTTCCGGCAGATATGACCGGTGTTGTTACCAGAATTGTCGCTAAGGTCGGTTCTGAGGCTAAGGCCGGAGATGTTCTAATGATCATCCGGACTGAGAATGCAGTTTCCATTGCTGAACCCATAAAGGTGGCTGCGCATCCTGTGCCGGAGCAAGCGGTGAGCAAGCCCGTGGCAGCAGTGCCTGCAACGGCTTCTGTGGCAAACAAGCGTACATCTCCGCTGGCCCGTAAACTGGCTCGCGAATTGGGAGTTGATCTCAGTCAGGTTGGTGGCGATAGCCGGATTTCAAAAATGGATGTTATCAACTTCTATTCAAGAAAGCAAAGTTCAGCTGGAACTTCAGGTGGTTCAATTAGTTACAAAACAATGCCCGATTTCTCCAAATTTGGACAGGTTCGCAGGGAAGCGATGTCGAGAATTACGGAGGTGACCGCTGAAAACATGACGTACTCTTGGAGTACTATTCCACATGCATGGATTCTGGAGAAAGTTGATATTACAGAGGTGGAGCGCCTTAGAAGCAAGCACAAGGATGCTGTGAAAGCAAAGGGTGCGGGTCTTACACTGACTGCAATCGTAGCAAAAGCTGTAGCAAAAGCGCTAATAAAACATCCATATGTCAACGCATCTTGCGACATGTTGAATAAGGAGATCGTTTTCAAGGAGTTTGCCAATGTAGGTATTGCGGTCGATACACCAAGGGGACTACTGGTGCCGGTTATCAGAGATTGTGAAAAGAAGTCAATCTTTGAAATCGCGCAGGAACTTACTGAAATGTCCAATAGAACCAAAGAGGGAAAAAACAAGGCTACAGACATGGAAGGAGGTACGTTTACCATTTCAAATGTTGGAGGGATTGGCGGATCCGGAATCCTGCCTTTGGTCAATGCTCCGCAGGGGGCTATACTCGGTGTAACAGGTTCAGAAATGGAGGGCGTCTGGAATGGGCAGCAATTTGAACCACGTCTGAGGATGCAGATTACCATCGGATTTGATCACCGTATAATCAATGGGGCAGAGGCAACAAGGTTTCTCAAAACTGTAAAACAATATCTTGAAGATCCGTTTTTAATGAATTTATACTAAGATTGGTCAAAAAAGCATCCCTGCGAATGGGGATGCTTTTTTGCTAGAATTCCAGTTGTCCAATAAGGCCTTTCTTGTCAAATCCCACGATGGTGTAATGGAGTTTCAGCCCTTTGGGCACTCTGAAAGTTACCTGGCCTTTACCGTTCTGTAATATCAAAGTAGGATTCCAGTAAAAGAGTCCATTCCCTTGGCTAAACCCTTTTTCTTTGGGAGCCCGTCTCTCATCAGCGTATGGAATTCTGAATGGTTCTAGAGGCTTGTACTCGTATTTACTTACTTCGGGCCATTTGTACCTTCCATATACTGAACTGAGCATGCACAAATCCAGCATACGAGAATCATCGACCCTATTGTCTCTAAAAAGGTTGGCAATTCCTTCAATTGCTTTCTCCAGATTTTGCTGAATGGAAAAAGACTGTACAATATTTTGTCTCCGTTCAGGAATTGCAGCACAAGTGCTATCGGTTACTGATATTGAAAGGTCGGCATCAATAGGTTGGCCATCTTTGTCTTCAGCAGTAATTTTGAGTGTAATTTCTTCTGTATTTCCGTCGACTCTTACGGTTTTCTCGGAATTGAGGTAGAGTAGTGAAGGATTGTGGTAATAATACATGCGTTCATTAACGATATTCATGGCAGAGTCTATAATCATAAAACGATTGATTCCATGTCGTAGCGCTGCTTTGGGAAATATCTGAATGGTCTTGCCGTTTTGAGCGACAATGTCAAAGTAAAGGCCTGTTTTTCCATCGTGCTCAGACATCAGTAGCATGCGCTTTTCTTTGACGCCTGTAGGTAGTTTTGCAGCAAAAATTAGGGCTAGATTCGCATCGTTCTCCTGATTATCAATGCTAAGAGTTGTTCCGTACTGACTGGTTGTCGGCAGTGGAACACGCTGGTTTCCGAATTGGACAAAAAGATTGTCTTCAGATCTCGGGCGGTATTTGAATGAGGAAAATCCGTAGGTCACAGGAACACTTGCAAGAGAATCTCCTTTAGAATTAACCAGCTTTCCAATTCCGTCTTTGCTGGCTTTGACGACAATGTGGCTGAGTAGCCCCTGAACGATTTTTCCGCCTTCAATGAAGCACTCAACATAGAGCGCTGAATCTGTCTTTTCATTGCTATTTTGTCCCGATGATACGATGAAGTCACAGACGAAGTCAATGTCAGGTGCATCAAAGTTCATCAGGTGCGAATCTGCAATAAATTTATATGAACCGGGAATCGTAGCAGGGGACAGCTTAAAGGACCCTAGTCCTACACCGGCATCCACGATAATTTTTTCATTTTGTATGGTTCTACCCGTTGAAGATTCGACTATTCTGACATCAAAGAACTGTGCGTTTGGTCTCGGCTTCCAATCTTCAGATTCAATCTGGTACGCCTTGTAATGTACCGAGTCACCGGGCTGGTAAATGAATTTGTCAAGATGGAAAAACACCATTGCCGGCGGATGCATGGCCCTGTAAGCATCCAGTTTTAATCTGTACTCATCAGCAGTGCGGTTCTGACCGAATCCGGCAGACACGAAAAATTTACAGATCAGGACAAATAATATTCGCTTCATCTGATGTTGTATTTTTTATCAAAATTTTAAATTATTTGTCATTTCAACCCCATTTTTTGTCAATCAACCTGTAAAAGAAGGTGGTAAGTGCTTTTGTTATATCAGTTTGATGCTCAATTTCTTGCTCAGTAGATGTCAAAATAGCCGTTTGGCATGTTGCCGTTGTATACGTTTTTGCGCAGTAAACGGATGATTGAAACAAAAAAAAACCGCGCACTTGTTGATGGTGCGCGGTCTGAACATTCACTGTTCAAGGGAATAATTTGTTGTTGTTTATGTTCATGCCATTTCTTGGATGGTAATAAACACCTGACAAATATAGTTCCAAAACAATATACGCACAATTTATTTTAGTTAAAAAAAAGCCTGGGGTAGAAATAACTGAAAAGCGGCGCCTGCTATTTTGCATATAACTAACTATAAATGAATTATATATTATTATTTAAATTAATTAGTTGTTTACTATAAATGAGAGAAATAATTATCAAATTTTTTTTGTATCTTATTAATGAAAATATACTTGGAGCTCATAAACATATGGGTAAATTGATTTTTGAGGAGATGGGAACCGCATGTTGTGGTCGTTTACATCAGGATGCGAACCAATTAATTATCCTATTTAAGGCCGCAATTATTACCTGCATTTGCGTAGGAAATTACTACTTTTTTCCGTTATTTGCGAGCGGAATTGCCAGGCATAAATCAAATCATTACCCTTTTACAACCCAACCAGGATGAAAATAGCCGCATACAAACATATTATAGCAGAACTGAAGGAAAGGTACGCCATTATTCGGCTTAACAG
>CANHEE010000105.1 GCA_947459655.1 Lewinellaceae bacterium
GAGGTCCCTCTGTGTTGTATAAAAATTTCGGAAAGAAATATGAATTAAGGGTGTTTCCTCTGGCCGCTTGAAAGAACTTCCGAAAAGTAAAAATGAGTGTATTGATTCCATTAGTATGGAAAGATGGCAAACTGGCTGCAGATCTCCCATTGAGCATACTCAGGGGGGCAAATAGGAATGCAGATCTAAGACTGATTGCATACGAAACACAGGAATGGAAAAATCCCTTCCTATCAGGCAGTTCAACTTTTCGACAGGAGAAAGACTCACTGTTGGGTCCAATATATTCAGCACAAATCAGTTCTGCAGACTTAAAATCGCAGCAGGAAATTTCAGTTGTCTACTCAGGTGAAAAAAGTAACGGCATCTATTTTTCTCATAGTTTAGACAAAAACAATACTGACCAAGGATTTTATCAACTGGCCGTTCGACCCAAGGACCTCTTACCGATATCGGTAATTAAACCAAGGAAAGTCTTGATTCTTTTAGATCACGATGAAACAAATTCACTTGTATCTGCGCAAGCAATTTTGCAAAATCTCAGGTCTTATCTGCTGAACAATTTCGATGCGAGGGATTCTTTTAATATATTCTTTAATAAACTAAATATAAAAAGGATTAGTCAAGACTGGATTCCGGCAGATTCAATTAATATAGCCAACGCCATTGGTCAATTGTCACTTGGTTCTGTTAGTTTACTTCGAACCGGGTTGTATGAAAGTTATGACTTTCTTAGGGGTCATGAGGGAGGCACATTACTAGTATTTTCTGCTGACCAGACCATAAACAACCAAATCGTTGCCCAAAAATTCAAAGATGAACTTTTTGCGGAATATCTCACACTTCCACCTACATACGTAGTAGATTATTCCAATTTTTCAACCACTGTAACCTGGAACCAGGGAACGTATTACTATGGCAATGAATTGTTTTACCTGATTTTAACATCAAATACTTTTGGAAACCATATCCATGTCCAAAAATATCCTGAAAACTACAGCTTAAACCGAACTACAGGTGAGATTCTGAATCAGATGGACAACAACCAGATTGGTGACAAACAAATAGAATTACACCTAAAACCTAAAACCGGAATTTGTTTTGAAAGATTTGAGCTATTCCCAGATCAATTGAACAATTCAAAAACCCTTGTTCAATGTGGAAGATTCAAGGGCAATTTACCATTTCAACTGGAAGTTACGGTAATCAGTAAAAGTAACGTTGAAGAGCGCAGCATCAATTTACCTATGAATACTTACAACCTGAACAATGAAAAATTCAGTCAAATACATGCAGGTTTGAAAGTTATGGATTTGGACTCCCGTAGTGCATTGAGCAATATTCAGATCAACAACATAATTGAAATAAGCAAACAAAATCGAGTGCTTTCAAAATACACAGCATTCCTCGCTCTTGAGCCCGGTATGCAGATTCCATGTACCAACTGCGTAGACGAAACCAAAACAGGGGGAAATGTTGCAGACAATGATATTGTAGCTGACTCAGTGAAGGTCATTATTTTTCCCAATCCATTTTCTGACCGAGTGACCATTGATATTTCAGGCCATAATATAAATGAAAGCAAGGGAGATTTTGAAATTTACAATGCGCAGGGTCTCCTCGTAAAAAAGTTTGATGATGTCAATTTTTCGGATGACAAAGTCCGACTTGAATGGGATGGTAGTCTTCAACCTGCGGGATTATATATTCTAAGAATTAAATCAGCAGATTTTGAAATCAAGCGCAAACTGCATAAAATTGAATAATTTTTTTCCAATCTCTAAAACTCGCAGTTTATATGTTACAATAATGAATAGTTTCGATTACAAATAGCCTATATATGTTTACCATTCAACAATACATTACGCTAAATCCGGTAAAAACATCCTTCGCACCTTGAGAGATTTTATTAAAACAAGCATTGGTTTTCTGCGAAATGTAAGCACTACAGGGGCAATTGTTGAAAGCTCATCGCAAACACAGGAAGAACTGACCACTTTTGTCAACAAAAATACTCCTCAGGTGATTGTTGAGTTTGGCGCCGGAACAGGGGTGGTTACCAGACGAATTCTGGAAAAAATGCACCATTTATCGGTATTGCACTCTTTTGAAATCAATGATAATTTTGCTGAAAAAATTGGTCAAATTCAGGACAGGCGTTTACATTTTCATCACAGATCTGCAGATGATGTTGATGAAGTCATTTCTGCTCCATCCTCGGTGGATTTGATTATATCAACAGTCCCGATAACAATATTGCCCGCTGAACTGGTAAGAAGCCTAACGGTCAAGGGGAAAGCTCTACTGAAGAACGGTGGTCATTTTTCTCAACTCGTATTCTCACCAATTTATAAAAGACATTTCAAGCAATACTTCGGAAACTGTAGAATAGTATCCTGTCTGAATATGCCACCAGCATTTATTCACCACGCCACAAAAAACGACTAAGATTCAGCAGATATTACACATTATAAGTATATTTGTGTTGCTATCGCATGATGCCAAAACTTACCTAGAAGCTGTTTGATACAAAATGAGAGCATTTATCATCGAGGATGAGGAAAAGGGTCGAAAAAACCTAAGCAGTTTGCTTGAGAAACACTGTCCTGATATTCAGGTATGCGGTTTTGCTGAAAGTGTGGCGGAAGCTACACCTATTTTCTCAACTCCGGGTTTCAATATTGATGTGGCCTTTCTTGATATTCAGTTGTCAGATGGAACCGTTTTTCAGTTGCTGGAATCACTCAAAGTAATTGATTTTGACATCATTTTCATTTCTGCTTATGCGGAACTGGCTTATCGAGGCTTTAAATACAGCGCCATTGATTTTATTCCAAAACCAATTGATATTGAGGCACTTAAATCGGCTGTTTCCAGAATAAAACCACGAACAGGAAAAACCAAAGAACGTCTGGAGGTACTTTCCCAAACCATTAATAATCCAAATAATGTTGAGCGTATTTCAATTCCCGCCATTGACAGCATCTACTTTGTTAGTCTCAAAGATATGCTCAGACTGGAGGCTGAAGACAATTACACCCACATATTCCTAAAAAATGGGGAGAAAATAACCACATCCAAAACGATTAAGATTTACGAGGACATGCTGGAAAAAAAGAATTTTTTCAGAATCCACAAAAGCCACATAATCAATGTAAACTCTATCAAGAGATTTGTAAAGGGAGATGGAGGGTATGTTCTAATGGATGACGGCAAACAAATTGATGTTTCACGCAGACGCCGTCCGGTTTTTATTGAGTTCCTTAAGAATCTAAATAACGAGCTGTAATTATATTGCCCTCGTTTTTATCGAACCATCAAAAAACTCTGTTTCCAGAATATCCTGAGTGTTGGCATCAGATAACCTACCGATGCTTTTCCCTTTTTGTCTGGTGATGGTGAAGCCTTTTTTTAGAATCGTCTCCGGATCATTGCTTTCAATTAAAGTAGAAAAGTGCAGCAACTTCAGCACCTCACCGTTGATGAGTTGCGTATATTTGTCTTTCACTCCTGCATGATTATACATCAGTTTATTTGCAGCCTCTTGCAAGGAATACTTGCTCAATAGTGAAATATGCTCACTCATGCTTCTGATTTTTATTGCCTGCAATTGCTGCTCTCCTGCGCTTATTCGGGCAATAGCACCAAAAACCTCAATAATTCTGTATTCAAAATTTCTGCAACGTTCGAGTAAAAAATCCGCAACAGCAGTGGGCGTTTTTAATGAAACATGGGCAATTTCATCAAGTACTGACTGGTCAATTTCATGTCCAATACCCGAAATTACCGGTAATGGGAATAAGGCAATGGATTTGCAAAGCTCAAAATCATCAAATGCCAGCAAGTCAATTCTTGACCCTCCGCCTCTAACAATCACAACAGCATCGTACTGTTTTTCACTTTGAACAATAATCGCGAGTGTATCCTGAATTTCCCTTGATGCATTAACACCCTGCATAGCAACAGGAAAAAGATCTATGGCAAAACCATATTTTTCCTGGTTTTGCCTAAGATGGGTGGTAAAATCAATATAACCGGCGGCACTTTCGGAACTTATTACGGCAAACTGCTGAATTACAGAAGGTAGAAGCAACTTTCGTTGCAGATCATAAATACCTTCAGATTTCAATTTCTCAATGGCAAACTTCCTCTGTAACGCCAGCCTTCCAACAGTAAAACTCAAGTCTACGTCTTCAATCTGTAATGAAAGCCCATATCGTTCATGAAAAACTACCTTGACACGAATATTGACCTCAGAACCTTCTGACAGGATATCAAACAACATATTACCATAACGATCGGTCAGTTGCCGTAGGTTTCTGTCCCAGATTGTTGCTTTGGACTGAGCAATAATATCACTTGATGACGGATTTTTCTCCACCAAATCCAAATACATGTGGCCTCGCCTTAGTGCGGAGTTAGAAATTTCACATTGCAACCAAATGGCCTCTTGAAAATTGAGGGCGATAACACGCTTTAGGTATTCATTAAGCTCAAATAAAGTTGTGCTTTTCATGGTGAGAAAATGTCAGAATATGAGGACTTCTTGTTTATAAAATGCTGAAAGACAATACTTTTTTTATAAATGCCCGTATTGTTTTCGATGCCTATGGCATATGACTTTATGTTTTGGTTGTATTTCAACCTTTTAAAAATGAGTCTCGGTATAGAAAAGTAAAATGCAAAGTGAGCTTTGATGATCATCCAAATCAAGGCAATTTGTCCTTTGCTGAGGTAAAAAATACCTGCAAAACCATCAAGCATTAATCTTGCCGGCATGAGCCAACATAATTTTACGGCGGAATTGTTTTTAAAAATAGTGTACAAACTATTTCTAAAGTTTAGAAAAACTTTAAAAGGTGAGTCGTAGTCCAACGTTCCACCACCAAGATGATAAACCACAGAATTCGGCTGATACATGATGTGGTAACCAGCTCGTTTGAATCTCCAGCACAAATCAATTTCCTCCATATGGGCAAAATAATCACCATCAAATCCACCCATATTGACAAAAACCTTGCGGCGAAGGCACATTGCAGCACCTGATGCCCAAAATATTTCTGCTTGATCATTGTACTGACCTAAATCATTTTCCGTTTTGAGAAAAATTCTCCCACGACAAAATGGGTATCCAAGAAAGTCTACCAATCCACCTGCGGCACCTGCATGTTCAAATTTATCTTTTTCCCTGTAAGATAATATTTTGGGCTGGACCGCTACAGTATCGGGATACTTAATCAAGCTTTCAGTAAGCGCTTCACACCATCCTGCACTCACTTCCACATCAGAATTAAGTAGTATGACGAACTCGTGATTTATTTCAGCTATAGCTCTGTTATAACCTTCTGCAAAACCAAAATTCCGCTCAAGCAGTATCAACTGAACCTGCGCATAGTACTCCTTAAGAAAGAGCACAGAGTCATCGGTAGAATCATTATCCGCAACATAAATATCAGCGCAATCAGCAGTCATAGTAACGACAGAGGGAAGAAATTCTTCCAGGTGCTTTCTGCCGTTGTAGTTTAGAATAACAACAGCTACTGAATGCTTTTCTAATAGAGGATTCACTATGCAGTAAAATTCAATTGTTTAAGTGCAATTATTTTGTCTTTTGCAAGTGCCTGTTTTAACTCACTGAGCGACTCAAATTTTTGATCATCCCTGATAAAGTCTACTATGTCCAATTTGATGGACTTGCCATAAATGTCTTCCGAAAATGAAAATATATTTACCTCAATGCTCTGCACACCCAATTCTTCAACTGTGGGACGATCACCGATGTAAAGCATCCCGCCATATTTTAAACCTGAGACAAATACCCAAACGGAATAAATACCTGCGGGTGGAATCAACTTTTCTTTTTCATCAGTTTGTACGTTGGCCGTCGGGTAGCCAAGTTCACGACCAAGTTGACGACCTTTAACAACTTTTCCGATGATGCTGTAAGGATGCCCAAGCAATTTCTCGGCTGTTTGCATATCTTTAAGTGATAGTGCCTTTCGAATTTTAGTTGAGCTGATTGAAATATCATCCACGACCTGCTTTTCAATTTCAATAACCTCAAATCCAGCTCTTGGCGCAAAATGTCTCAACAGGTTAATATCACCACTACGATCCTTTCCGAACCGGTGGTCGTAACCAATGATGATGAATTTAGGCCTGAAGTACCTGACCAGAAAATTCAAAATATATTCTTCCGCAGACAACTGCGAAAAATCAATTGTGAATGGCACAAATACGAGTGCATTCAATTGATACTTGTCAAACAAAGCTATTTTTTCCGTTCTGGTACTAAGTAATTTAATACCATTCTCTTTCGGCTGTACAATAAGTCTCGGGTGGGGATGGAAAGTAATCACTACACTCTCAAGCGATTTTTCGGAAGCCGTTTCGATTATTTTATTTAATATTTTCTCATGGGCGACATGCACTCCGTCATAAGATCCTATGGTAATGACCGTATCTCGAAATGCAGGCAATTCTTCCAGACTATAATATACATTCATATTTTTAAAATAGCGAACAAATATAAAGCTTTTGAATGGTTCAATGAACATGTAATTAATTTGGATCTTATATTGTTTAAAATAGCACGTGTTCTTAAAAAGTATTAATTTTGTTCCGTTAAATAAGTTGATCAAAACCTTTTACACGAATGAAAAAATATTTCTTGATTCTCTTCACTGTTTTTCAGCAGTATTGTTTTGCACAGTACACTGAAGTAGGCATCGGGGCAGGCGCAGCATTTTTCAAAGGTGATCTTTCCCATACTTTACCAGGTACAATCAAGGAAGGACAACCCGCTTTTGGTCTTTTTCTAAGATCAAATCCAAGTGATTACATTTCTTACAAGTTGATGTTTAACTATGGTTCTGTTGCAGGAAGGGACAAGCATGCTATTGAGGATGACTTGCTAAAAAGAGATCTAAGTTTCAAATCAAGCATTATCGAACTCGGACTACAATTGGAGTACAACATTATGGGCTTTCAGCCATATGCACTTTCAAGTCCTTTTTCACCATATATTTTCGTTGGCATAGCAGGCTTCCGGTACAATCCGCAAACGAGATACAACAATGACTGGGTTAACCTCAGACCTTTGCAAACGGAAGGCGTCGCTTACGGTAGCTATTCAATAGCTGTTCCATTTGGACTTGGACTTAAATATGCGCTTAACGACCACTGGAACATTGGAACTGAGCTAGGTTTCAGGCCTACATTAACAGATTATATCGATGATGTGAGTAAAACATATCTTTCAAAATCGCAATTGATGGCCAATGGTGGTCAGGTTGCTGCAGACTTGGGAAATAAAATAGACGCACCACAGGGCCTTAAAAGAGGAAACAATAGTGGGGTAGACTGGTACAACATTTTACAGGTTACCGTATCATATAACTTCCTGGACAATGGGCTGGTAGGAGCGAGGGGGCGACTGAAAAGAAGAAACGGTTGTCGTCAATCAATTTTTTAATGATAAACAAGAAGCCTTTGGACCAAATCGTTCACAGGCTTTTTTTTCGACTATGCATCTCAGCGAAATAATCAATCATCTCGGTGAAAACAGGCATGAATATTTCAATGCTGTTTCGCCTCCTATTATTCAAAGTTCAAATTTTGTATTCAGCAATCTTGATGATATGCGTACGAAATTTGCTGATGAACTACATCAACATGTTTATTCGCGAGGAAATAATCCTACTGTTGAGATACTTCGAAAAAAACTTGCAGCTCTAGAAGGAGCCGAAGATGCACTCGTCTTTAGCAGTGGATCAGCGGCAATCGCAATGGCAGTACTCGCTAACGTAAAGTCTGGTGATCACATCGTTTGCGTTAAATCACCCTACAGCTGGACTTCAGCACTTCTTACCAGATTTTTGCCTCGATTTGATGTAAGCCACACTTTTGTTGACGGAAAAGATTTAACTGAAATTCAGAATGCGATAAGATCCAATACAAGAATTTTGTTTCTGGAAAGCCCCAATACTCTTTTTTTTGAGTTACAAGATCTAAAGGCTTGTGCCCAAGTCGCGATAGCAAACAATCTCATTTCAATAATCGACAATAGCCACTGTTCACCCATTTTTCAAAGACCAATTGAGCATGGAATTGATATTGTAGTGCACTCCGGAACAAAGTATCTGAACGGACACAGCGATGTTGTGGCGGGCGTTTTGTGTGCTAGGCAGGAAATGATAGCATCTATATTCAGATCTGAATTCATGACATTGGGAGCAATTCTGTCCTCCCATGATGCCAATCTCATGATTAGGGGATTAAGAACATTGCCATTAAGAATGAAAAGAAGTCATGAATCGGCTGGCAAAATCGCTAATTTTCTAATCAACCATGAGAAAGTTGAAAAAATGTATTACCCGTTCCATCCATCATTTCCTCAGTACGAACTTGCAACGCGACAGATGAGTGGTAGCGGAGGACTAATTACTGTCCAATTCAAAACAGAAAGCATGGAAAAAATGGAAAATTTTATTCATTCTCTGAAATACTTCCTGATTGCCGTCTCCTGGGGTGGGCACGAATCGCTAATCATGCCAACTATTGGATTTTACAATATCAAAGGAAACGCCAACAATCCACCAACACCATGGAACACGGTCAGATTTTATATTGGACTGGAGGAACCAGAGTGGTTGATATCTGATCTTGAAAATGCGATGCACCAGCTCTGATATCAACTAATTGACAGCGGCAGAGTAATTTCAAAAACTGTACCCTGCGGACTATTATCGGTTACCGCAATCTTTCCGTGATGAATCCTGATGATCTCATTTACAATGTATAAGCCAAGTCCTGTCCCTTTTGTGGTGCGTGTATCCTCGTTACCAATACGATAGAACTTATCAAAAATCTTCCGCTTGTTTTCATCAGAAATGCCAATTCCATGGTCGGCAATTTTAATGGATACCTTATCCTCCCTAACTAAGATACCAATGTTGATATTTTGATCTTTGAATGAGTACTTTAGCGCATTATCAATAAGATTGTCAATCACGGATCGCATCCCAGTGTTATCGGCCATAATATAAATCGGAAAACCAATAGGTTCCCAAGTAATAGTGGCATCAGGGAATTTCTGCCTGTAATTTTGAACTGCAGAAGTAATCTTTTCCTGTATATCAATTTTTTCCAACAAAGGTTGATAGGAACTTTCCACCCTCGCAGCCAAAAGCAGGTCGTTGACAAGATTGATGAGTCGGTCACTTTCATCAATACCGTTTACGCACAATTTTGTTCTGTTTTCTCTATCCAACTCTCTTTTTTGAATGGTTTCGAGCGCCAAACGAATTGAGGTAAGTGGAGATTTTAATTCATGAGTGATGGAAAGTAGAAAATTGCGGGTTTGTTTTTCACTTTCAACTTTTGATTTGTGACCTTGGTTGATCATATAAATGCCAAAAAATAAGCTCAAAATAAATACAAGACCTTCTCCGTAAATCATTTGCTCCTGATGGTCGTATTTGCTCTGAAGGGCATGAAACTCAGGTCTGCTGTACATCTCATCCTGTTGAGAAATCACTCCATTTTCGAGCATTACACGTTGCAGCAGTTCCTTTTTTGCAACAAAAGCATCGTTGTTTTTGATATGCAGCAACATAGCCCACCATACAAAAGCAAACAGCATGTAGATAACTACAGTATTGGATATGACTTTCAGATTTATATTTCTGAACATTTTACTTAATTTCCTTAAAAAGGGTCAAATATACCGGAAAATGATCTGAGTAACCTCCATTATAAGTATCCCCCACAAAAGTCCGCTTCGGATAGTTCTTGTATGCCCCAGACTTTTCCTGCATAAATTGCTCATTGAATACCCTCGCCTTGTAGTAGCGATAACCAGCTGCCTGATCGCTGACTACGCCGTA
>CANHEE010000106.1 GCA_947459655.1 Lewinellaceae bacterium
TGGGAAATAGTCCTACCTGCCGGTACACTTCTTTGTTTTTGGTTGAATCAAACCTTGAATAGACGAAAAATGGATTTTTTCTATTGTAAAAATTATAAGCGCCAAAAGACCAGGTGCTTTCAATTCTCTTCTTCTTTTTGGTATACTGAATTCCAATATCAAGGCGATGGAAAGGTTGCATCCTGATGGCATTTTTGGCACTGGGCTGGGATATGTCTACCAATGTGCTTTTTCCGGGGTTGAAGACATTGCTCCAGTTGTTTTCGAAGGTAGAATTGTAAACGATATTGTCCAAAGAGAAAGCATTTCCGGTTGAATACACCCATGTGCCACTTAGAGACCAGACAGGGTTCAGCTGGTAATTGGCCACCATCTCAAGGTCGTGCCTACGATCATAACGGAAAGGAAATCGGAAGCCACCATTCAGTGCATCAAACTGCCTCCAGTTCCAGGACAGTGTATAACCTATCCAGCCGTTCAGCCGACCCTTCTTTTTTTGGATCAACAGTTCGGTGCCATAGGCTTCTCCGTCGCCCTGAATTACTTTTTCCTGCCAGTCTTTGCTTACACCGAGGAAACTTGCTCCTGCCTTGTAAGCCAGCACATTTTTCATCTGCTTGTAATAGCCTTCAATAGAACATTCATATTCCTCCCATATGGTTTTGGCTACTCCTACGGCCGCCTGCCAGGCATCCTGAGGCTTTATTGCAGCCGTGCTTGGGACCCAGATATCGTTGGGTAGTCCTAGACCCTCGTTAGTCAATAGATTAATGTACTGACGCATGGTACAGAAAGATGCCTTTAGTCCCACGTTATTGCTCAGTAGGTAGTTGATTCCAATTCGTGGTTGCAGTGAACTGTAAAAAGTCCCTTCAACTGCAAACGCGGAGGCATGAAGACCTGCATTCATTTTAAGCGCACCAAAAGTGAAGTCATCTTCTGCATACGCTGCAAATTCATTGGCGTATAATTTTTTGGAGCCGAGTGTTGTATCTACTTTGTCGTTTGCTGATCCAAATTTTATCTGCACAGCCCCGGGACTATAACTGTGGTTGGTTGCGCTGAGCCCCATTTTTACGTAGTGGTTTGGATTAGGGACATAGTCGGCATCAAATTTTGCAGACCAGTCCTGAATGCCGGAGCCACTTCTCAGTCCCTGTCGCTCAGTTTTGCCGCTTTTATCGATGGGTTGTTCTATTTCCAGGTTACTATTGTACTGGTACTGGCTGTAGGTTAGCGTCGTATTTGTGAAAAATTTGTTGGAAACCTGCCAGTTCCATCTGGCCGCGGAGGTGAGGTTGCCCCAGGTAATTCCTCCGGTGCTGTTGTAAAAATCTGCATTTCCCCTTGTGCCTTCCTTCGCACCAATGGCCAGTATATCTTTCCCGGTGTATGCACTGAGATAAATTCGGTGTTTATTATTGATGACGTGATTGATTTTGGCATTCAGGTCGTAAAAATACAAAGTGAGGTCTGTTTTGGGTCCGGTTGAACCCGCGTTTGCCAGTGCAATCAGTGGTTTCAAAAGAGCGTCCACGTAGGTGCGTCTTCCGGAGACAATGAAGGATGTTTTGTTTTTAATTATGGGCGCTTCAATTGTCAGTCTGCTGGTAATCAGTCCAATAGATCCTTCGCTGTGCAGTTTCTGATTATTGCCCTCTTTCATGCTGATGTCGATTACTGAACTGAGTCTACCTCCATACCGTGCCGGAAAACCTCCTTTGTACAGGGTTACATTTCGTAGCGCATCTGCATTGAAAACCGAGAAAAATCCGCCCAGGTGGGAGACATTGTACACCGGAACCCCATCCAGAGTAATCAGATTCTGGTCGGGTCCGCCACCGCGCACATAAATTCCGCTTTGTCCTTCCGTTCCACCCTGCACACCTGGAAGAAGTTGTAAAACCTTCATTACATCTACTTCGCCCATCAGCGCCGGAATCTTTTTAATTTGCTGAATTGGAACATCTATTCGCGACATTTGTGAGCGGTTTTCAATCTGTTCAGCTCTTGTGGCCAATATTTCCACCTCCTTCAGTGTAACGGAAGGTTTGAGCATGATGTTGATTTCAATATCGCTCGTCAGGTCCAGTTCGCGGGTTTCCTCAACATATCCCACATAGGAAAACTTCAAGACTATTTTCCCCTCTGGCAAGGTTAGACTGTAAAAACCATATGTATTTGTAACAGTGCCTTTCAGTGATTTTTTGTCATAGACATTCGCCGAAATCAGGTCTTCACCCGAATCGGAATCCCTGACGTACCCACTGATGGTGTATTGCCTCGAGAAGGCGCTAAATGTAGTGAATAGAAAAAGAAATTTGATGAGTAGTATTTTCTTCATTTTATCGTTGTGGGAGCAGTTCTGTCCTCAAAAAAAACGCATTGGGTCAGCAATTAGAACAAGAACCACTATTTTACTCCATGCGAGCTAAAGAAATGATAATCCGAGCTAGTTTTGGCGCGAAAATTACGACTATTTTGCTACCCGCGCCTGGAATATGATTATTTTTGCGACCAATTGAATTGGGATGCCGACCAACAACGGAAATTCCCTAAAATAGTTGTTTATGAGCAAATACAGCCACATTGCCGCGCCTGCTTACATTCTTGATGAGTCGCTTCTTAAAAAGAACCTGGAACTGATGTCTGATGTACAGAGGAGGGCGGGTGTTGATATTATTCTTGCCTTTAAGGGTTTTGCTATGTGGAGTACTTTTCCACTTGTGCGAAAGTATTTATCCGGAGCCACAGCAAGCTCCCTCTACGAAGCGCGCCTTTGTTTTGAAGAAATGAATACGAGGGCCCATACTTATTCGGCTGCATACATACCGTCAGAGTTTGAGTCCATTCTGGGGTATAGTTCCCACATCACCTTTAATTCTCTCAACCAGTTTCTGCGGTACAAAAATCAGGTTCAAAATTATCCCGAGCATGTCAGCTGTGGGATAAGGGTAAATCCTGAATATTCTGAGGTTTCAACAGATTTATACAACCCCTGTACTCCCGGATCCCGCCTGGGAGCATCGGCAGAGCATTTTGTTGATGGCATGCCCGAGGGCGTTGAGGGACTGCATTTTCATGCCCTATGTGAGTCAAGTTCGTATGAATTGGAGAAGGTTCTGGAAAATTTTGAGCGCTTGTTCGGCCATTTGCTGGGATCGATGAAATGGGTAAACATGGGTGGAGGGCATCTGATGACCCGAGCGGGCTATGATACGGAACATCTCATCGATGTACTCCGGCGGTTTAAATCAAAATATCCGCACTTGAATGTTATTCTGGAACCTGGAAGTGCTGTTGCCTGGCAGACAGGTGTTCTGACATCCGTAGTGCTCGATATTGTGGAAAACAAGGGTATCAAAACACTAATGATGGATACTTCATTCACCGCACATATGCCGGATTGCCTCGAGATGCCTTACAGACCTAAAATCAGTGGGGCTACAGATCTGGTAGAAGGAAAACCTACCTACAGAATTGGCGGAACAAGCTGTCTTTCAGGAGACTATATGGATTTTTATTCTTTTGAAAAACCGGTGAATATCGGTGATGTGCTGGTTTTCGAGGATATGATACATTACACAATGGTAAAGACAACCATGTTCAATGGTGTACACCATCCCGATATTGTAATACTGCGGGAAAACGGGGAAGCTGAGGTGGTCAGAAGATTTGAATACGACGATTACAAAAACAGACTCAGCTGATTGTTGTGTTTATTTCTTAGAATTGCTTTTTACCCCAACCTGTGGTCAGACTTCTTTTTTTGAGAAAAATCATGCCAAGAATGGCTTCTTTGACGATGCCTTTGGACATCTTGGAACTGCCAAGTATCCTGTCTACAAAGGTGATGGGTAATTCTTTTATCTTGAAGCCCAGTGAGTGCGCTGCATACTTCATTTCAATCTGAAAGGCATAGCCCACAAAAGAAATGGAATTCAGGTCTATCGCCTCTAGTACCTGTCTCTTCCAGCAAATAAAACCGGCTGTTGGGTCTTTTATCCACATCCAGGTGATGGCACGAACGTATAGCGAGGCACCGTAACTGAGGATAAGGCGGTCAAGTGGCCAGTTTTCACATTTTCCACCCTTTGTGTAACGGGAACCTACAGCCACATCAGCATTATCCTTGGCGCAGGCATTGTACAGCCTAATGAGGTCATTTGGATTGTGTGAGAAGTCAGCGTCCATCTCGAATAGGTAATCGTATTTTTTTTCAATTCCCCATTTGAATCCCGTTAGGTAGGCAGTACCGAGTCCCAGTTTACCTTTTCTTTCCAAAATGTGCAGAGAGTTCGGATACTCCTTCTGTAAGTCTTTGACAATTGCTGCTGTTGCGTCTGGAGAGCCATCATCAACGATTAGTATGTGGAAATGTTTTTCAAGTGAAAACACCGTTTCAATCATGTGTGCGATGTTCTCCCGCTCATTGTAAGTCGGAATAATAACGAGGCTATCGGAGAGGGTAGCTGTCACAGTGAGGTCGTTGCTTTTACTTGATGCAGTCAAAGATACCGAGATGGGATCTGATGATGAGGCGGTATTGAAATCCATCAATCCTGGGATAAAGGTACATTTAGTTTGAACAACAGAGGCATAAACTTTGCCAAAAATCAGCAAATCAGTCTTCGCGATAATTTAAATGTGTAAATCCCTCCACGGCATGAGTGCAGGAAAGCAATGTAGTACTCAATATTAAGGCTCTAAGTTTTCCGTTGCTTTTTCTTGGCAGCTGGGAACAGGATGTTGTTAAGAATCAGACGGTAGCCCGGTGAGTTAGGGTGTAGGCTCAGGTCGGTATTGGGGTCACCTACATAGTGCCTGTAATCCTCAGGGTCGTGCCCGCCGTAAAATGTAAACGTTCCCTTTCCGTAATTGCCATGCAGGTATCGCACTTCGTTGTATGACTTGGTTTCTCCCAGAATCAGAATATCAGGCTTGATATGGTCTTTAGTGAATGAGGTGAGCTGTCCCATGAAACCTTTGACTGTTCGGGTATGGCATTGTGTCAGCATCGTGGGAACGGGGTCCCACTTGGCTGAAAAATCAAAGAGCGAAAAGTAGTCCGTAAGCGTATTCGCAGGTCTGCCAACTGTATTGTCGATGGTAGAGTGTTCGTACTCTAGCGGATCGGTTTTCAGCTTGAAATTTCTGAAGGCGAAAGTTCTGCTGAAATCAAGTTTGGAATTGGCGTTGGCGTCATCCGCATCGCCATCAAACATGGTCTCACAGATATCAACTCCTTCTGCGGCAAGCGCTATATCGTACGTATCCGTCGCAGAACACATGGCAAACATAAAACCACCTCCACTGACCCACTCTTTTATACGTTTTACAACTGAAAGCTTTAGTTGAGATACCTTATTGAAGCCAAGTTTGGCAGCAAGTGCCTCCTGTCTTTTCTGGTTTTCTTTATACCATGGTGCGGTGTGGTACTGCGCCCAGAAACGGCCGTACTGTCCTGTAAAATCTTCATGGTGCAGGTGCAACCAATCGTACTTAGGCAATTTATCCGTCATGATTTCCTCATCATATACCACCGTGTAGGGTATTTCAGCATAGGTAAGTACCAGCGTTACAGCATCGTCCCAGGGTTGAATTTCTTCTCCGCGCTCATTTACGGTGGGGGAATAAACTGCAATCAGCGGCGCCTTTTCCAGCTTGATATCATCCATGTTGATTTCCGGATTGCCGATTTCTGCCTGAATATTGGCAAACTGTGCATCGGAAATGATCTCAAAGCTCACGCCTCTAGTCAGACATTCTTTTTCAAATTCGGGTATATTCTGAAAGGCAAAACTGCCTCCACGGTAATTCAGCAGCCAGTGCACTTCTACTCCTTTGTCTAGTACCCAATAGGCAATGCCATAAGCCTTGAGATGCTGCTTTTGCCTTTCGTCCATGGGAATCAGCATGTGAGACGCGAATGCGGCTCTGGCGCCAAAAAACAATATGAAAAAGCCAACTATTGTTATTCTCATTTTTTCATCAGATTGTCAACGTTTAACGGAAAAAAAGGAGCGCTTGTTGTATTTCTGAAATTAATATTCAGTTAAAGAATTTGATGTGTTATCCTTTTGTGTTTAATTGGGGCGGATAGTAGAATTTATTTTGTAAAATCTACGATCGACTTTAAGATCAGTCACCAAAGGACAAAAAAAATCCCGGATTTTTCAGAATCCGGGACTGTATATCAAAAAATGATATTTTTTATTCCGCGTTGTCGCCTGATGTTTCTTCAGTAGGAGTTTCTACAACTTCCGGTGCATCAACTACTTCTGGAGTTTCAATAATTGCTTCAACCTCTGCAGCACTCTCTTCAACTACTACTTCAACTTCTTTTTTCTTCTTTTCCTTCGGTTTTCCCGAAACGGCTTCGTAGAAAGATTTTTTAGCTGCCTTGGTTGCTTCTACACGAGCAGTAATTTTTCCTTCCTTATCCGCTACAAATGCATTGAATTTTTCATCGGCTTGCTCAGCGGTCAGTGCTCCTTTTTTGACTCCACGCATAAGGTGTTTTTTGAACATAACGCCTTTGAAGCGCAGGATTGCACGTACGGTGTCTGTTGGTTGAGCACCCTTTTCAAGCCAATTGAAAGCAGAATCACGATCCAATTCAATGGTTGCTGGGACAGTCATTGGGTTGTAGATACCAATTTTTTCGATAAATTTGCCATCACGGGGAGAACGGGCATCTGCAATGACGATGTGGTAGAATGGTGCTTTTTTGCGTCCGTGACGCTGTAAACGCATTTTAACTGCCATGAGTTTGGTTTATATTTTTGGTGAAACCATTATTTGGATCATTCGAAATCGAACACCAAATTTTTACGGGCGCAAAGGTACAATCTTATCATCTAATTTACAATTAAATTCACCTGTTTTGTAAAAATAAAAAATATGTTCGTGCAGGTTTATTATCCCAAATTTAATTTTGTGCTGAAAAACAGTAAGTTAGGGTTTAATTGAAATGCTGCTATGTTAAAATTTTCGCAGGACTGCAACTTTTTGATGATCGTGTATGACTTTTAAAACATCTATTACTTTTACAGAACCCCATTTTTAATACTTTAAAAACATCAGATTATGAAAAAGATCGTTTTGTTAATGTCTGCGGTACTGGCTATGCTTTTCACCGCCTGTCAGAAAGATTCTCTCACAAATGAACTCAATCAGGATGCCGGAAATCTGGCAATGACCACGTCCACAACGGAGGACATTTTCAGTGGGGAAAGCATGCCTGAGCCTACCGATCCTGAAGCCTTACTAAAGCGCAAGAAAATAAAGATTGAAGATCTCTTGCCAGAGATAGTTGACTATGTAAAAACCAAGTATGTCGGAGCAAACATCATTGAAGCATACAAGGACGACCAGGGCAATTTCTATGTCGTCATTAAAGATGTAGAAGGCGTTGTTAAAGTACTAACATTTGACAAAAGTGGTGCATTCGTGAAGGAGACAGTAATGCCGGATAAAAACGGAAAAGGCAAAGCTGATAGTATCATAAAAAATATTAGAACCTACATTAGTACCAACTATCCTGGTGCAAGTGCCGGACATATTAAAAAGAACAAGGATGGCAGTATCAACGTAACCGTCAAAACAAGGGACGGAAAAATTATAGTGTTGAATTTTGACAAGAATGGCAATTTTATCAAAGTCATAACAACCACAACGGGAGGCGGTCATGGCAACAGCACTGACTCACTTGTCCTTTACAACATTAAGCAGTACCTCACAACAAACTATCCTGACTCGAATTTCGGTTCAATAGAGCGCGGAAAAGATGGAGGTTTTTCCGTAACAGTTAAATCCAAAGACGGTAAAGTAACCATCGTATATTTTGATAAGGATGGGAAATTTGTAAGAGTCTTCACTCCAACATCTGGCGGCGGTGGATCCGATACGACCGTAATCTCTACCATCAGGACCTA
Source organism: Lewinellaceae bacterium (assembly GCA_947459655.1). Classification (GTDB taxonomy): domain Bacteria; phylum Bacteroidota; class Bacteroidia; order Chitinophagales; family Saprospiraceae; genus CANHEE01. The sequence continues at coordinate 7,938 of CANHEE010000106.1, forward strand.
TCTGAATGCCAATTATCCTGAATCTTATTTCGGTTCAATAGAGAGAAACAAAGATGGTGGTTATAGTGTTGTTGTAAAATCCAAAGATGGTAAGGTGACAACCGTTTATTTTGATAAAAGCGGTAAATTTATCAAGGCCGTGCCACAGACAACAGGTGGCGGTGGTACGAATACGATCGATCCCAAGGTTCTATCAGCAATCAAAAGTTACCTCTTTGACAATTACAACGGATCATCTTTCGGTGATATCACTCCCGCAGCAGGAGGTGGATACTCTGTCGTTGTCAAGACCCGCGACGGCAAGGTTCTGACGCTGTTTTTTGACAAAGATGGAAAATTTGTCAAGGTTACTCCTTGATGACATATCACCGAGATCATATCTTTCCGGTTCAACGTTCATTAGAGATACTAATTATTCATCCGGATCTAAAAGGCTGTCCAACTGGGCAGCCTTTTTGTTTTCACATTCGAAGGCATAGAAATATCGGGCATTTATTTTTCTCGTGAAAATTCTCAGTTTGCCACTTAGGTGATTTTCTGTATTCATTAGCTCCATCACTAAATTTTTTTAGGTAAAATATTACCACTTCCATAATTGTAGGAATATTTCTTCTTTATTTTTGCAAAAACACACAACCACAATGAAATCGATTGTCATTAAAAACGCACAGATTGTCAACCGCGGAAAAATTTTCAGCGGAGATGTTTTGATTGAAAAAGGACGGATTGCCAAAGTTGAAGCGCAAATCAATAGTAGTGCAGATATTGAAATTATTGCAGAGGGGAAGTACCTGATACCCGGCATTATCGATGACCAGGTACATTTTAGGGAGCCTGGTTTTCCTCAAAAAGCCAATATTGCTTCAGAGGCACGTGCTGCTGTAGCGGGTGGGGTAACCACCTACATGGAAATGCCGAATACCAAACCTGCAGCACTCTCTCAGGAACTCCTTGCCGAAAAATATGACATCGCTGCAAAGACATCACTCTCCAATTATTCATTCTTTATGGGCGCCTCCAATGATAACCTGGAAGAGGTGCTGAAAACAGATGCTGAGAATGTGTGCGGTGTGAAAGTGTTTATGGGTTCTAGTACAGGAAATATGCTTGTAGATAACACAGAGACACTCGAAAATCTGTTTGCACGTTGCCCGATGCTTATAGCAACGCATTGCGAGGATGAGCAGACCATCAGGGAAAATTACAAGTGGTTTTTCGACAAATACGGAGATAATATCAAACCTGAACACCACCCGCTGATCAGGAATGAGGAAGCCTGCTATAAGTCTACTTCGATGGCCGCAGAGCTTGCCAGAAAACACAACACCCGACTGCACATTCTGCACCTTACCACAGAGACGGAGCTTTCACTCTTCGACAATAAACAGCCTCTGCAAGACAAGCGGATTACTTCAGAAGTTTGCGTTCATCACCTATTTTTCAATAGTGCTGACTATGGCAGATTGGGTAATCAGATCAAATGTAATCCGGCCATTAAAGGAGCGTATAACCAGGATGCACTTTGGAAGGCTTTGCTCGACGATCGTCTGGACATTATCGCAACTGATCATGCACCGCATACTTGGGAAGAAAAGCAAATGCCATACGCTTCTGCTCCCGCAGGTCTCCCGTTGGTGCAACATGCCTTGCAGATTATGCTGGGATTTTACCATGAGGGAAAAATAAGTTTGGAACGCATAGTTGAAAAAATGTGTCACGCTCCGGCCATTTGTTTCAATTTGCGAGACAGGGGTTTTATCGATGAAGGTGCATTTGCTGACCTGGCGATCGTTAACCTAAACGAATCACAA
>CANHEE010000107.1 GCA_947459655.1 Lewinellaceae bacterium
ATCCCTTAGCGTCGCACCGGTGTTGAGCACCTCTGTAAAAAATGCCAGCCTTTTGATTTTCATCGGAAAGCCATCGGGATTCTGAACTGTTTCGTACATCGGCAATACCCTTCCATCGCACGTAGGAACAAACTTCAGTTTAAGGAAACCGATTTCGCCATCGTGATGCCTGCAGGCTGACGAAAAAAGCAATGGAATCAACAAGAACAGTAAATGCGACCTTTTCATTGTTAAACGTTTGTAAAAGAAAAATCCTACTCAAATAAACGCCGTTTCTTCGACTTTAGTTGACTTTAAACCTATTTTTTCGTTGGGAATTTTGTGGAGCTTGCATATTTCGAAGCAAAAAAGCCCGAATTCTGCACAATTGCAAAATTCGGGCTGTTGTACCGGCGTGTTACCAATACGGTATTTGAATTAGTTAGTCTTCAATTCCTTGATTCTAGCCTTCTTACCAACAAGTGCACGAAGGTAGAATAAGCGAGCGCGACGAACTTTTCCGCGTTTGGTCAATTCAATACTGTCGATGTTAGGAGAAGACATTGGGAAGATACGTTCTACACCAACACCATTTGACATTTTGCGAACTGTGAAGGTTTTGCCCAAGCCGTGACCTGAAATCTGTATTACATCTCCTCTGAAGGCCTGAATACGGGTTTTGTCTCCCTCCGTAATTTTATAATTGACAACAACATTGTCTCCTGCTTTGAAGTCCGGGAAGTTGCCCTTGGTCAACATTTCCTGCTGTACAAACTGAATAGCGTCCATTTCTATATAAATATTAAACTGTAATTTCCGTTGATTTCACTAATTAGGGCGCAAAGGTATGAGAATCATACAGAAAATCAAAATAATTTTTAACTTTTTTTGATAAATTTACAATGGATGATTTTGTTAAAATCAGAGATCTCCCTTAGATTCCTCGCTACCTGGCTCCATATCTTCGCCTTCTTCCACAAATCCTTCCATTTCTATCAGCCACCTATCATCCTGTTTAAGCAAATGAACCTCATCCTCGTATGTGCCGGCTCCGCTTTCGGCTTGCATAACACACTTACAAAAGGCCTCATTCCCCTCTTCCCTGCAGCTAATGCTAACGAATTTGGTTGACACCTCCGCTTTCTCACCCTCGAAGGCCCTTGCATAGGCATCCAATCGCTCACGGGTAACTGCCGTACTCATTTTCATGGCCTCCTTGAAATGGTTGTTGTCGACCAGTCGCTGCCACTCACGAACCACCACGTCCGGTGGGCCGTATGCCGGATCTTTGCTTCTTGATTGACAGGAAAATAAAAGGACTGCGGACAGTAGCACTCCACTCGTAAATAATTTCATGTTATACTAATTTAGACAAGAACCTCCTCCCAGATGGTCTCTCCGTTGGAATTGATGTAGGCCCATTTGCCCTGTTTTATCGTCCAGGCCAATCCGTATTTGAAAGGCAGAACTGCATCATAAACGGGGTCAATGCAAATTTGTCCACTCTGGTCGATGTATCCCCACTTGTCTTTCACCTTTACCTGCGCAAGTCCGTTTGAAAAGATGCCCGCATCCTCGAATTTGTGTCTGATAACCAGATCACCAGTGGTGTTAATGTATCCAAAATTACCCTCAAGGGCAACCAATGCCAGGCCGTTGCCAAAATCTCCTGCCTGGTTATAGATGGGCTCAACGACGACCTGACCATACTGGTTGATGAAACCGTATTTTTCGTTCTTGCTTACAATGGCCATCCCCTCGCTGAAATCACCTTCCGAGATATTCTTTACAAGGTTAAACTGCGGCTTCAGCAATATTTTACCAGACTTGTCTATCAATCCCCACTGCTCCTTCTCCAACACCACCGCTACATCCCCTTGAAACGGATTTGCCACATCAAACTGTGGCTTGATGACCAGCACACCCTGCTTGTCGACGTAACCATATTTCTTGTTCAGACTTACCGGCGCAAGTTGGTTTTTAAACAGACCCGCCGTATCGTATTGTGGCATGATAACAAAATCCGCATCCCTATTGATGTAACCATACCTGCCTGAGGTCTTTACCGCAGCAAGATTCTCTGAAAAATCTCGTGCATCCTCAAACTGTACGTCTATTGACAGGTTGCCTCTTTCATCTATGTAACCCCAAAGACTTACCAGCCTTACTGAGGCGAGTTGCTCTTCAAACAACGCAACGTAGTTGAACAGATGTTTCATCAACAGTCTGCCCATGCTATCAAGAGGCACCAATTTGTCGTTGAATTTTACACGTGAAAATCCGTTGTAAAAATCTTCAGCTTCAAAATACTGTGCTTCAATGACTACCTCTCCCTCTTCGTTGATGAAGCCGTACTTTCCGTTTTCTCTAATTTTGAAAAGCGGTTTTCCCATATACTTCAGGATATTTAATTCAGGCACAAGGTACAAAATATTTGACAATTAACAATTCTCAAATGACATTGTGAACCATAAGAATACATAAGGGTATTTTATGACTTTCCGAGGATTCACTATGCCTATCCCCTACACAAAAGTGAACCCGCGTCACATCACAAAAAAAACCGGGACAGATGTCAAACGACACCCGTCCCGGCCGGATATATAAGAGGGAATTAGATTTAAACGGAATACAATTGCCAGGTTCTCACGCCATCTGCACATCCAGTCCTGCGACAGATTTCATGGCAGGCTCCAGTTCCTGAAGACCCGAACTTAGCGCCTTGAAGCGGTAACCCTGCGCTGAAAAGTGGGCCAGCGCGCGAGGGAGAGCGTAGTATAGTCGCTCCTGAGCCTTTACACTGTCATGAAAAACCACAATGGAACCCGGCAGGGCATATTCGGTAACATTGGCAAGGCACTGTTCTTTTGAAATGTCCTGATCAAAATCGCCGCTCAGTACATCCCACATGATTATCTTGTAGTGGCGCTGCACAAACTGCACTTGCTTCGGGGTAATTCTGCCATAAGGCGGTCTGAACAGACCAGTCTTTACGAGTCTCGCACAGTGACGGATGTTGTGGAAATACTGCAGGTTCTCGACATCCCAACCATTGAGGTGGTTGTAGGTGTGGTTACCCACGGAGTGACCCTTTTCTGTTATCTCACCAAAAACTTCCGGATACTTCTCCACGTTCTCGCCAACACAAAAAAATGTCGCCTTGGCATTGTAATGCTCCAATTGTTCCAGTACCCAAGTAGTCACCTCCGGTATTGGACCATCATCGAAGGTGAGGTAGATAACCTTTTCTTCAGTAGGCAAACGCCAGGTAAAATTGGGAAATAATCCCTGTAAAAAAGCCGGGGTCTTGACGAGATACATACAATTTGCTGGGTTAAGACATTTTCAATAACGCACAGATAAACCAAAGATTATTTGAAAAGTATAGATTCTTTCATAGAACTGTCCTATATAACAACATTACGCAAATTATGTTCCAACAATTGCCTCATTGCTAATTATTTATATTTTCTACGCGAACTCAGGAGACCGCCATATACCTTTTGCCAGGCAATGCACAAACGGCACCTTTGAATTCTAGTGACAGCAAAAGAGTTGCCAATGCACCGGGAGTACATCTGCTCAGCCGGGCAATCTCGTCAATCGCCATGCTTTCAGCAGATTGCAGTATCTCCAGCAAGTTCTTCTCATCGGGTTCCAGGATTGCAAAAAGCTGCTGCTGTATGGTTCTGCCGCCCGACGGCTCGTCCCACCTCATGAAATAGGCAACGTCTGTCGCATTTTCAATTAACCGGGCCTTATCTGTTTTAATGAGCAGATTACATCCCTCTGAAAATCTGTCCTTCACCCTTCCCGGCAAGGCAAAAACATCCCTGTTGTAGCCAAAAGCGAGTTCTGCAGTAATCATGGAACCGCCCTTTCTCGCGGTTTCCACTACAATCAGCGCATCGCACATCCCTGCAACGATTCTGTTCCTCATCGGAAAGTGCTCTGCCCTTGCTGTGGTATCTGAACAATACTCTGTCAGAACAGCACCACCGTTTTCGCACATTTTTCGGGCTACAGCTGCATGCTCAGAGGGATAAATACTACCCATACCGCTGCCCATGACGCCGATGGTTGGAACGGCACTGCTGAGGCACTTACGGTGTGCGATGATATCAATTCCATAGGCAAGTCCACTGACGACAGCTACATCGTATGGCGTCAGACCTTCGATGATTTCTTCACATAGCGCTCTGCCTGCCGAGGTCGCTGCCCTGGTACCGATTATTCCGACGATGCGATGGTGATTCAGGTCCACATTTCCACGCGAAAACAGCAGAAACGGGCAATCGTGCTGCTGACGCAGTCGCTGCGGAAACGCCTTATCGGTGCAAAAAAGCACCTGAATATTGTGCTGGCAGATGAACGACAGCTCTTTTTCGGCCGCTTCAAGGTAAGTTGATTGTCTGATCTGAGTGGCGGTATGCTGACCAATTCCGGGAATCCTCAACAGATCCCTTTTTTTTGCCTTGAAAACTTCCTGCGCAGATCCGCAGTAGCTGAGCAGATTACGCGCATTGACCGATCCTATGCCCGGGACCTTGACCAGCGCAATCTTGTAAAGCAAATCTTCTTTCATGACCTGTATTGTGTTTGAAATTCAATGGATTATATATTGCGGAGATAAAGGCTTTTCCACAATTTGATTCGATTGTTTACTGCTGCGGAACAACCGTCACGCCATCAATGAAGTAGTCCGTATCTCCCTGCCAGAAAAAGGTGTAGTATTTCTGACAGTAATGCAGGGTAACGCGGTCTCCTTTTGCCAGTGCGGTGTTGATTTGCTGAACCACCGCAGGATCCTTTACAGAAAAGGTCCAGGTGTCTGCCTGTGTAGAAAAATTACGCTGAACGAGTTCCCCTTCCCAGGTTTTGAAGAGGTAACCCTTGTGGCTGAATTTGATGACATGGCCAGCACGTTCGCCATCACTGAGGCATCCCACAAGAAAGTATGCCCCGGCCAGTACTACCAGCACCGCTGAAATCATCAGCGTCACCATGATGCGGCGGTAAATTTTTCGAAAATCAATAGCCATAATGATTTTTTTCTGTGTTAATCACTTTCAAACCGGACCAACCGCCTCAATTCTGTGCCGTTGCTCAACTCTGTCTCCGAGACAATACCCAATCCGGCATACTTCAGCACTTCATCTGATGAAATCAAGATATACACTGTTGAGCCTACACATTTTTTTCTGACCAGCTCACCAATTTGCTTGTATAACTGGGGAATTTCTTCCTCTTTCAGGGTATCAGTGGAAGGCGGACACATCATGATCATTCCGGGACTGTTGCGTACCTTCTGTTTTTCAAGAGACAATCGCTCAACGCTGACTTTTCCTACAAGGCGCGCGGATTGAATATTCCGCTCCGTAGTCCTCAAGGCCTGGAAAGCACTATCGAAACCGGATATTTTTGCGGATACCGAAGTGCGCATATTCTCTCGGGCATTTCCCTTTATTTCCTCCCACAAACCTGCATCAAAGTTGGACCACTTTTTAAAACCGAAATATTCACGGTTCATGAGCGGTGGGATATTCCAGGCCAGCATTGCTGCCTCCATCAGCAGCGTTCCCGAACCGCACATCGGATCAGTAAAATCTGTCTCTCCTTTCCAGCCACTCAGCAGTAGCATTCCTGCGGCCAGAACCTCATTCAGCGAATGATCAAGCGCCTCATGCCCATAACCCCGGTTGTTTAGAGGGGTACCTGAACTGTCTAGAGATATTTGACAGAAATCACCGCGAATGGACAAGTGCACTCTGGTATCGGGTTGTCTGCTATCAATTGACGGCCTTTCGCCATACCTTTTTTCAACACGATCACCGATGGCATCACGGCAGCGCAATGCAGCAGCACCGTTTTTAGGGAAAAAGGTTGAAACACAGTCCGCATCTACAGCAAGTGACGCTCCGGCCTCCAGATAACGCCTCCAATCAATATGGTTGATACCATCATATAGGTGCTGGTCCGTCTGTGCGCGAAAAGTAGCAACAGGATAAAGAATTTTCAGTGCTGTTCTCAATTCCAGATTGGCCCTATACAGTATCCGGCGGTCTCCCTCAAAAGATACTTCACCCTCCATTGCTGTAATTTGTGAAGCGCCCAACGCCTCCAGTTCTCTCGCCAGTACCGGCTCCAATCCTGCTAATGTCTGTGCAATTAACTTCATAAATGCTTCGCGCTCTGTGTTTCGCAAATGTACTAAAGTCGGTGTACTTGGACTTTCTTCTCCCACATTTTATTTTATTTTTAAGTAAAATCGGTAATTTTATGTTATCGACGCAAAAAATTGGCAGATAACAAAAAGTCCCTCTGCCCAAAATTTTATCTTTACCCAAACATCGGGAAAAGACCTATCCATATGCCGGAGGACAAGAAATCAGCAGACCGCAGCAAAAGAAATCAGGAGCGAATGCTCAAAGTCATCAGTGGCGCGGCCGAAATGGAGATCTGGCTGAAGGATCTGCTGCGTTCCGGAATTTTGCAGCTGCCGCAACAAAACAATGAATGGTTTGATAAAATCCGTTCCAGAATGACAGATGCGCAGGCTACCGGACTTGGAAATATGGTGCGGGAACTGAAAGAGTTGCCTTACCGGAAAACCGATGAGTGGCAAAGTGAAAGTGCTCACATCATTGCTAAACTATTTCTGCTGGTTGAGGGGATTCGCAGGCTTGATGAACTGGATGCCGTTACGCAGGCCGATGTCAGATACCTCAGTGGCTGGAGCGTCAACCAAAAGGAAATTTTGGAAGACGTTAATGTTACCAATATCTCTGACCAATGGTTGCACATCGCAAGGATGACCGAACTCATTGAAGACATCACCGTGCAGCGCAACTACCTTTACGGATTACGGAGCGGTGCATTTGCGCTGCAAATCAATTTTGCGTTTCGCTACGCGCCTATCAACTCTGCACTATTTCCTGGTGGCGTATTTGAAATGGACCTGGCATTTGTGCCGTCCAACATGCCTCTGAGGGCAGTCATCCGCAAAATGGGCGATGAAAAAAGTTACCTCCCGGAAGCCATTGCAATGCTTCCGAATTTTACCGCGCTGCTGGCAGAAATGACCCGATTTCGCAGCAAGTATCCCTGGGCTGATGAGTATCCTTTTGCACTTGCCGGAATCAGCGCATTGCAGATTGACAATGCTTTCATTCTGAAAGACAAAGAAGGAAACTGCTTGGGTATTTCTGACAAGTTTGAACTGATGCAATGCCTGCATTTGCTGGCCTGTACTGGAGGGCACCCACACAATATTTTTGCACTTTTTTCAGGTGGAAAAATCATCCCGCTGGGAATTATCGGAAAGCGGCGCTATGTACTGCTGTGAAAAACGGGGCGCCGAAAATGGTTAAAACCACTTTCGACGCCCCGTTTGGTATTTGTGGAGGCTACCGGACTCGAACCGGTCACCTTAACGCTGCCAGCGTTACGCTCTAGCCAGATGAGCTAAGCCCCCCTTATTATTCGTCTTCATCAGAGCCTCCCTCTATCACTGCTGAGAGTCCTCTTTCAACCAAAGCGATTCTCAGCGGCTTCAAAGCCTTCAAGGCTGCGGTTTTTACGGTTGCCTTACCCTTGGTGTGTATGATGAGCGCCAGTTGCTCAGACTGGTCGGGCGTATGGTTCAATACAGTCGTAAAACATTCTATCACCCAATCGAAGGTATTGTGGTCATCGTTGTAAACGACCAGATAAGCTGGTTTGCCTGTTCCGGTTTCCTCTTCCGCTACCTGGATTTCCTCCTTTTCTTCCCAAAGCGCTCCCATTTGAACCAAAAATCGCTGTTGAATGAACAATTTTCCTTACGTAGGGCAAAATTAATATTAATTATCAAAATACCAAAAAGGCAGTCAACAGCTTTTGAATTTTTCGCTCCCAGTCGTATTTTGACTTACCTTTGCCACATCGACGCCCCTCTGCAGCCTTTTTTCGACCGCTGGGACGCGACAAATAAAAGAAACAAAATGCAAATTTTGCTGGCTGTTTATACCGGATTCGCATTGCTGTTGTCACTAATTTACGTGGCAATCATTCTGGTTTACCGCAGGGGCTGGCAGCAACTGCAGGAAGTCGCCGCTCCGGACTCCGATTATTCACCGACAACAGCTGTTAGCATACTTGTCGCCGCCCGCAACGAAGCGGAGCACCTGCCTGCCTGCATCGCCTCCCTCAAGGCGCAACACTTCCCAGCAGAGCTGTTGGAAATTATCGTGATCGACGACCATTCAGACGACAACACAGCGGAAATTGCATACACAGCAGGTGTGCGCGTCGTAAAACTGGCAGATTATAGCGACAGGGGATCCAAAAAAAGAGCCATCGAGAAAGGAATCGCCCTTGCATCCGGAATACTGATCGTGACCACCGACGCAGACTGCATTGCCGCACCAAACTGGCTACGGACAGTGGTACATTTTTACGAAACGAGACATTACAAATTCATCGCAGCCCCGGTGAATTTCCACAAGGAACGCAATACATTTGAACGCGCACAGTCGCTGGATTTTCTGGGACTGATGCTGATCACCGGAGCGGGCATCCAAAAAGGATTCATGCACATGTGCAATGGTGCCAATCTGGCCTACGAGCGCGATGTATTTTACGCCGTCGGCGGTTTTGAAGGCATCGACCAACTGGCTTCCGGCGACGATATGCTGTTGATGCAGAAAGTCGCGTTGCAATTTCCGGGCAGTCTGGGCTTTCTCAAGAGTCGAAGCGCCACGGTGCTCACCACTGCAAAACCCACCGTGAAATCCTTCATCTACCAACGTATCCGCTGGGCCTCTAAAACCAACAGTTACAGTGAGTTTCTGATTACCGCTATCCTGGCAGCTGTCTTTTTGCTCTGCTGCAGCATTGTTTTCAGTGCGCTGCTCATCCCTTTTGCAGGGACGACCGCCGTTTGTCTTCTCCTGATTCAACTGTCGGTCAAAGCCCTGATGGATTTCCTACTGCTAAAACCTGCTGCTGTCTGGTTCGGCAGACAAGAGCTGCTGAAAGTCTTCCTACCCGCCTTTTTTGGACACATCCTTTATATCGTTGTCGTAGGTATTCTGGCCAATCTGGTTTTCAACTACGAATGGAAGGGAAGGCAGGTTCGGTGAGGAGTGAGAGTAGAGCATAGCACTAATTACGACTTTTTCCGAGCCTTTGCAGGCCATAAAACAAACCGATAATCATTGCAATATCCAGTAACGTAACTACCAAAATATTCAAGGAAAGTGAGGGAAAGGCATTAAAAAGCTCAGCATTCCCGTAAATATTCGAATCTAGTTGAACCTGAAATAAACCCTTTTCATTAAAATCCTGTATTCTGCACAACCCTTCTGTGCCCCATCTCCCAAAAGTAAGATAGCTCAGTATTTCTGTAAATTTACCCTGTAGTGGTGACACTACCCCTGCCAAAATAATCTGCGGCATCAGCGCAACGGGCAAAATAGACATGACTGATTCAACGCTTTCGCTCCAGGCCGAGAGTAATAAACCAAACAAAATAGCAGACAAGCTGATACAAAGCAGAAATAGAAAAGTAGGAATAAAGAAATCCAGCTGAGAACCGTAAAAGCCCTTCAGAATGAGCAGAAATATCAACAATTGAATGGCCGACATCAGCCCGAGTACAATCC
>CANHEE010000108.1 GCA_947459655.1 Lewinellaceae bacterium
ACCCATATTGCTGCGCTTCACCAGATATTGCTGCAGAATCTGACGGTAGCCTTTGTTGATATCTGCCTCGACAAAATCAATTTTGTACTGCAGACACTTTTGTTTTAGCTGGGAAGTAAATTCAGTAAACTGTTTGATGTAGTGTTCTTTCACCTGTTGCGGTTGAAGCATTATTTTTTCATTGGTTTCAATGTCAATGAAAAGGTGTGGTCTGTTGTCAAATTCAAAGTCAATCTCCTTGGATCTGTCAACCACGTGGAAAAGTATGACCTCGTGCTTGTTGTGTTTCAGGTGCTGCAAAGCAGCAAAAAGTCGTTCGGGCTCTGATGCGCTGTCAAACATGTCACTGAAAATGACAACCAGCGAGCGTTTGTGGATGCTGTCGGCTATTTGGTGCAGTGATGATATGGCATCGGTCTTCTTGTTTTCATGCTTTTCCTTTAGCAGCTGTTCCAGATAGCTGAACATCAACCTGAGGTGCGTTGAACTTGATTTGCATACGGTATGTGTGTGCACTGAGGAATCAAAAATGCTGAGTCCGAAGGCATCGCGCTGCTTGGACATCAGTTGCATCAGCGAAGCGGCTGCAATGACAGAGAAACCCATTTTATTGTCCTCGTAGTATTGCTCTGTTTTTTTGGGGAAATACATGGAAGAAGAGGCGTCAATTACAATCTGACAGCGCAGATTGGTTTCTTCCTCATATCTTTTGGTGAACATTTTATCTGTCCGAGCAAATACTTTCCAATCTATGTTTCTGGAGTGCTCTCCGGGGTTGTACAAACGGTGCTCTGCAAATTCGACCGAAAATCCGTGAAAAGGCGATTTGTGCAGTCCGATAATAAAACCCTCTACCACTTGGCTTGCCAGTAAATCAAGGTTGCCGAGTGGTATTTTGGAGTCGAGTCCTACCGTATTGATTTTTAATTTTTCCATATTTTTATAACGCTCCTCTGCTCGCATTTGTTTCGCATATCAAATCTCCTAAACCTCAATTTGAAAGCAGTAGTGAATTTTTTTGTCGCGAAAATCATCCGGGATGCTTCGGGTAGTGATGTCGGTTGTTTTTGAGGCGTTAATGGCCTCCCTGTCCATTTTAAATCGTCTGAAATTGGTTGAAAAATATAGTGTACCTCCAGGATTCAGCAGTGCCACCGCTTGGTTGATCAGTTCAACGTGGTCGCGCTGTATGTCCAGCACATCTCGCATTCTTTTGGAATTGGAAAAGGTCGGTGGATCCATGATAATGATGTCAAATCGGGCATGTGAGGGTGGATTTTGAAGCCATTCCTTCACATCATCCTGCACAAAAAAGTGGTGCTCCCGATTGTATAGTCTATTCAACTCGAGATTGTCCACGGCCCAGTTGAGATAAGTGGCAGAGAGGTCGATGGTGACAACTAATGCGGCATCACCTGCAGCCGCGTAAACGGAGAATGAACCGGTATAAGCGAACAGGTTAAGTACATTTTTCCCTTTGGCAGTTGCCCGCACGATTTCCCGGAGGGGTCTGTGATCGAGAAACAATCCAGTGTCTAGGTAATCAGACAGGTTGATCTTGAATTTCAGTCCGTTTTCCTGTGCCGTCATTTCAAAATGTTCCTCTCCGCGTTTTTCGTACTGCGTTTTTCCTTTTTGTTGCTTTCTGGTTTTGTAAAAAATCCGGTCAATGGTCGTGTCGGTTTGCAAGGCGATTACCGTCAGACAGCGGTTGAACCATATTTCCCGCTCTTCATCGTCCATGTAATATCCTGTTTCATATTCGCTGATGTAGATGCAATCCTCATACCTATCGATAGCGAAGGGAAACTGCGGAATGTCGTGGTCGTAAATTCGGTAGCAACTAATTCCCTTCCGTTTTGCCCATTTTGTGATGTGTTTGTACATCTTTGCCAGTCTATTGGCAAACATTTCGATATCGGTCATAATCTTTTCAGGTTCTGGCAAAGTTAATTAAAATAAAGTTGAGGTAAGCTTCATTTGGACCGATCACCAACAGCCGACATCCGAATGTGAAGCCACAATGCAAGCGGCATCAGAAAATGCGGTGCCCTGACCATCATTTCATAAAAATACTGTCGCAGGCTGACAAGCCACATTTCGCTGTGCCAGTTGCAGTACATTCTTGCCACGGTAGTAAGAAAACCCCAGAGAATGAAGTAGTAAATGCTGACCCGCAAAACAAGATCTGAAAAGATGAGCAGTGCGAAGACCATATCCACGATACCAATAACAAGAAGGAATGTGTGCGCAGTTTCCTCGTCCACTCCAAGTCCGTTCATTGTATAAACGATGAAGTTGCCTGGCGTGTAATAAAATCCTGAAGCATACAGTCCGTGTGAAAAAAAGACGATTCCGATCAAGATTTTTAGCGACCTAACGATTGTAGCCTCGTTCAACCATCGGGCAGAAAGCAGGAGAAGGGGAGAGCCCCATTGCAGTCCGTATTCCAGAAATTCAGTGGTATGGTTGGATTTGTCTCGGGCGTACAGCATGTATTGGAGTAAAAGCAGAAGTAAACCGATATAAACGGATAGACGGGCGGCACTAGTGACCATTTTTCTGGAACTTTCGGCCCGTGTCAGTATTGATGAACCAAAAGCAGCGCCGAAAAACAGCAGTCCGTTGAGCGTGGCCAAAACGCCGACAAACTTATCGTTGATAACACCTGCGGCCCACTGCTCCCAGCTGATTTTGCAATAATTTTCAAGAAATGGACGCAACAGTGTTTCATCCCATAGCAATACACGATAAGGTGAATCTGCAGTAAGCATCTGTATACCCCTTGCGGTAAAAACAAGGGCAGCGGAAATTGCGATAAATCTGACAAGTCGGTTGTTCTGCATGGCGTGAAAACGTAAAATTATTTCTATATGTTATACAAAACCACTTTTAGTCTTATTTTTGCGTGCTTTTCTCAAGGGGTGCTTGAATGAAAACGATGTTTTTCGCTCTTGCTGAGATTATACCCATTGAACCTGTGCAGATAATGCTGCAAAGGGATTTTTTAACGGCACTTTCCTTTTCCCCGCCGAAAGTGCACAATTTCACTTCTACAAAAATGAGAAAAATCGTACTCATCGTCACCGCGCTGTGGTTATCTGTGGCCCTGCATGCGCAGCAGGACTCCATTTCTGACAACATCCTCCGAGAATTGATGGTTAAAAGTTCATGGGCAAAGGGCGAAAATCCGGTCACCTTCAAGAACATCTCCAGAGATGAACTTCAAAAAAATGATTTTGCACAGGATATGCCGTTTTTACTGCAGATGACACCATCGGTGGTTGTCAGCAGTGACGCCGGACACGGTATCGGATATACCGGAATCAGAATCAGGGGGACGGATCCTACAAGAATAAACGTGACCATCAATGGTGTTCCCTACAATGATGCGGAAAGTCAAAGTGTTTACTGGGTAAACATCAACGATATTGCGGGTTCTACCGATCAGGTTCAGATCCAGCGAGGTGTGGGCACATCGACTAATGGCGCCGGTGCATTTGGTGCCACCATCAACCTGAATACCAACCACCTCAGGGAGAAAGCATATGGAGAAGCTGTTGCGACGCTATCTTCATTTGCGACGAGAAGGAGCTCGTTTCGTTGTGGTACCGGAATGCTAAAAGGAGGACTTTCATTTGAAGGTCGCTGGTCGTATGCAGCATCGGCAGGTTACATTGATCGCGCAAGCTCAGACCTAAATTCTTCCGAAATATCGGCCAGCTGGATACTGAAAAAGGCATCACTGAGATTCAATGCCTTCTCAGGTAAAGAAATAACCTATCAAGCCTGGAATGGTGTTCCGGCGCAATACATTAGTACCAAACGTACTTACAACAGTTCCGGAACTGAAAAACCGGGCAGTCCGTACGAAAACCAGGTAGACAATTACGTACAGCGCAATTATCAGCTGCATTACAATCAGCAACTTGGTGGAAGTTGGTCATCCAGTTTGGCTCTGCACCTTACCCGGGGCTTCGGTTATTATGAGGAATATAAAGCAGACCAACGGTATAAAAAATACGGCCTTACCACACCGCCATTTTCAAGAGACTCAACGGAGCTGGTCAGAAGACGCTGGCTCGACAACTGGTTTTACGGCGGAGTGTATGGACTCGAATACCATGGTGAGGATACCGACCTGACCATTGGCGGTGGATTGAATCACTATCTAGGCGATCATTTTGGTGAAATAATCTGGGCACAGCACCTTCCTGTGGGAACAGAACCCGGTTACCGCTGGTACGATAACAGAGCCGACAAGGCTGATCTTAATACTTATGTGAAAGCAAATCATCGCTTCTCGAGCAAGCTATCTGCCTACGCAGATCTCCAGGTGCGGGCCATCAATTATCGTTTTGTCGGAAAAGACCGGAATGGAAAGGATCTGGAGCAAAGCGTAGGGCTGGCATTTTTCAATCCCAAAGCTGGTGTGAATTACCGGCTGAATTCAGACCTCTCAGGCTACGCTTTTTTTGGTGTTGCCAACCGTGAACCCAATAGGCAGGATTATGTCAATTCATCTGAGTTGAGCAGACCCAAGCCGGAACACATGCGTAATCTTGAACTCGGAATCAAAGCTTCGAAGCCGCGTTACAATTACAGTGCGAATCTATACTACATGGGCTACAGAAATGAATTAGTGCTGACCGGTCTCATCAATGATGTGGGTGATTTTACCAGGATAAATGTAGGCCGGAGCTACCGCGCCGGAATAGAGTTGGATGCTGCCTGCATGCTGTGGAACAAATTGAAACTCGCCGGGAATCTGACGCTCTCGCAAAATAAGGTAAGGGCTTACACTGAGTTTGTTGACGATTGGGACAATGGTGCCCAGATCAAAGTTGAACACAACAATACCAATCTGCCATTTTCCCCGTCTACAATCGCCGCTACGCAGTTGAATTACTGTGTTATGGATAAGAATGCACAAAAATTATCGCTGGAACTCAGAAGCAAGTATGTAGGAAAGCAGTACCTGGACAATAGTTCAGATGAAACGGCCGTGCTGAAAAGCTTTTTTCAGCACGATCTGGTCCTAAATTTTGCAACAGCAGAGAAAAAATACGGATCTGCTGATGTATCACTGGTGATGTTCAACATCTTGAACAACAATGTCATCAGCAATGGCTGGCTCTATCGTTATTACACAACTGCCAATCCGATGGCAGCAGATCCTTACAGTGTCAACGGAAGGGCAGCCAACATCTACAACCAGATCGGATATTTTCCCCAGGCCTTTCGCAATTTTTCCCTGACTTTGAGGCTGAAGTTTGGGTAGGAGATGTGCTTCTAATGATAGAAAAATTTATTTTTAAACATACAAGGTCTGAGATTTCAGATTTTGTATGTTTGAATGAGACCACATCCTAAGTGACTAAATTAAAGATTCTTCATTATTCAGGAAGTAGACTACCTTAGTTTATTTCTTCATATCGACCGTTGTTGCTTGCCCATTCTATCGTGTCAAATGCGTCTATAGAGTTATCTAGATTGAAATCCGCGTTCATAATGTACAGGTGAAAATAGCCATTTTGAATTTCGAATTCAGCATTGTCCAATCCATCGACAGAACCATCATGGTTGGCATCCCCTGAAATCATACCGTAGAGTCCGTTACCAAGTGAAATTACAGGAAATGACCCGTTCAGCGGCATTGAATTGTTCGTGAAATTCAGGGAAGTAGTTGTAGATGAAAGCTGAATGGCGTTTAAAGTGCGACAGCCAAGGTGATTTCGATGTCTGACTACTACATAATATTGATCAGCTGCCACATTCGTAAATGTTGGTGTGCTTTTTCCATCCAGCTCAACGATGTCACCATCAATCTGTATCAAAAAAGGTTTGCTTGCCAGTACAGTAGCAGGATTGGTTTTTGAACGCAATTCAAGCAAAATCCAATCCACAATCGAATTGTCTGCGTAATCGGATAAAACGTTTAATGAATCACCAATACTTGAATTTGCGCCGCTTTTTAGCTGATACCCCAACTGTGTAAATGGTTCTTTCAGCGGCATTACCCGGTCTGTCCTCGGTTCATCAATCATTTTCTGGTTGATTCGATCGAAAGTTCCCGATAAAAATGCCTTCACATTGACTTTAACAGTACCCTGATAAAGTGGAGCCAAATCGTATAAAGTAGGAGTATATATGGCGCAACCTCCCGAGCAACCGACAGTCAGGGTAGAAGTGACCAAGGCTAATTTTGGACTCGGTCCGGAATACGGACGCCAGTACATTTTATTGGCAGGATTTGACAACCCATTCAAATCGGTGATGTTCCACTCAATAGTCATAATATCAAACCCTGTTGAGGGAATGACTTTTCCGTGTTGCCCTGAAGGTAAAGTGGTATTAAAACTCAAAACACCTGTTGTCAAATTCGAACCTGTCGTTGTTGTTGACCCGTAATTGTAACCGGTGCCCGGTAAAAAATTACTTACAATGGTAGGATTTGACAAACAATTGACCGGATAATTAAATCTAAGGTTTTGATTTCCCAGTTCCCACGAACCGGCAGATATACTGGCGATAGTTAAAGTTACCCGATATTTGTTCGTAAGTGAATTAATCTGTGGATTGGTAAAAGACATCGCGCAATTTTGTGCGTAAAGAGTTGAAGAGACAATCGTAAAATATAGTCCCAGGGCAAGTTTGAATTTTTTTTTCATAATTTTAAGGATTTAGAGTTGCTAATGAACTCAGCAGTCATGAAAAAATTCTAATTCAGTATGTTCTTAATCATTAATTAAAAAAAACTTTGCAATAATAGTGGCTCAGATGAAGGACTTCTATTGTGAAAATTATGCTAAAGATAGTAAATTTTTTAATTATTTTGTTATTCGCTTGGTATGATTAGCGAAATGCTGCCCATTTCTTCATGAAGGGCGACGCTAGAAATTTTTTAGTACATAAAATTTTCATTTCTTCTTTGGGAATCACTTGCGTCAATTTTTTCAATTAAAAAGGTTTCATCGCTTGCAGTAAAAAAAGTCAGATGGTTTAAGACTAAATATTCTCATCTTTGCACCGTTATTTAGAATCAACCATATCGAGATCTCACTGACTAATAAAATGGTAAGCAATTGATAATTTAGATCGAGACTTCTTCTCAAATTTAGCAAAATCTAAAATAAAGTTACCCGTTTAGACACCGACTGTTCTACCGTAAACACTTCACTATGAAAAAAATTCTCTATGGTTTCCTTCTGCTGATTGGACTGCTGGCAGTGGCATATGGTTTCGGACCACGACCAGTTAAACCCTCACTACAGGTGAAGCTTAATGAGACAGTTCCGACCGATATTTACATGCTGGAGGAGCAAATCAATTACCACGAGCGCATGACCAAAGGTCTGCGACCTGATAACGAAGCGAGAATTGTATGGGCTGATTCCTCAAAAAAACGTAAGACGCCTTTTGCGGTGGTGTATCTCCACGGTTTCAGCGCGAGCCAGTATGAAGGCGCGCCCATGCATACAGATTTTGCCAGGAGGTACGGCTGCAACCTCTATCTGGCACGCCTGGAAGGACATGGTACCGAAACGGAAAACAATCTTTTGGAAACCACGCCGGATCAACTACTTGCCTCGGCGCGCGATGCTGTAAACGTTGGACTGCAACTGGGTGAGAAAGTCATTCTGATGTCCACCTCCACCGGGTCAACCTTATCGCTGATTATTGCGGCTCAAAATCCACAGGTGCATTCACTGATTATGTATTCGCCGAATATTGCCATTGCCAGGCCGGAGGCAGCCCTGATGGACATGCCGTGGGGACTGAACCTGCTGAAATATGTGCACAAAGGAGATAGTTTTCACGAATTCAACAGGGAGGACATAGATGACTATACCAAAAAATACTGGACCTGGCGTTACCGCATCGAGGCGCTCGTTCAGCTGCAGTCATTGATGTCAAATGGGATGACGGCGGAAAATTTCAGTAAGATCAATTGCCCCGTTTTTGTCGGGTGCTACTACAAAGACGATGAAAACCAGGATAGGGTAGTCTCGGTCGAAGCCATGAAGGAAATGTTTGCTCAGCTGGGCACAGCATCGGCACAAAAACGTTTGATTGCTTTCCCAGATGTCAACACCCATGTGATTGCTTGCAAGTTGCGTTCAAAGGCATTTGAGGAGGTTCAAAGGGAAACGTTTGCATTCGCAGAACAGATTTTAAAATTACCGGTTATACATCCATGATATACGAATTCAAGGGCTTTGTACCCGTCATACACGAAACGGCTTTTGTACACCCACAGGCTGCGGTAAGCGGAAATGTGATTATTGGAAAAAATGTGTACATCGGTCCCGGTGCAGCCATCAGGGGCGATTGGGGAGGTATCATCCTTGAGGATGGTTGTAATGTCCAGGAAAACTGCACTGTTCACATGTTTCCCGGAATCACCGTCAGGCTGCGGGAGGGTGCTCACATCGGGCACGGAGCCATTGTACATGGCGCTCAAATTGGAAGAAACTGCCTAATTGGTATGAATGCAGTCATTATGGACAATGCCACAATAGGTGACGAATGCATCGTCGGTGCACTGAGCTTTGTCAAAGCCGATGAAAAATTTGAAGCCAGAAGCTTGATTGTTGGTAATCCTGCCAAAGTCATCAAAAGGGTGAGCGAGGAAATGTTGGATTGGAAAACCAAAGGGACAGCGCTTTACCAGCGTCTCCCAGCCGAGATGTACGAACATTGGAAGCCCTGTGAGCCATTGCGAGAGATTCATGAAGACAGGCCGGTACAGGAGCGTCTTTACGAAACCTGGAACAAAATCAAAGATTAATAGCACAATCTCTATGCTGACCTGCGACGTCAGTCGACTATTATCTTTATTCCTTCGCTGTGACTGCTGAATTCAGGTGCGTACATACATTGTATGCTGGTTGTTCCATTGCTGAATTCACCCCTCAGGTTGACCCGTAATGGATACTCAAAAACGTAATTTCCCTTTGGTACGTAGTCAAAATAAAAATTTGTCGCCAGGTCACCGGTACTCTCGTAATAGCCCAATCCGCCCTGCCAGTTGTAGGTGCTGAGTACATTTAGAGGCTCAAGTCCTGAAGCGCGCATGTCTTTCATGTGTATGTACTCCATATCCCTGTCCACCTGCAGTTCGATGCGCACCTTAATCTGATCACCCGGTTGCAGACGGGTACCCGGTTCTATCGCTTTCAGTAGAGGACCTCTGTTGCTGCTTTTGACCAGAAAAAACTTTTTCTTCAATTTTAATGGTGTATCCCGGAATGTTTTGATTTTGTCCAATTGTTCCAGGTATTGCCAATACATGGCACCCCAGGCCGGCACATTATTCGGATTTTCTACCTCCACTTTTGAAAACTGAGCGACATTGCCGTTTATATTATTTGTTTCACGTGGTAAAAGCAGATTGGTTTTGAAATAACCCGTACCGGCTTCTTTTTTTATTTCGGCAATCTCAAATGGCTTTCCGCTGAAAGAAATACGGACATTTTTGGTTTCCCCCAGCCAGTTGTTGTCTGCCATCAATAGGGCATAAACAGCTGAAGAGGTGGCTTTTGTGCTCTCCCAATGATTGGTTTGTTTGTTTTTCAGTAGCCAGGTGCGG
>CANHEE010000109.1 GCA_947459655.1 Lewinellaceae bacterium
ACGCGGGTGGTAAAAACTTCAATGTCGTGGCGCTTATCTTCGGTTTTGAAGCGCACGCTGGCGCCCTGCGAGCGGCCGATCCAATTGCGCTGCTGTTCTTTAAGCGAGTCTGACCAGCTTACTTGCTCCAGTCCCTGAAGCAGTCTGTCTGCATATGCCGTTATGCGCATACTCCACTGCTTCATCAGTTTGCGTTCAACGGGATAACCTCCTCGCTCACTGAGGCCATCTTTTACTTCATCATTTGAAAGCACGGTACCCAGTGCGGGACACCAATTCACAAAACTCTCTTCCGGAAAGGTGAGTCTGTACTTCAGTAGCATTTGTTCCTGCTCTTTATCAGACCAGGCATTCCATTCGGTGGCTGTGAAATGCGGTGTCTCGTCATCGCAGGCAGCTTGCGCATCCTTGTTGCCATTTACCGCAAATGCTTTTTTCAAATTACTGATTGGCAGCGCTTTGTCTTCTTTTTTATCGTAGTAATGATTGAAAAGCTGCATGAAAATCCACTGTGTCCACTTGTAATATTGTGGATCAGATGTTCGGACTTCCCGGCTCCAGTCAAATGAAAATCCGATATTGTCCAGCTGCTCTCTGTAGCGTGTGATGTTTTTCTCTGTAGTAACTGCAGGATGCGTTCCGGTCTGGATGGCATATTGCTCAGCGGGCAGCCCGAAGGAATCATAACCCATAGGGTGCAGCACATTGAATCCTTTCAGTCGCTTGTATCTTGCAAAAATGTCAGAAGCAATGTAGCCCAGCGGATGACCTACATGCAGACCCGCTCCGGAGGGGTAGGGGAACATGTCCAAAATGTAAAATTTTGGTTTGCTGCTGTTGTTGGAAACTTTATAGGTTCCATTTGTTCTCCAGTACTGTTGCCATTTTTTTTCAATGTCCTGCGGTCTGTATTCCATATTCTTTTGATGCTGCCAGACTTATTATCTGCAAATATTTAAAGGTCAGTGATTTGTTGGTATCGGGAAAAATATAATTTCGAAAGTGCTCCTTTTTAGGGGAAACGGGTCGCAAATATAATGTAAAAAAGTAAAAAAGCAGCAATTGAAAACTGTGTCCAAATAATTTACAACCAGCGTAAATCAGTGTTTAATGTGTCAAGCAATAGGAAAGTAATGATGAAAAAATGTCGGACAGGCATATATTTGCATCATGAGAAAAGACGAAATCAGGTTTCTGGTGGGACCACAGTCTCGCTGGAAAGAATTTAAAATGACGGTTATGGTGCTGTTTGACTTCATCCGAGGGTTCAGGGCACTACATTTTACGGGTCCCTGTGTCACGGTTTTTGGATCGGCACGCTTCCGGGAGGATCACCCGAGTTATATTCAGACCCGTGCGCTTGCGGCGGAAATTGCGCGACTTGGTTTTGCCATCATGACAGGTGGCGGCCCGGGCATTATGGAGGCTGCCAACCGTGGTGCTAAGGACGTGGGAGGAAGGTCGGTAGGTTGCAATATCATTCTGCCCATGGAGCAGAAACCGAATCCGTATCTGGACAAGTGGGTCAATATTCACTATTTTTTCGTGAGAAAAACGCTGCTGGTGAAGTACTCCTACGCTTTTGTAGTGATGCCCGGGGGATTTGGAACGCTGGATGAGTTTTTTGAAGCCATTACACTTATGCAGACCAACAAACTAAGCGATTTTCCCATTGTAATTTTTGACAGTGAATTTCACAAAGACATCAATGAGCACATCGACCTGATGATCAGGCGGGGAACCATCTCCGAACACGACCGCAAACTTTTTCTGATTACAGACTCAGTTGAAGAGGCGATTGATTACATTAGCAGGAACACCATTCAGAAATTCAACTTGCGCTATGAAAAACCAATTAAACCGTTCAGGTGGTTGTTTGAGAAATAGGAATTGACATCGTGAGCACTATATTTTGTGCTTGCGCTTTTTCAACTCAGCCATAGCCGCGAGGTACTGCCTGGCCAGATTGGGAATGTTCACCCTGCTATCCGGGTCATCTGTCCATTTGACCGGCAACTCAAATATCCTCAGCTTTTTCCACTCGGCAATGGCGAGCAGTTCGGTAGAAAAAAACCAGCCATCGCTTTGTGCACCCCCATCTATCAATGTTTCTACATGGGTTCTTTTGAGCCATTTGAAACCACACATACCATCAGAAAATCTGGTTCCGAGGTATGTTTTCAGTATAAAATTGAAGACCCTGGAAGTGATTTCTCTCTTAACAGATCTTCCAATCACTATAGATTGGGGATGAAGTCTGGTAGCATAGACAAGGTCGAATTGTTGCAGGGCAATCGCACTGTACGCCTGTAAAAAATGGTTCAGGTCAGTGGCCATATCCAGATCCATGTAACCGACGATGTCAGCCATGCTTTGTGTCCAGGATGTCTTGAGCGCAAGTCCGACACCCTTTCTGGGAACTTTAATGGCTTGAACTTCAGGAAAATCTTGACACAGGTTCTCTGCGAGATTCCAAGTATTGTCTGTAGAGCCGTTGTCAGCAATGACGATTTTCCATTGCTCCCTGTCGGGAAAATGCAATAACAAAAAATGGTGCAGCAGACTGATCTGCTGCACCAGCGTCTTTTCTTCGTTCAGGACTGGTATGGTGATGTCAAATGTCACTTTTATGCTTGTTTTTTATTCCGGCTATCCAGATTTGTAAAGGGTTTGACCTTTTACTTTTCATTAACGGCCTTCCTGACTGCTTCGGCTACCTTGAGAGGAACGCTCATGTCAAGAGAAGAGGGAATGATGTGGTTTGGAGTCGGATTTTCAATACAGTCCGCAATGGCATAAGCTGCCGCTAGTTTCATCGCGAAAGTAATTTTTGTTGCCTTGGCTTGAAGCGCTCCTTTGAAGATTCCCGGAAATCCGAGGACGTTGTTGACCTGGTTGGGCATATCGCTTCTGCCGGTTGCAACAACTGCGGCGCCACCTTTGTATGCTTCTTCCGGCATGATTTCCGGGACAGGATTGGCCAATGCAAAGATGATTGGATCCGGTGCCATGAGCCTTATGTCATCCCGCGTCAGAAGATTATCTACACTTACGCCTATAAATACGTCTGCACCTTTTAGGGCATCGCGCAGAGTTCCCTGGGTTTCCGTTTCATTGGTGTATTTCAGCATCTGCATTTTCTCGACACTGAGACCCGGCCGGTCTTTGTGTACGATTCCCTGACTGTCGCAGATGATGATTTCTTTGACTGCAGTGCAGACCTGTGTTTCGGCATCACCTATGCATTTCAACAGTCTGCAGATGGCCCCTCCGGCAGCACCTGCTCCGTTGATGACTACTTTTAGGTCAAAGATATTTTTACCCACAACCTTTGCCGCATTGATCAGTCCGGCTAGCACCACGATGGCAGTGCCGTGCTGGTCGTCGTGAAAGACCGGAATGCCAAGGTTTTGCAACCTGTCTTCAATTTCGAAGCAACGAGGTGCAGAGATATCTTCAAGGTTGATGCCTCCAAAAACTGGGGCAATTCTGGTAACGGTCTCCACTATTTCATCAACATCCTGAGTGTCGAGACAGATGGGGAAGGCGTTCAGCTGTGCAAATTTCTTGAACAGCATGGCCTTGCCCTCCATGACCGGAATGGCCGCCTGAGGTCCGATGTTTCCCAGTCCGAGAACGGCCGAGCCATCGCTGATGACGGCAACTGTATTTTTCTTTATGGTGTAATCGTAAACGGACTCCGGATTCTGCGCAATTTCTATACAGGGTTGTGCAACGCCCGGTGAGTAAACCAGCGACAATTCTTCCGCTGTGGTGATATCCATTTTCAAGGTCGTTTCAATCTTTCCTTCCAGTTTTTCGTGTAGTTCCAAGGCTTTCTTAAATACATCCATATTTTCCGTTGATAATTGACATTTAACGATTTACACTAAGATCTGTTCTTACAACAGCAGTGGGTGAAAGAAGTTGATCTGTTTCGGTTTTTGTAATATTCACATCCTTTTGCTGCGTCGTTAATACGGCAGAATTCATTGTAGGTTTGCCTGGCGGAACGAAAATTCTATACGCGCTGTATGACCATCGCGCTGGCACCGCCCCCACCGTTGCAGATGGCTGCCAGTCCTACACCTCCGTCCTTTTGTTTCAGGACATTGACAAGTGTACACAGAATTCTCGAACCTGATGAACCCAGCGGATGGCCAAGTGCCACGGCACCGCCGAATACATTCATCCTGGATTCAGACACATCCAGTAGTTGCGCAAAAGCCATCGGTACGACAGCAAATGCTTCGTTTACCTCAAGAAAATCCACATCTCTGATAGTCATTTTAGCGCGTTTTAACGCAAGCGGTGCGGCTTTTGCAGGGGTTGTAGTAAACCATTTTGGTTCTTGCTCTGCATCAGCAAAACCAGAGATTTTGGCAATAGGCTTCAGACCATATTTCTTTACCGCTTTTTCGCTGGCGAGTATCAATGCAGATGCACCATCATTGATTGTGGAGGCATTGGCTGCAGTCACTGTACCGTCTTTTGTGAAAGCCGGACGAAGTCCAGGAATTTTATCGAAAAATACATTTTTATACTCCTCGTCCTCAGTAAGTTGTATGTCTCCTTTTTTTGATTTTATTGTTACCGGAACAATTTCATTCTGAAAATGTCCGCTATTGGTGGCTTCTGCAGCACGTGTGTAGCTCTGTATGGCGAAACGATCCTGATCTGAACGGCTGATTTTGTATTTTTTCGCAGTTGCGTCAGCGCTAACACCCATGGCAATGTTGTCGTAAGCATCAGTAAGACCATCTTTTGATAGTCCATCTATGAGCTCTCCGTTCCCAAATTTATATCCAAAACGTGCCTTTGGAACATAGTAAGGGATATTCGACATAGATTCCATTCCACCCGCGACCGCAATTTCAGTTAGCCCCATCATAATGTTCTGGGCAGCCAATGCGACAGCTTTCATTCCTGAGGCGCAGACCTTGTTTACTGTTGTACATGGCACATTGTATAGTACTCCCGCTCCCACAGCAGCCTGCCGCGCAGGCGCCTGACCGAGGTTGGCGGAAACCACATTGCCCATGATCACTTCATTAATACACTTTAACTCCAATCCTTCTGCTCTTTCGATAGCTCCTTTGATGGCAATAGAGCCAAGTTCAGTAGCTGAAAATCCCGATAAAGCACCACCAAAACTTCCCATTGGTGTTCTTACTGCGGAAACGATGTAAACTTCTTTCATGATTTTAATGATTTGATTTTTAATTTCAACTTGTTATCCGGGGGGCAAAAGTAGGGCAATTTTTTTTATAAAAATAGAAATCAGCGCATAATTACCAACATTTGCAGCGTATTCACAATGTCAATTTGCAGCCCTGCAAAACGAATGTGTCGAATCAAATTTCTTGTTTCCCAACCTACAGGATTTACCTGATTTTCACTCTTTCGTTGCCACGTTTACGATGCATTTGTACATCAGCAGTAGCCAGTCACAACGAAACAATGAGCATAGTATGGCATGCTCCGCACTGCGACGTTGCTTCTATTGACGCATAGATAAAATTACTGAGGTGTTTTTGATAGATAGTTTAAATCCACCTGATGGCCATCTGAACGAGTCTGGATTTGAGCTTGTTGTATGGCGGCATGAAGTACTCCAGTGCCGAGGGAGCAACCTGCTCATACACACCTCTTGCATCAGAGAAGGCCTGGAAACCGAAAAAGCCATGGCTCTTACCGATTCCACTGTTGTTAGAACCTCCGAAAGGAAGGTTGGAGTTAAAATACTGAACTACATTGTTATTGATGGCAGTGCCGCCTGCTCTGGTATTTTTCAGAATAAAATCCTTGTTTTTGCTGCTTTTTGAGTAAATGTACAAGGCCAGTGGCTTCTCCCCCTTCTGGATAAAATCGGTTACTTCACGGATGTCTTTGTATGTGAATACCGGCATCACCGGACCGAAAATTTCATTCTGCATCAGTGCCGACGCTAGGGGTACATTGCTCAGCACGGTCGGCGCAATGCGGTTTCCTTTACCCTTTTTTCCACCAGCTTCCAGTTTGGCTCCCTGGGTTAGAGCTTCGTCGATGTAGCCCATGACGCGGTTGCAATGGCGCTCGTTCACAATGCCTGTAAAACTCTCTGATTCAAGCGGATGTTCACCGAAGAACATCTTTAGGTATTCCCGAACGTGGCTGAGGAACTGTTCTTTTTTGGATTCATGCACAAAAACATAGTCCGGAGCGATACATACTTGACCACTGTTGAGAAACTTACCCCAGGTGATGAGTTTTGCGGCAGATTTTATGTTTGCCGTTTCATCAACGATGGTTGGCGACTTACCACCTAGTTCCAGCGTAACCGAACTCAGGTTTTTTGCCGCTGCTGCCATGACAACTTTACCTATGTTGGGAGAACCGGTGAAAAAAATGTGGTTGAATGGCAACTCCATCAGTTCTGAAGAAACGTCGGCGCCACCTTCTACCAATGCTACCTCATCATCAGGGAAAAGTTCACGCACAATTTTTGACATGACTGTCGCGCTGTGTGGTGTTAGTTCAGAGGGCTTCAGAATGGCGGTATTACCTGCTGCAATGGCTGAGATTAGTGGTCCGAAGGTCAGGTTAAATGGGAAATTCCATGGCGAAATGATTAGGCAAACGCCCTTGGCCTCGTAGCGAAAAAAGGAACGGGAGCCAAGCAGGGAAATAGGTGTGCCTACTCTTTGTTTAGCCATCCAGTCGGACAAATTCCTGATGACATGCTTGATTTCAGAAGTAAGGGGCAGAATTTCATTCATGTCCACCTCTGTGGCAGATTTGCCAAAATCTGCAAACATGGCAGCCCTGATTTCCTCCCGGTAAGTAGATTCTACAGCTGTAGCCAACCGCCGCAGTTTTTCTTTTCGTTCCACGACATTGCATGCTGCAACCCTGTACTGATTCGCCCGCTGTTTTTCAAAAATCTCAGCGAACCTGTTTTTGCCTGATTCAACACTGTTTGTTCCCATAATTCGGTATTTGTCAATCTGTAATGAATATAAGGCAAAGATATTATTATTTGAAAAAGAGCGAGTATATTCGCCAAAAATTGTGAAAATGTGCCGTTTTTTAACCTTTTTCTTGCTTTTTTGGGTTTGCAGTTCCCATGCGGCAGAACTGCCCTTGCTGACGAGGGATTGCAGAGGCCCTGAGGTGAGTTTGGTTCAAAAAATTTTGAAAAGAAGTGGTTTTGATGTTGAGCCCAGCGGATTGTTTGACGAAAATACAGAAAAGGCAGTGCGCAATTTCCAGCAGCAGAACGGACAATTTCCGCACGGACTGGTCAACGACAGTACCTGGGTGCGACTGCTTGAACAACGTCCTCTTGAATCCAACTTTAGTAGAGGTATTGATATGTCGCGCTACCAGAACGAAGTATTTCGCGGAGGTATGTTTCCTTTTGAAAAACTCCATAGTCACGAACTGGATTTCTGCTTCGTGAAGGGAACCCATGGTGGCGAAAAGCTCGATCCATATTTTGCATACAATTTTAATTGTCTGGAGGAAGAGCACATGATAAAAGGTGTCTACCATTTTTTTAGTCTGCTCAAAGACGATATACACCAGCAGGTGAGCAATTTTCTGAGCATGAACATCGATTTTTCAAGGCCTGGTATATTGCCTCCGGTGTTGGATATCGAAGAGGACAGCCGTCCCTTTGACCTTTCATACATCGTTTCCAACAGGGCAATTGTAGTAGAACGCATCAGGTACTGGCTTTCGGCCGTTGAGCTCATTACCGGCCGCCGACCCATTATTTACTGCAGAAAAAATTTCTGGGAGGATGTTCTTGGCAATCCTGACGGTTTTGGTCACTATTATCTGTGGATAGCCAACTATCAGCCCCTGGAGAAACCTTCTGTTCCGGAACAATGGAACGGGAAATGGCATTTTTGGCAGTATACCGACAAGGGTTCGCTGCCGGGAGTGAGCAGAATTGACTTCAACCGATTTGGGGGCAGCTACAGAGATCTGCTGTCTCTTGCAAACATCATCAACAATCAGTAATCACGAGTTCCTGGGATGAAAAAAATACTTTTAACCGCTTTTGTTGCCTTTGTCGGGTTGTCACTTTTGGCACAAAAGGAGGGTAGGCAACCATATGACATTCAAAAATCAGCTTTTGGTGAAAAAGCAATGGTGGTCACCGCGCATCCCATTGCCTCGAAGGTCGGACTTGAGGTATTGAAATCCGGCGGCAATGCGGTTGATGCGGCAATCGCAGTTCATTTCGCGCTGGCTGTGGTTTATCCTCAGGCCGGGAATATTGGTGGCGGAGGGTTTCT
This sequence comes from Lewinellaceae bacterium, assembly GCA_947459655.1. Lineage (GTDB taxonomy): Bacteria > Bacteroidota > Bacteroidia > Chitinophagales > Saprospiraceae > CANHEE01. Next base: position 8,286 of record CANHEE010000109.1, read on the forward strand.
GCTGTATCGGAAGGCCGATGGCGAGGTAGCAGCATTGGATTATCGTGAGACGGCACCTGCACTTGCAGGAAAAGACATGTTTCTGGACGAAAATGGAAACCCGGTACCTGGACTGAGCACGCTGGGGTGTTTGTCTGCAGGTGTTCCCGGTAGTGTTGATGGTATGTATGAGGCCTTCAAAAAATACAGCAAACTAAAAAACTGGAGAAGACTAGTACAGCCTGCCGTTCGGCTTGCAGCCAAGGGTTTTCCCATTACAAAACAGGAAGCCGACAACCTCAACGAGCTGAAAAAAGACTTTGAAAAATACAATACCGTCGTGCCTGTTTTTGTGCGTGAAAAGCCCTGGAAGCCCGGAGATGTAATGGTTCAGAGTGATCTTGCTGCGACATTGCGACTCATCAGAGACCGTGGAAGAAGCGGATTTTATGAAGGGCCGGTGGCGGCAAAAATTGTGCAACAAATGAGGGCCTCCAGGGGAATCATCAGCGCCGAAGATTTGAAAAATTACCGCAGTGTATGGCGCAAACCCCTTGGTGGAAAATACCGCGGCTATGACGTAGTTGGAATGCCACCACCAAGTAGTGGTGGAGTGGCGTTGCTTCAACTGCTGGGCATCATGGAGCATACCAATCTCTCTGCCTTTGGTTTCCATTCACCGCAGGCAGTGCACCAGATGATCGAAGCGGAAAGGAGGGTATACGCTGATCGGGCGACTCACCTTGGCGACCCGGACTATTTTAAAGTGCCTATCGAAAGACTTCTTGACAGCATCTACCTTTTCCGTAGATTTCAGAGTATAGATACATCCAAAGCAACAAAAAGCACCGACATCAGCGCGGCAGATTTTTCTGGGCATGAGAGCGACCAGACTACGCATTTTTCCATTGTGGATGAAAACGGAGATGCCGTCTCCTGTACGACCACACTCAACAACTCATACGGGTCAAAGACAGTGGTTGCCGGTGCAGGTTTTTTGCTGAATGATGAAATGGATGATTTCAGTGTTAAGCCTGGAGTGCCGAATATGTACGGCTTGGTCGGTGCAGAGGCCAATGCCATTGCACCCGGAAAACGGATGCTCAGTTCCATGACGCCAACCATCGTCAGCAAAGACGGAAAACTGTTTATGGTGCTGGGCAGTCCGGGAGGTTCAACCATCATCACTACTGTTTTCCAAAACATCGTCAATGTAATTGATTTCGGCATGTCGGCACAAGATGCCAATTTTGCCCCGCGATTTCACCAGC
>CANHEE010000110.1 GCA_947459655.1 Lewinellaceae bacterium
AGGTTCGGTTGTTTATGTTAGTGTAGTGCCTTACAATGCCGCTGGTGAAGCAACCGGATGTCAGGAAATTAATTTTCAAACAGCGCCCGCAGCAATATCATTCAATGCGAAGGTTTTTCTAAGTCAGGTTAATTCAACAACGAGGCTGATGGATGACCAGCTTCGGTCTCTGTGGAATTTTTCAATTACTGACCCTTATAGTGCGCTGCAGGCAAATCCGAGGTTTGTGCATGTTAACAATCCTACAACAGCAAGCATAAGTGCTGCGGTGTTAAACAATATCGGAAATGATGCAATCGTCGACTGGGTATTTCTGGAGCTTAGGCAAGGAAGTGGTGGCTCGACAACTGTAGTGGCAACAAGAAGTGCCTTGGTTCAGCGGGATGGAGACATTGTATCTACCGATGGCATTTCTCCATTGCTATGGAATGGTGTAACTCCCGGCCAGTACTACATTAGCATTAAACACCGCAATCATTTCGGATTCAGAACCTTAAATCCGTACAATCTCGGTGCTTCTCCTTTAAATCTCAACTTTACCGATGGTTCTGTTGCCATGGGTGGCGGATACAATGTTGTTGAAAAAGTACCTGGACTCTACACTATGGTTCCGGGTGATGCCAACAATGATGGATCCGTTGATGCAGTGGATACAGTAATTTTTGAATCGGAAAACGGAAATTTTGATGACTATAACCTCCGGGCAGATTACAATATGGATGCTTCCGTAGATGCAATTGATTCCATCTTGTGGATTCTTTACAATGGATTGTTTGAGGCGATAGATTAGATTTTCACAGGTTTTACATTTGTCTTACCAGTTTTTTACAGTATACCTGTGAAATAAGAGCCACTGAGACACCTAAGTGTCGTACCTCAGTGGCTTTAATTTTACAGACGTAACAACACACTTTGTGTTGTTATTTTTTGCGAATATTCGGCAGTTGAAGTTAAACAATTTTCTGCCAATTGGTGTTTCTGAGATGTTGTTACAGTCTGTATTTATACCGTTAATAAAAAAGTACTTGGTCAGAATTTAGTGAAATTCTGCTTCTACTATAAGATGCTCTTTCTGGTAATTTTTACTACCGGTAATGAATAAACCATTACTGTTTTTTTAATATATTCGTGTCGTAAAATTCAATCATTCAAAATACAAAAATATGGATACTAACAAAAATGGAACCCCTTCCGGTAGCGAAAGCAAATGCCCGTTTCATGGGGGCGCACTCAAGCAAAGTGCCGGTAATGGTACAGTGAATCATGACTGGTGGCCGAAACAGTTAAAACTAAATATTCTCCGCCAGCATTCTGCTCTGTCAGATCCGATGGGAGGAGATTTTAACTATTTGGAGCAATTTAAATTCCTTGATCTTGCAGCGGTCAAAAAGGATATCATGGACTTAATGACTACTTCTCAGGACTGGTGGCCAGCCGATTATGGCCATTACGGTCCGTTCTTTATCCGAATGGCATGGCACAGTGCCGGAACATACAGAATCTCCGACGGACGAGGTGGTGCGGGTGCGGGTACGCAGCGCTTTGCGCCATTGAATAGCTGGCCTGACAATGCCAATCTGGATAAAGCCAGATTGCTGTTGTGGCCAATCAAGCAGAAATACGGAAAGAAAATTTCATGGGCTGACCTGATGATATTGGCTGGAAACTGTGCACTTGAATCAATGGGATTCAAAACCTTCGGATTTGGAGGTGGACGTGCCGATATTTGGGAGCCTGAAGAGGATATCTATTGGGGATCTGAACGTCAGTGGCTGGCTGAAGAGCGATATAGTGGGAATCGTGAGTTGGAAAACCCACTGGCGGCTGTACAGATGGGTTTGATTTACGTGAATCCACAGGGTCCTGATGGCAATCCTGATCCGATTGCTTCTGCTCGTGACATCAGAGAAACATTTGGCAGAATGGCAATGAATGATGAGGAAACTGTCGCGCTGATTGCCGGAGGGCATACCTTTGGTAAAGCGCACGGAGCAGCAGACCCAGACAAGTATGTAGGTCCGGAGCCTGCCGCGGCCGAAATCGAAGAGCAAGGCATGGGGTGGAAAAATACCCATGGAAGTGGAAATGGTGCCGATACCATTACCAGCGGACTAGAAGGTGCATGGACGACCACGCCTACAAAATGGAGCAATAACTATTTTGATAACCTGTTTGGTTATGAATGGGAACTGACAAAGAGTCCCGCAGGTGCTCACCAATGGAGACCAAAAGAAAATGCCGGCGACGGATTGGTTCCGGATGCACATGATAAGTCAAAACGACATGCTCCTATGATGTTGACCACTGACCTTGCTTTGCGTTTTGACCCTATCTACGGGCCGATATCAAAGAAATTTCACGAAAACCCCGATGCGTTTGCCGACGCTTTTGCTCGTGCATGGTTCAAATTGACGCATCGCGATATGGGACCTCGTTCCCGTTACCTCGGACCAGAAGTGCCTGCGGAGGAATTGATCTGGCAGGATCCGGTTCCAGCAGTTAATCATCCACTTGTGGACGAGAAGGATATCGAAATGTTGAAGCATAATTTCCTTGAATCAGGTCTAAGTGTTTCTCAAATGGTAGGTACAGCTTGGGCTTCGGCTTCTACCTTCCGCGGTTCAGACAAGCGTGGAGGTGCAAATGGAGCTAGAATTCGCCTTGCCCCACAAAAAGACTGGGATGTAAATCATCCTTCAGAACTGGTTAAGGTTCTGGATATCCTGTCTGGAATACAAAGCACTTTCAACGCCAAGCAAAGCAACGGAAAAAAGATTTCTATGGCTGATCTGATCGTGTTGGCTGGCTGTGTCGGTGTAGAAAAGGCAGCAGCAGCAGCAGGGTATGCCATCAAGGTTCCTTTTCATCCCGGCCGTACAGATGCCACACAGGAGCAGACGGATGTTGAGTCATTTGCAGTTCTGGAACCTGCTGCCGATGGTTTCAGAAATTACCTGAAATCAGGTCATCAGACTTCCGCAGAGGAACTATTGGTAGACAAGGCCAATTTGCTCACGCTTACTGCTCCTGAAATGACTGTTCTGGTAGGTGGTATGCGAATGCTGAATACCAATTATGCACACTCAAATCAGGGCGTTTTCACCAGCAGACCTGAAGTGCTCAGCAATGATTTCTTCATTAACCTACTTGACTTCGGAACGACCTGGAAGGCGGTATCAAAAGATGCATTTGAAGGGCGCGACCGCAATACAGGAGCGCTGAAATGGAGAGCCTCCCGTGTTGATCTTATCTTTGGATCGAATTCGGAACTGCGTGCCATCGCAGAGGTGTATGCATGTTCAGATTCCAAAGAAAAGTTTGTGACAGACTTTGTCGCAGCCTGGAACAAGGTAATGAATCTTGACAGGTTTTAATTTACTGGTCAATTAGAGAAGGCTGAAAGTTAAACCTTGTTGTCTAACTTTCAGCCTCTTTTTTTATTTCAGATTTATTTGTCTGAGAGGAGGGATGTATGGTAAAATTCCCGTTTTAGAGATAATCCGCTGTCCCTGTTCATTGTAGCAAAACGAGCCGAAACCAGTCCCGAGTGTAGTTGACCCCGAACACTCTATGATGTTTACGGGACGGATGAAAGGGTAGAGGCTATCTGACAAATTCATCTGGTCTGCTTTGTAATACTCATCCTTTTTGCTTCCTTTTGGTCTGATGTATGCGATGCGCACCTGTTTGTTGAGGGTGTTCCACTCGCTGTTACTCAATTCACCCAGCCAGGCAAGTCCAACAACGCCTACAGCAGATTTATTGCTGCCCACTTTTTGAATTACCTCCATATTACCGTTGGCCGCTGCAAATGCATTTGCTGGGAGCTGATTTTTCTGCGTCAGCTGCATAAAATAAGTGGCTGTACTTGAGTTAGGAGAATCGAATAGCAAGTTTATTTTTCCCGCGGAGTTTTTGTTGCTAATTTGAGACCATGAGCTGATTGTGCCATCAAAAATACCCAAAACTTCTTCATATGCCAACAGTGTATCCGGGTTCTGGCGATTTAGTATGATAGCGATGCCGTCCTTGGCTATGGTGGTGATTCTCGGGACAATCTTTTTCGATCTAAAATATTCATTTTCTGCATCATTCAAAGCTCGGGCAAGTACAACAGTTTGAAAAGAATCATTGACAAACTGCTTTATGATGTCCACTTCAGGAGCGTAGATTGCCTTCAAGTCTGCATTCTGATATGTTTTGTGAAACATATACAATTCTGCCTCTATGGCAGGCTGTAAGGTCACATCTACACCAATTTTGTTTTTGCCGTAAGTAGTATTTTCCTCTGGGAAAAACCGGCAGGACATCATATTGAAGAGAAAAAAGGCTGCAATCAGCTGTTTCGGCAGGTTATTCCTCATCTTCTTCATTGTTTTCTGCAAAATAGACACGGTAGAGCCTGAAAATGCCATAAGCAATCAGCAATACTGCAAAAGCAATTTTTGACAAGCTGGGATAAACGGATAGCGCACTTTCCTCTCTTATCAGAAAAATGACCACTCCCATGACGATGTACAGCGCACCCAACAAGGCCTTCACCCATTTGATCAACTGCTCACTACTGTTTTTTATATGAATTGACATGTTACTTTGTTTCTTTGCTTAGTAGGATGGTGTCAACATTAGCTGATCGGATGAGTCCATTCAGTTCAGCAATATCTTTTTCTTTGATCTGTTTAAATTTAAGTAGTTGTTCATCAATTTTCAAGGTAAGTTCTGCAGCCACTGCCTTTTGTGAGTCAGTTGGTCTGTAATCGCCCTGCGATGCACCACTTTTGACGCTGAGCAGTTTATTCACGAGTCTGATTGGATAGTTTAGGAGATCTTGTCCGCTTCTCGCCTTAGTTTGGTAAAGTGCTTCTTCAATGTCTGTCATGTTCTTCTGAATTTCCTTTATTTTGCTAAAGACAGGCTTGTATTTTGTCGTATCAGCCAGTCTTTCGCCAAATTCATTGAGTTGTTTGCGTAGATCTCTTATTGAAACAATGGTTTCATGTGCCTCGCTGGCTTTTTTATTGCAAGCCTGAATGAAATCAAACCGCTCTTTCAGATCGGCATCGGTGCTGCTGATGCGTTTGTCTTTGAGAATTTCGAAAGTTGTTTCCTCTTTGCCGTTTTTGGTTTTTAACGTTACGAAGTATTTGCCAGGAATCGCCCTTGGTCCCCACATGCCACCATCCCAAAGCACCATTCCGTCCACTTTTTTACCCTCTGGGTAATCCATGTCCCATTTGAATAAATTGGCACCAGCTTTTACTTTCAATTTGTCTTTGTTTTCCTTTGCGTAGGTAGAAAATTCGCGTATTAAAGTGCCATTGCTTTCCGAAAAGCTGATGCTGATACTATCCTTTTCGCCAGCATTTTTCAGGTAAAAATAGACCAGTACGGCGTTTGGATGGTTTGTTCCCTCACCCTTTCTTTCAGATTGGTAACCCGGCATGGCATATGTAGGCATGGGTTGGAACAACAAAACATCTTTTTTATCTGCTCCCTCTTTTAACTGGTGAAGCGGGGTTAAGTCATCGATAATCCAGAGACTTCTGCCCTGGGTAGCTGCGATGAGATTATCGTTCTTTACACAAAGGTCTGTGATGGGTACTACTGGCAGATTCAACTGAAACGGCCTCCATGAGTTTCCGTCATCAAAACTGATGTACATACCAGTTTCTGTACCGGCGTAGAGTAAGCCCGGTCTCCTGGGGTCAACTCTGATAACTCTTGTAAATGCCTCATTTGGAATGCCATCAACTATTTTTGTCCACGTCTGGCCGAAATCCTTGGTTTTGAAGAGGTATGGTTTGAAATCGCCATGTTTGTACATGGTTGCGGCAACATAGCAACCACCATCATTGAGCGGATCTGGTTCAATGGAGTTGATCATAATCCACTCGGGAAGATTCTTAGGGGTAACATTCGTCCAATTGCTTCCTCCATCTTTCGATACATGGATCAGTCCATCGTCGGTACCTACCCAAAGCAAATCCTTCACCCGAGGTGATTCTGCGACGGCAAAAATGGTACAGTAGTATTCAACAGTCGTATTGTCCTTGGTAATGGGGCCACCCGATGGTCCAAGTTTGCTTTTGTCGTTTCTGGTAAGATCAGGACTAATCAGGCTCCAGGTTTGTCCGTCATTGTAGGTCACATGTAAGTAGTTGGAGGCCGCGTACAGTTTTTTTGGATTGTGCGGCGAAAAAAAGATAGGAGCATTCCACTGGAAGCGGTATTTTGAAGCTTCGGCACCTGCACCAATTGGACTGTCCGGCCAAACGTTTACGCTGCGTTCCTGCCCGTTGCTATGGTCTTTGCGCGTGAGGTATCCACCATAGCTTGTTCCATATACTACATCCGGATTGAGTGGATCCGGTGCAATATGTGCTGATTCCCCACCGGCGGTGATACTCCAGTCACGCTCACTAATGCTTCCTTCATCTGTGCGATGTGGAACTCTGATGGTCGAGTTGTCCTGCTGGGCAACATAAATATTGTAAGGAAATTTATTGTCGGTAATGACCCTGTAGTACTGCGCTGTTGGCTGGTTGTGGTAGGTGCTCCAGGTTTCGCCGCCGTCGTAGGTAATTTGTGCCCCGCCATCATCTCCGATGATCATCCGCTGAGGATTATCGGGGTCTATCCAGAGGTCATGGTGGTCGCCATGCGGTGCATTATACATTTTAAATGAATTGCCTCCATCGGTTGATTTTCCGTAGGACACATTCATGACATAGACGGTATTTTCATCTTTGGTATCGGCGTAAATGCGCGAATAGTACCAGGCTCTTTGTCTGAGTTCACGGTTTTCGTTCACTTTTCGCCAGGTTTTTCCGGCATCAGAAGACTGGAATACTCCACCGTTTTCGTTTTCAATGATGGCGTACACAATATCGCTGTTTGCAGCTGAGACACTTACGCCGCTGATGCCCCAGATGCCTTTTGGCAAACCCTCTGCGGTAGAAATGTTTTCCCAAGTATTGCCACTGTCCGTACTTTTCCATATTGCAGAACCTTCTCCACCGCTGGAAAACTCCCAAGGCTTTCTTCTGAAATTCCATGTAGAGGCAAACATGATTCGCGGATTGGATGGGTCAAAGCAGAGGTCTACCGCACCCGCATTTTCACTAACAAACAGCGTTTTCCTCCAGGTTTTTCCTCCGTCTTCACTTTTGAAAATGCCGCGGTCCGGATTGGATTTGTATGGATTACCCATCGCAGCAACGAAAACGACGTCTGAATTTTTTGGATGAATTCTTATTCTGCTGATGTTTCTGGTTTCAGGAAGTCCAATATTGGTCCATGTTTTTCCGGCATCAGTGGTTTTCCACACTCCATTCCCTGATGATACATTGCCCCTGATGGTTTGTTCACCAAGCCCTGCCCAGATGACATTGTTGTCCTCATCGCTGATTGCAATAGCGCCGACTGATCCTCCGAAAAAACCGTCAGAAATATTGTTCCAGGATCTGCCGCCGTCGGTAGTGCGCCAAACGCCCCCCCCCGTTGCACCAAAATAGAACAGGTTCGGCTTACCTTTTACTCCGGCAACTGCACATGAACGTCCGCCGCGAAAAGGACCTATACTGCGCCACTGAATGGCATTATAGAGTTTTTCATCAAACGAAACCTCTTTTCCCCCATTTTTCTGGGCGGACAGACTACCAGAAAGGCATAAAATAAGTGTGTAAAACAGAATCAGCTTTTTCATCGGAAATTATTTTTTACTGTGGCAAATATAGGATTTATTTCCGCGATGCATTCAGCGCATTCTACAAAAAAAAGCATCGTAAACACAAATAAAAAAGCCTAAAATATTAAAGCGTAATATTTTAGGCTGTGCAGAAAATCAAATCTGCCTTCTGCTCAATCAAATAGGAAAACTATCCGACCGTATTGGAATACAGGATATAGATAAGTATAAGTAATAAGACGGTGATGACAGCTGTCCAGGTTAAAAATTTCCTCGCGTCTTTCTGATCTTGTTCGTTTAGAACTTTTTTGGAAGGTTTACCGGTTATTTTCGACATTTGCTTTACGATTTATGATAAAAAATACTAGTACTCAACACAAAATTGATTGCAATTATACTTTATTTAAGTGAATTTTGCAAAGAAGATGATAAAAAATATTTCTCTATGCTGAGGATTGGTTTAATGTCAGATACCCACAGCCATCTTGATTCCAAAGTGTTTGATTATTTTGAGCATTGTGATGAAATCTGGCATGCAGGCGATATTGGTAACATCAGTATTGCTGACAAACTTGTTGCTTTTAAGCCATTTTTTGCTGTGCATGGCAATATCGATGTCAACACAGAAGCCGCATGGAGATTTCCGCTGGATTTACACCTTGAACGCGAAGGCTTGAAGGTCTACATGACCCATATCGGCGGTTATCCCGGAAAATATAATTCAAGAGCGGGAAAAATATTGCGCGATGAAAAACCACATCTTTTCATCAGCGGTCATTCCCATATTCTGAAAGTGATGCGCGATCCGGTATTGGATACGCTACACATGAATCCAGGTGCCTGTGGACTGGAGGGTTGGCATCGAGTCCGCACACTGATGCGCTTTTCGATTGACAACGCCCAAATCAAGGATGTAGAGGTCATCGAACTTGGAAGGAAATAATCAGGTCGATTTTCGCAAAACATAAGCTCTCAGGATGCTTCGTTTCTTTCCCATAAAAAATGTTCGGTCGAGCCACAATAAAAAATCAGTCATCATGCCGGCTTTCGGGTCGCCAAATGCTGGTCGGTACGACATCGATTTTCCCGTGGAAACCTTAGACTGATTAGAGGCGTTTTTCTTGAAAACTGCCTGAAGAACGCCGGTCCAGTACATTTCTGTCAATCCAACAAGATAACCGCTCAGGCCGGTCTCTTCAATGATTTCCAATCCGTTTTTGCTGCACCAGTCCTTAAACTGATAGTTGTCAATCAGATAATCGTGCCCGAATGCATATGCTCCCCATGGAATTATCCGTTCCCTGCCAAATACTGCAGAAATGTTGTTGATGGGATCGTATGTAAAAGGGAATGTTCTTGTGGGGTACGTGAATATGCAGAACTTTCCCGGTTTTAGAACTCGCCTGATTTCCGCAAGGATTCTGTCTGCCGGAAGGCCAATGTGTTCGATGACTTCAGAGCAAACAATTAGGTCAAAATGATTATCGGGAAAAGTAAGTCCTGTGGCGTCTTCGACTAGGTAGTGAATGTTTTCAAAACGACCATTAACTGATTTTGCGTGTGCGATGTCATCGGAGTTAATGTCACAGGCAGTGACATTTTCAGAAACCTTTGCGATGACCGGATCACCTTCTCCTTCGCCGCATCCCAGGCTCAAGGCAAGTCCGAAGCGACCTTCTTTTTTTGCGTACTTTTCAAGCGTTTTTTCAATCCATTTGTACCTGCTGCGGTAGACGGGAAAGAGCAGTTTCAGGTTCATGATCAGGCACCCATATTGCTGCGCTTCACC
>CANHEE010000111.1 GCA_947459655.1 Lewinellaceae bacterium
AGTGTCATTCCCATGTTTTTGTCCAGATAACGAATGTTGGAACCGTGATGCACCCGATGATGCGACGGAGAGACGAATATATACTCAAGAATACCAAGGTTTTTAATGGCCTGTGTATGGACAGACACCCCATAAATCTGAAGCAACGAATGCATGAACAAAATATCCAGCGCATCAAAACCCAGAAAAGGCAGTGGTATATAGATTACAAAACGGTAAAGCGGCTCAAAAACCGAGGAGCGAAATCCGGTAGTTAGGTTGAATTCAGGCGAGGAATGGTGGGTGATGTGAACCGCCCAGAACAAGCGACAGCTGTGATCAAGCCTGTGCAACCAGTAATAGAAAAAATCCACTCCAATGACCAGCGCAGTCCAGTAGAGCCAGTCCTTTTGTCCCCAATGCCAGCCACTGTGTGCTGCCGACCATGCAAAAACCACCATTACAACCCCTCTTGTCAGCACATCCAGGCCCATATTGAGCAAGGTAAGGTAGATGTTCGTGGCAGACTCTTTCATACTGTACCACTTGCGCTCACCAAAATAACTGAAGAGCATTTCAGCGCCAATGACAACCACATAAAGTGGAATACTGAATAGGACCAGTAACTGTTCTCTAAGCAGATTTTCGTTCATTTGTGCAGATTTTGCAGCAAAGAACTCACTTTTTTTTCGAATAATAATTGTCGTATTCCGTTTTTAGAATAAGTTTAACCGAGAAAGGTCGCGTTGCAACCTTCGCCTTCCGAAATCTTAAAAAAGTACTTACCTTTGCAATTCAAACTACACCTTGCAAAAGCATCATGGCAGATATATTCGGACAACTGAATCAGATCCGTGCGGAAATTCAAAGCGCTGCACCGGGTTCTCCGGCAGAACTTGAGCAGTTCCGCATACAGTACCTCGGCAGTAAAAACATCCTAAAGGGACTGTTCGCAGAAATGAAAAATGTGCCCAACGAGCGCAAAAAGGAATTCGGTCAAATCATGAACGAACTCAAAGACAGCGCCGAGGCAAAATTTGCCTTGCTGAAAGAGAAATTTGAAGCGGATGCGGATTCCGGAGCAGGAGAAAACATAGATTTGTTTGCACCCGGAGAACCCATGCAGATTGGAAGTATTCACCCGATTTCCATGGTGATGAACAAAATCATCGGAATATTCGAAAGAATCGGATTTACCGTTGTTGATGGACCAGAAATCGAAACCGACTGGTATAATTTTACGGCCATGAATACCCCCGAGGACCATCCGGCGCGCGATATGCAGGATACTTTTTACCTGAAAGGTGGAATGGAGTGGCTGCTCCGTACCCATACCTCACCGGTGCAGGCACGTATCATGGAAGGAGGCAACCTACCCATCAGAATCATTGCCCCGGGTCGGGTTTACAGAAATGAAACCATTTCTACGCGCTCGCACTGCCAGTTTCACCAGATTGAAGGTTTGTATATTGATGAAAACGTTTCCTTTGCAGACCTGAAACAAACCCTGTTTTATTTCGCCAAAGAAATGTTTGGTGCATCTGAAATTCGACTGCGTCCATCTTTTTTCCCATTCACTGAGCCCAGCGCCGAAATGGACATCTGGCTCGGAACCGATACCGAAAAAAACTACAGACTGACAAAAGGCACCGGCTGGCTTGAAATATTGGGCTGTGGAATGGTCGACCCTAAAGTGCTGGAAAACTGCGGAATTGATGCCGAAAGATACACCGGATTTGCATTTGGAATGGGCATCGAAAGACAGGCGCTCCGTCTCTTTGAAATCGGCGACATTCGACTGCTGTTTGAAAATGACGTCCGCTTTCTCAGTCAGTTCAAAGGAGCCATTTAACTAAAAAAAGGGGCTGACATGCGCTATTTCCTGAAACTCAGCTATCATGGAAAAAACTACTGCGGATGGCAGGTACAGCCTCATGCACCCTCTGTCCAGGAAACTTTGGAACAGGCAATCTTCACCATCACAAGGGAACAAATCGAAATAACTGGTTGTGGCCGCACCGATACCGGCGTACATGCCATGCAATATTTCGCACATACAGATTTGCAGAATCCCCTCCCCGAACAGTTTTTAAGCAGACTCAATAAAATACTCCCTTCAGATATAGCCGTCGAACAGCTCATTGAAATGCCACCGGATGCGCACGCGCGTTTTGATGCAGATTACAGGGCTTACGCCTATCAGATTGAGGGGAAAAAAAATCCATTCACATGCGAGACGACAGCCTTCATCTACAATTTTGACGATCTCAATTTTGAGAAAATGCAGGAGGCTGCAGCATTGCTGATGCAATACCGCTTTTTCTTTCCGTTCTGCAAAAGCAACAGCGATGCAAAGACCATGGAATGTCAGTTGTACCTAAGCGAGTGGCAGTGGAATTTACAGGAGAAAACAGCAGTGTATCATATCGCCGCAAATCGATTTCTGAGGGGAATGGTGCGACTGATTGTGGGAATGTGCCTGAACGTTGGTGCCGGGAAACTCAGTATCGAGACCCTAGCACGATCACTTGACGAACAACAACTGCTGCAACCCAGTACTTCCGCACCTCCGCAGGGATTGGCCTTGACCGAAGTCAGGTACCCGTACCTAAAGCAAGAAAACGGCCTTTTCAGGCTCGTTTCATAATCTTTTTGAGCATTATTCTACCGGGCTGACAGCTACTGAAAGTAGTATTGCCTGTCCAAAGACCCTCCAGTATTGCGTGCTTCCTACTCTGGCTAAGGCGCAGTTCCATTACTTTGTAACACCACTCACCCGAGGGCAATTTGTCGTATTCCAGCAAAGCAATATCCTTTATTTTCAGTACTTCTTTTTCCATTCTACCCCTGAAGGAAAAAACTGCCTTCTTTTCGTTGTACCAGACCCACGACTGACCCTGCACCTCCAAGCTGTCTGAACTGATGGTCAGGAGCATTTTGAACGAACTCAAAACCTCGCCATCGCGTTCTACAGTGATGGTTCCCTCCCAGTTTCCAATGAGTGGAGACTGCGCAGAAACGCCCGTCAGGACGAGCAGACAGGTAGCCAAAACCGGTAAAAGAAATGAATAAATTTTATGCTGCATTATTTGGATACTACCGCCTTATGCCCGTACCTTTGCCGCGGTAAAAATACTAAATTATCAGTTGCAAATCAGCAAATGCCGGAAGGCGACTGTGTATTTCCGGCTCCGTAGTTCAATGGATAGAATGACAGATTCCGGTTCTGTTGATGTGAGTTCGAATCTCGCCGGGGTCACCCTCTTAAAAGGTGCAAGTGCTTAAAGTTCTTGTGCCTTTTTGATTTCCTCCTCCCCTCCGTGAGAAAAGATCTGCTGTAGCAGCATACTCAACCCAATCACCAGCGCCGGGCCGATCAGATTTAACCATAAAAAACCCAGTTGTAAATAACCCCACTTGTCGGCAACAAACAAACCTATGATGCATAATTCTGACAGCACAGCAGCATAAAAAACGGCATTGCTTCGCACTTTTCTAAAGAAAAAGGCAACCAGAAAAATGCCCAGTATCACACCATAAAAAAGCGAACCGATAATGTTGATGGCCTGGATCAGGTTGTCAAAAAGCGAGGCAAGGCCGGCAAAGCCAAGCGCAACAAGGCCCCAGAATATGGTAAAATACACAGATGCCCTGAAATAATGGGTATCGGCAGCATCGCTCACAATCAGGCGCCTGTAAATATCCATGACCGATGTCGTCGCCAGCGCATTGATTTCTGCAGCAATGGACGACATCGCTGCCGCAAAAATCACGGCAATCAACAAACCAATAATACCTACCGGCAAATGATTCATTACAAAGGTGATAAAAACATAATCGGTATCCTTGGTCTCCGCTTCGGGAGTATTTGCCTTTACCAGCTGTGCCGCTTCCTTTCGCAGTGAATTGTCTTCTGCCAGCAGGCCCTCAACCTTTGTTTTCGCCTCCTGCAATTGTTCCGCGTTCTGCCCACGTTCAGCAGCAATCATATCATAAATTCCGGCTCTTTTTTGCTCAAAAACCTCCTGATGTCTTGATTGCAGTGTACTGTACTGTTCTGCATAGGGACTATCCATCAATCGTCGGATGTTGTCACTATTGAAATGCAACGGTGAGCTATTGAACTGGTAAAATACAAACACCATCATGCCCACAAAAAGCACCGTAAACTGCATCGGTACTTTTAGGATGCCATTGAAAAGCAGTCCAAGTCTGCTCTCTGTAAGCGTTTTTCCCGAAAGGTAGCGTTGCACCTGCGATTGATCTGTACCAAAATAGGAAATAAACAGAAAGGTGCCGCCCAGTATGCCAGACCAGAAATTATACCTCGCTTTCGGGTCAAATGTAAAGTCAATAATGTTCATTTTACCCAACTGACTGGCTACTTTTACCGAATCACCAAAGGACACACCCTGCGGTAGCTTCCAGATAACGACCATCAGAGCCACAAACAAACCAATCAGAATTATGGTCATCTGTTGTTGCTGGGTTTCACTGACGGCCTTAGAACCACCAATGACCGTGTAGGCAATAACAATCCCACCCATGGCGAGATTGGTAGCGGCCAGGTTCCAGTCAAGAATCTTGGCCAATATAATCGAAGGTGCATAGATGGTCAGTCCCACCGCCAGACCGCGCTGAATCAGAAAAAGGATTGCAGTAAAAGTACGGGTTTTAACATCAAATCGCTGTTCCAGGTACTCATAGGCAGTGTAAACCTTCAGATTGTAAAAAATGGGCAGGAAAAATACCGACAGCACAATCATCGCGATTGGCAATCCGATGTAAAATTGCACAAAGCCCATACCGCTCTCATACGCCTGCCCGGGTGTCGAGAGAAAGGTGATTCCGCTGGCCTGCGTTGCCATGATGGATAGCCCGATGGTCCACCACTTCAGATCCCTGTCACCCATCAGGTAATGTTCAACGCTATCTCTTTTCCTGGTCTTCCACATTCCGTACACGACAATGAAAAGAATGGTTGCAGAGAGCACGACCCAGTCAACTACATGCATAACCTTTTTCTTTTGTTAGGATTAATAGAAGAACGTGAGGAAAATAAAAAGAAGCAATACCAGCGCATGCACAAGCAGCACCAGGATGTATAGTCGTTTCCACGTACCCATTATCGGCGGATAGGAATCCGTTATTGGATTATTCATTTGCATTCTTTTTTCCGTGGCTTAAGGATCTGCATTCAGCAGTATTCTCGGAAAGTTGAAATAGCACGCCATTCGCTATTGGGTACTAAATTTTATTTTCTGATAAATCCTTGGCCAAACTCGCAATTTTTAGTTTTCTGTTGCTGATTACATAGTTCAGATCGGCTGTGCTATCAATCATAAGTTGCCTATTGTAATAATTGATGTGTTCAAGGATCCCAAAAATGTTCGCCGCAAATCCCCAGCAGATCAAATTTTCCGTTTTTATTGTCCAGTTATTAAGGAAAATCTGCACAATGAATATCAAGGGCATTAAACCTATCAAAATCAAATTTGCATTTTTTGACTTTCTAAAAAAATGTAAATTCGATTTTTGGTTAAATACCTGACCCTTAATACTTTGTATTTTGAGTTTGAAGTAATACTGCCCTTGATACAAAATAAAAATACATATGATTAATCCGTATAAAAGAAAGACAATGTCAAGCAGCGGATTGGTGTACAGAAGGTAACACGAAATGGCAGGGAAGGTAATAAACGCATGCGATTTTTCCATAACATACGTTTTATTCATCTTTAAGATTAGATATTTTTTTGTCATTTCCTGAAATGATCCGTTTACTTACCCGGTTGTGGCCAACTACCGTACTAACGATAAAAAAAGTGAGCCATCCGAAACAAAATTCGGGTGGCTCACTACATCGTACTTTGTCATTTTAGTGATTAATCAGAATCCGCTTTGTGATGCTGACGCCCGCACTGTTCATTTTTAACAGGTACATCCCGGAAGCCAACTGTCCCGTTTCAATTGTAGTGGTGAATTCTGCAGCTGTCCAGTTTCTGCTCAACACCAGCCGCCCATTTATGTCGTACAACTGTATTGCGGACAACTGCACCGCAGCATCGTTTACCTGAATATTGAGGGTCTCGTTTGCAGGATTTGGAAACACATAAATCACTTTGTCAAGATCTTTCTCTTTCACAGCAGAGAGCGGTGCATTTGAGGTGATTTCTATGTTGTAACGCAAGGTTCCGACAAAACCTCCCTCACCATCGGTCAGGACAAAAAGGAAATAGTCAGACTTTGCATTCGGGTCGGTATTGACATAGCGAATGGCGTCACGCTGGTCAATTTCTTCCTGACTGAAAGTAGTCCCAAGCTCAAGATTGGCACCTCCCCAGCGGTTGATCCTACCATAGCGTGGAAGGGTAACAAGGGTATAGGTCAGCTGCCTTGCTGAAGCCCTGTCGTCAGTTGCCAGCAAAAGAGAATCTGAAATAAACCTGCCGGTGCCCGGTCTCACTTTGAGGGTGTCGTTTCTGACGAGTGTCGGAGCAATTACAGATCTTGCAGAACACATCCTGAGCGACCACTCGTCAATCAGGCCTCCATCTCCGGTGGCGAGGTCTTTTATCTCCAGTTTCCATAAACCCTTGCTGTCTTCACCGTCAAAGACAGATAGCGGAGTATCAGGCTTGTAGGGAATGCCAACGCTGAGTAGCTTGTCACACTTGTTGGCTTGGATAGCTTCATCATCATAACGCAAGACAAGTTTGCTACCGCCGGAGAAAATACACTTCTTGTCAGATAGCAATGAAACCTTGCCGCCCGGACCGATTAATCTGATTTCAAGTTGTCCGAAATTGCTGTGACTACCCTTTATTCCGGTCACGTTCACATCGCTGATGATACCGCTTTCGGTTATTTCGAGTTCACTTTTTGCTGTATTCGCCTGGGTCGCACTGATGAAAATCGGGTCGGTATTTTTATACTCACTGCAAGCCTGTACAGACGTGTGGAAAGGACTTGCCTGTGACCACTGTCCTGTTCTACAACTGTTTGATGCGCGTATTCTCCAGTAGTAAAGGCTGTTCTCCTGTAGTAAAGTCGGCGACTCAATCTGGCTTCCCTTAACACCATATGCACTTCCAAGAATGGTCGCCGGCGCAAAGGAGGGATTTGAAGCGAATTCTATATCGTAGGTCAGTGCCGATGGGGAGGTCTGCCACTTGAAAAGCGGGAGTACGTTAACTGAGGTAGCTCCATCTCCCGGACTTACGGGCACTGTGGCGCTGAAATCTGATGCAACTCCGCTCAGTTTTACCGTGCGATAAAGTGTATCTACGCCGGAAACGGCCCTCACAACGATGCTGTAATCGCCTGCCTGCTTGACGTTGGATAGATCAACGAGCATACGGGTGTTTTCGTCAGGACTGATGGTTTCCTTTTCGAATTTAACAGTCGCTCCTGCTGGAAGTCCTGTAACCACACTGAGGTCAACCGAATTTGTGTAACCTCCGAATCCTGAGCTTTGAATATTCACGACTGCGGTGCTTGCAGAAGGGTCAGGGAGACAAAAGACCTTTGTTTCTGCATTGACTGCCACAGTGTAGCCTGCCTGCTTGGCGGTTCTAATCGGAAAGTTCTTATCAGAAATGTCAAAAAAGATATTGTCTACTGCACTGATTCTGATTCGTCCGAAATTCGTCTCCAGATCTTTGGGAATAATCACGCCTTCTTCTCCATCATTTTCGGTATTCTTGAGGAGCTGAAAGGCAAACTTGTTGCCACCATCTTTAGACAACCAGATATCCACCTTTTTACATTTCACCAGTGGTCCGTCCGTGTTCGCTACATCCCACCTGATGACTGCATAGTCACCTGAAACAACGGTATCTTGCTGCGTATTGGGGAATTTTACCAGGAATGGACCAGCCGTATGTGTACTTTTGAATTTGATGGTATCCAATCCCGTACCACCCCCCAGAACATTGTAATCCATTGCACTGATCACAAAGGTATAATTTCGGGTAGTATCCGGATAGAGTTCATCTTTTGTCAGCCTGTTCCTGAGGATATTGTCCATCTTCGGAAAAGTTCTTGTCCCCGTATTCACCGGATCAAAAACCCGGAAGCTGTTGGAGAACAGATTTTGCTCTCCCAGCGAGATGAAAGCACCCTCGTCTGCCTGCTCCCAACTGTATTTTATCGGATCATTGTCTTCATCTGTGGCAGAAGAATTTAGTTCGAATGGTGTACCAATAGGAATCACCAATCCCTTCTTTTGGTGTAAAACGGTCACCACCGGATTGCGGTTGGTAATTACTGTTTTGGCGGGACATTCATTTCCCGCACCCAAACGGATGTACTCAAAAATTTGTCCCTTTGTTCCCAATCCAAATCGCCCGTTTGGCTTCCAATATTGTCCGGTTACATTGTCACTTCCGCAACCACCATCGTAGGAAAGAATCGTCGTTCCACTCCCTGGCTCTGCCCTCGAACTACTGCCCACTTGTCCGGGATCAGCACCATTACAGGCACTCATCGTATGGCTGGCAGAAAACTGGTGACCCATCTCGTGGCACATAATCGTAACTGCAAGGTTATCTGTATTTCCGCTCTGGTCACAGCTTACGCCACTTCCTTTTCTTCCATTGGCACACACCACGCCGGGTTGTGCAACCCCACCTACGTCGCTGCAATTGCCCGTAATGGTATGTCCTATATCAAAGCTGAATCTGCCGACATAAAAAGCGATAACATCATGGCTTTTACCAAGTACGGCGCCTCCTGTCGTGCCATCAGGGAAAGGATCTGTGGTACTGTCAAGCCAGATGAGTGTGTCGTTTTTGGCAATGAGTTCAAAACGAACTGCCAATTCCTGAAGTGTGGTTTTATTGACGCGGTTGACCAAAGCAACAAACTTTGCCATCACCTTGTCCTTTGATTTTCCATTCAGGGCTGCAAATTCGCCTGTACAAGCAAGTGCAAGCCGGTATTTTCGGACAGTTACGGCATCTCCCGCACTTCTGTCGGTGCTGATGTTTCTGGTATCTCTGCTGCTCTTTCCCACATAGCTGTCTGTAACACCACACTTGAATTGCTTCATGGCATCCGTTACCGGGTAATCACTGGTGTAATAAACCACACAGTAATTCTGCATTTCAGTTGCATAGGGATCAATATAGACCTCACCTTCGGGTGTGTCGATGGCCGCCCTGAATCCGTCAATGGTGTAGTCCAGTCTGCCACGGTAGTTTTTATTACGCAGTCCGACAGCGGTGAAAGTTCTGAAGGAGCGGTACTTTTCCATCAATTCCGGCTCTGCCACCGGTGATTCCTTTATGTCAAATTCAACAAGTTCACCACCCGGCATCGGTATCGAAAGCGCTACAGGTTTCGGAGCCTCGGACATTTCCAGTGGTGCAATATCAAGCTGCCGTTTCAGTGCCTGAAAATTCATTTTCCAGACCTGGTATTTCAACGGAACAATCTTCCTTTCATTCTGCAGATTCAAGGGTACCTGCTCGTCATTAACTCTTGTCCA
>CANHEE010000112.1 GCA_947459655.1 Lewinellaceae bacterium
AAAAGTGAAGTAAAGTACGGGCGCCGAAGCGGAAATATTAAGTGCTAAATTTACCAGCAGCTGGGTTTTTCCCATAGAAGGCCTCGCTCCGATGACTACCAGCTCTCCCGGGGAAAAGCCACCATAAAGGTTGTCAAATTCGGTAAAACCGGATTTAACGGCGTCGCCCTCCTGCTTATTCCCTCGTATCTGTTTGATGTTCTCAGATACCAGCGCCGACAGACTTCTTGAATGGTGCTTTTCGGCGTTCCTCAATTCCGTTTGTTGCAGTAAATGCTTGAGTTGAAAAAGCAACTCTCCCTCATCAGCATGCTGATTAGCGATTATTTTCTCAATGCTGTTTTTAAAATCGGTATTCATTTTTCGTGGTTGTCGATAGGATTGAGGCAGATCACAAATAAATAAAAAACTATCATGTAAGTTCGGGGGTTATGCCGAAACCTTAGTAGTGGCCAAGGTTGTACAAAAAGCACAAACAATCCACATGAAAATCAATAAAAACAAAGATGTAAATTATTTTTCCTAAAAATAACAAAGCTCGAACAAAATTTGGAAAATAATTGTGTGATTGGACTACTTCAGTAACAGACCCAAAAGACCAACCTCCAAAAACAAACAACTAAACACCTAAACCAACAACGACCAGCAGACCAACAACTACTCCACCACCACCTTTCCGCTTTTCAGTAGAGTGCCCCTGTCTTTGATCTGGTAGAAATACAGCCCCGGAGTGCTGTTGTCCAGTGAAAACTGCGTCGTGCCTTCGCCGACACTTTGTTGCTGAAGCATTTGACCCACCGCATTGTAGACATAAAGGGTACAACTGCCCGGATAATCACTTCTCAGGTTAAAAATACCTGTACTCGGATTGGGTGAGATGGAGAAATTGTTGTTGTAGGCGACAGACTGGCCGACCGCACTGACCTGGTCGAGGCGGTACTTTCTTAGAAATTGCCAAATGGCCAGACTGGCATTGAAATCCCTGTTGGTATTACCGGAGCCGGTCGGGATGATGGTGCCCGGCCAGGTATGTCCGCCACCGATGATCTTGAAAAATTCGACCGTGCTGCCGTTTTTTCCGCCTTCGTAAATGTAACGCTCGGCAGTACAGTTGTCAGCAGTGTTGCTGTTGGGGATATTGAGCTTTGTTGGCAAAGTATTACAGCCATTGAAATTGATCCAATGGTTCAGCAAGGTATCGATGTGCGATGATGTGACCAGCGGCCCCACCCCATCATATGGAATAACCGGATCGGTCGTACCATGTATCTGCATAACAGGCGTAGGATGTTTCGCCTGACAAGTGCTTAGGTGCAAGGGAATCATACTGCCCGCAACGGATGCTATAGCCGCAATTTTGTCTGAGAGAAAACAGGCCAGATCGTAACTCATGAAGCCCCCGTTGCTCATTCCCGTACTGTAAATCCTGTTCCGGTCGATGGCATATTTGGCGCTGATGGAGTCAATCAGATCGGAGGTAAACAACACATCATCGGGCTTTACGCCGGGCATACTGAAATTGTTAAAACCTGTGTTGGTGCCAATCAGCGGCAACCCCTCCGGTAAAAGCACCAGAAAATTGGCCGTATCTGCAATGGCCTTGAAGCTACCGTAAAATTCCTGCTGTGCCGCGTTGGAGGTATAACCATGAAAATTAAACAGCAACGGAACAGGGGTGGCGCCTGTATAGCTTTTTGGAATGTAGAGTCGGTAGCTGCGCTTCACGTTGTCACTGGTAATGGTACCGGTCACCGTTTTTTGTCCGAATGATATTGCCGAAAGAGAAAGCACTAATCCTGTTATCAGGTAAATTATTTTGTTCATTTGATGCTGTTTTTTATAAAAAATCCACACAAAGTGGCAATGAGAGTGGCTAAGATAATGTAATTCGTCGAAGTTGCAAAAGGACGATAAGGTAAGACAACAAAAAAGCCACCGTGATTTTACAGTGGCTTTTCATTTATTTGAGCTAAAACTACCATTTCACCAGCTTCGTACTGCATAGTGTATGCTGACCTCGCACCTGAACGAAGTACATGCCTGGAACAGCGTCTCCCAGATCCACCTGAATTTCCCGATGCAATTCTCCGCTTTCGCTCAGTATCGCCCTGTAAACCTGCTTTCCACTGATATCGGTTACCAGCAGTTCACCTTGCTCTTTGATGCCCTCAATCTCGAGGGTAAATTTCCCTGTTGTTGGATTTGGATAAACAGTCAGCTCGGGTCTGTAGCGCACATCTGTGGTCGATATGGTATTACCCGCCGTGAAATGGTATCTGATTTCCCTGCCAAAATCGGGATTGAATGTGGTCAGCACACCTCCAAGGTTTCTGATACCGATACTGCCTGCTCCGTCACTGTTGTTCCAGAAGCTCAGACCATCATCTCCGTTGTCGAGTACACGCAACTGGTAGCAGCCGTTCATGTTGTAAAGTGTGTCGTTGTATGATTTATTGGCCGCCAGACCACTTTTGCGCGATTTCAATATTTTCCCGTCTACGTCGGTCAGTTCCCATGAGGTCTCTCCGGGAGCATTATTGGTGCGCATCTGGATGATTAAAGTGGAATTAAAGCGCTGCTTTACAGCGTTGAATGTTGACTCCACGATGTTGTTCTGGTCATATTCGTCGGCCTTTCCATTGGGTGCTGAAACGAGTACCCTGAACCTGTTGCCCTTTTCCCATTCATTTATCGGGAACGAAGGCAGCAATACCCTTGCCGTCTGCAAAAACGCAAGATTGCCCGTCCAATTGTAGGTAAATACGTCGCCTCCCTTAATGCCATAACTGATGACCAGCGATTTCAGCGCATCCTCACCAGTATTTCGGATCTCAATTTCAGGATTCATACAGATCGGATTAAACCTTCCGTTTTCAATTTCCGCTGTTGGCTTGATGACCCGCGTTGCTGCTGCGTCGTTTTTAAAATTCGGTGCGCCATAGCTGACCAATTGGTTACTGATGATGTACCTTGAGTCGCCCGAAGCGGTATTAATGCCGTAATCGATGGTAATGTCCTTCTGTGCACTGATGATATTGGTAATATCGAGCTCCCTTACATCTGTGGGTGCACCCGGGCACCATCCGGCGCGGTCGTAAATCCAGGTTCCCCCCTGTGGATAAACAGGGTTGTTCGAACACTCCTTCCACACTTGCCACTCCAGTTCGCGAACTCCCCCGTTGACGTTGATGTAATGTATCTGCGGATTGAATTCTCCCTCTTGCCCGTGTCCGGTTATGGCCGCTTTTATTTTGGCTGCCTTAACATCCTGGCTGAGTTGTAGTGCCCTTGGCTCAAAGGCTGCGTTGGTCAGGAGATTGGCAAAAGCGATCGAATTGACCGGCCATATTTGCTGAACATTCAGCACAGGTCTTGGCGGAATCCCCCTAATAAAAAGAAATTTAATATCGAGTTCCTCCTGGTTTTGTCCTCCCCTTTCAATGGTCATCCTTTTTCTGCCCTTCAGTATTGGCCCCAGATCTGTCACATCAAATGTCCAGGTCTTTCCCTCTTTTCCGAAATCTATGCCAATTCCGTAGGGCGTCACGAATGAAAGTAGTTCAAATTTCGCAGGACTATAATTGTAGTAGTACAGCGGATCAATCGACAGTTCATTTTCAGGAACAACCTTTTTTGTGCCGACTACATTTCCGTTTTCATCCACTATATCTGTGTCCTCTGCATGCCAGTAGCTGAAGGATGGACCTTCTTTGAGTCGGTTGTTTTCCACGAAGAAACTCCTGACCTTGTTTGGTGCTTTCGCAACCGAGTCAATTACTGTTTTATTGGCTACCGTCTGGTTGTAGGTGCCGCTGTAAAACCGCAAATTCGGGCGCTGGGATTCAAGTGAAAAACCTTTCGCCAACAAACGGCCTTCAAATCTGAATTTGACCGGGACATCGACAAATTTTGCGACAGACTGATTGGCAGACTGGTCTGCAGTTTCCTTCTGTATAGCACTTTCGTTAAAATTGTAGTAGCAGACCAGATTAGAAAAATTAGGGTTTGTCGCATCCGGTTTTGTACGCATGATCTGACGGATGGCGGTAGTATCCAATTCCTTGTTCCAGACTGAAAAATCATCAAATTGACCCAGATAGCGGTGGTTGCTGTTCAGACTGGTACCCACCACAAACTTTTTGATGTCTATAGGTCTGGCCTTGTTGGTTCCGGAATGCCACAACACACCATTCAGGTAGATTTTCATGGTTTTGGTCGTGGTATTTTTGGTAAATGTCCAGTAATTCCATTTTCCGGCAATCTCTGAAGGAGTAGCAGCCTTGTTGATGCGGTCGTATCCTCCTCCGTCTCCTCCGCAATCCCAGTAAATATTGGAATCTGACCACGGAAGATGTACATTCAGCTGGCGGACATTTTTGTCGTCAGCTGCCTCAAAAATACTTGTATTGGCCGGCAAACCGGTCGTAGACCCGTTTGACCAAAAACCTACGGTAATTTCTGTGCTTACAGACGACATCTTGTCTGTTGGCAAGTCCAGTCGAGTATCAGCATTGGCCACCACAAACGCATCATTTTCATTGGTGTGTGCAGCACTCAGGTAGGTCGTTGCCTCCCCGCGTGCGGTCAGATTTGCCGGGAATGCCGAGGTATTGTTGTAGGATATTTCTATCAGTATGTTCGAAACACCATCCCACGCGAAGGGCTCGTAAAAATGCAGCCGTTTCCACTTTGGATTGCCAAGGTTGGTGCTATTGAAATAAACCTCCTTGAACCCCGTGGTTTCCGATAGGTCGGCAGCCAGCTGCGTAGCTTTGGTTTCTTTTAACTTGATCTTCAAAAATGACACATCGGAAAGCTGACCATCCATTTCCAGTTCAATTCCATTGATGTTGTTTCCGATAGTACTGCCAATTTCCGAAGCCCTAACCAGGTAATAAGATTTTCCGGCAGATGACGATGGCACAAAAGGGTGAAAAATCGGCTCGGCACCGACACCAATCTGCTTCAACTTTTCATTTGCCGATGAATTGACTTTCACATCTTTAAGGGTAAAGGCGGTATAAGAATAAGTAGGCCTGGTTACATACGGAAAAAGATCTTCTTTAAAACCGCTAACGATGTAATTGGGGGCTGTAGCCCGAGTGGAATCTACCCTGGTCGAGTCGGTCACGTAGGTATTACAACTGTAATCCCACTCACCACAACCCAGATTTCTATTGCTTCCGGTAGAGACCAACGCATTCTTACAACGCATGGTGTACTGCATCAAAATTTTCTCATAGCTGAACTTGTCGTCGGGTGGAAAATTAACCATCGTGTCCTTCCTCGTCGTTGATTTGAAGTTAAACGAAGGCACAACCAAAGTATCCTGTGCGTAGCTGATTACTGAGATTAAAATGAAGAAAGGTAAAAGGTGAAATCTTTTTTTCATACAAATTGGTATTTTTCTTTTATCGCGTGCAAATCTAATGAAACGCCTTCACTCCTTTTTAAAAGCGAAAAGAAATGTGACGGGAAAAAATGCGTTTTGTGCATTTGCTTTCTGCCGCATTTGGGCACTTACCTGATCAGCGTTACATCGCCTTTTTTGATGAAAGGTTTGTTGATACTGCATGTACCATAGAGCACAAATACATAAACGCCGCTGTTCATGAGTCCACCACGCATGGAGGTGCCATCCCATTTCGGTTGGGCTGACTGCTCATCGTACTGTAAATCGCCCCAGCGATCGAATATCTGCAGTCGTGAAATACTCACCACGGGGGAGTAAACCTCGAAATTGTCGTTTTGCGAGTCTCCATTGGGTGAAAAAACATTTGGAATGTAGAGGCGACAGTACTTGTCCTCACAGTAATCTGACTTTCCGCGCTTGATATTGAGGTGAAGCGTACTGTCACAGCCGTTGGACGACTGCAACGCCTGTGTAAACTGGCCGCTCGAAGCATAAATCCGTTTACCCACCCGAAGGGTGTCACCTTCACAAAGGATGTACTCCTGAAAAAACGAGGTGGTATCCAACACACTGAGATCAAGGCGATAGATGCTATCGCAACCGAACCTGTTTTTCAAATCAAAACGGTATTGACCGGACTTATTGACCCTGGTTCCTCCAACAACAATTGTCTTGTTTGCACAAATGCTTCTGCGCTCACTGACATCATTTTTCAGATTGACGCGCAAATTAATTTCGAGAATGCTATCGCATCCGGAAACGGCGCGGAGGGTATCTCGGTAAAAACCGCTTTGGGTGTAAAATCTCCCATTAAGCGTATAAGTATCGCCTTCGCAAATCCAGGCGCTGATGATTTTCCTTTTAACTGGCAAAACGGTCAGTGCAGTTACCACAATGCTATCGCACCCACCGGCTGTTTGCAGTGTATCTATATAGACACCATTCTGACTGTATTTTTTTCCGTTTACCACTATGAATTTGCCCTCGCAGATTGCAATCTTTTGCGTTCGTTCTGCAGGACTATTGATGGTCAGATCCAGGGTGATGGTGCTGTCGCAGCCGTTTTTCGCCTTCAGCACAACTACATAAATACCTGTTTTGCTATAGTTTACATTGTTCAATACATACGATTTCGGAGCACACAACTGCACTTTCAGCTGCTTTTCAATTTTTGGGAAAAAGCTGAGATTGAGATTAACCACGCTGTCGCAACCTGCTGCTGACTTCAACAAATTGCTGTATTTCCCGGAAGCAAAATAGACAGACTGGCCTATTCTGATGCTGTCACCAATACAAATGACCCTATCCAGATTGGTTATCAGCTGCTGTCCTATTTTCAGCCTGGTGATAATCACACTATCACACCCGTAAATGGTTTTCAAAGTATCAAAATAAATGCCATCGGCCTTGTAAATTCGGTTGTTAACGGTGTAGGTCTGTCCAAAACAGCGCGAAACTGTGTCGGTCCGAACAGAATTGCTGATGCGATTTTGGACAGTCACTTCAATGGTGTCACTCAGGCAACCATAATCGTCGCGAGCAATGATGCGGTGCTTTCCCGCCGAAAGTCCTCCGAACATTCCATTTGATCCAAACGATTGGCCATCAATTGAATAGTAATAAAAAGGCTTGGTGCCTGAGGCAGTCACAGCTACAAAAGTATTACTGCTAAAACAGTCAATCAAAAGCCGTGAACTATCTATGGCCAGTGCAATTTTTTTCACCGAATTGGCAATGTTGATGGTTCGCTGTAGGGTACATCCACGTGCATCTTTGATGGTCAGCGTGTAAGTTCCCGATGTAAGTCCGAAGAAACTGCCACTGCTTTGATAGGCTCCACTGTCGAGTTTGTATTCGTAAGGCGGCAAACCATCAATACCCTGAACGTGAACCGAGCCCTTTCCACCACAAAACTCAGCCTGCTGGAATACCAGACTGTCTTTCAGTGGCTTTGGTGGAGCAATGTTTATTTTTCTGGAAATGGTGCAGTTGCCCAATCGCGCGTAGAGCAGGTAATTGGTACCAAACCTGTACTGATAATCCTTGAAAATCAGATTACTGTAAACAAAATTGCTGCCATTGATGGCGTAGCTCGCACCAGGATAACTGCTTTTCGCGCTCAGCTGGAGAACCGGAAAGGCAGAGCATGGATTGATAATAGTGGTATCCACATCAAGATCCAGCTTCACCACACCAACTGTGACCGTATCGCGAACGGTGTCTCCACACTGGTTGGTCATAGCTACGATGTAGGTAGTCGTGCTGTCAGGACTAAAAACGGGGTTCCTCAGCAATGGATTACTGACCCCTTTGGTGGGAGTCCACTCGTATTGTACAAAATCAGATGGTGCAGACAGTTGCACGCTGCTTCCCTCGCAGATGGTAACATCGGGAATTTTATCGAGGAAGGAAATGTACTTCAGACAAATCTGATGCACGTTGATGGCACCTCCAGTTGCTGCCGTGAAACCAAAATAAACATTTGGGTCGTTGTTAAAAATGGTTTTGACAATGTCACCCTGGTAACTTAGCCGCTGTATACAATCAACCACCACATTGAGTCGCTGCTGGGCTGCATTCCAGGTAATCCTCACCGTATGAAAAGCACAATCTTCTGCATTTCTGCCCGGCAAAATATCTACCGGACCAGCGAGGTTGTTGGTGCTTAGGTGATTTGTCGTTCCATTCCGCATGATGGCCACATGATCCTGCACCGGATCATTTGCCTCCGGCGAGTTGATAGAGGTACTGTTGTTGCAGCAATTCCGCCAGGTATCAAATTCAACACCCAGTGAGGGTTGAATACCGGCATAGCCTAAACCTCCTCCTCTGGTACCTATGGCAGTAGAAATGGGTTGCAGCAAGAAAGCTATTCCGTCTGCCCCATTGCCGTCAATGCAACCGAGATTCATGTCAAATTCTGTAGTGAAATCTCTTCTGAGGTCTATCTTTTTACTATACCAAACTGATCCACCGGCATTGTTAACTGCAGGTGTAAGCCGGTAGCAGTCTCCACCGAGGTAGGTTGCATCTCCGTTCAGTATAAATTGGCTTGGAGTCTTTACAGCACAGCTGTCCGGTATCGTTACCTCTACTGTATCACGGCAGCTATTGACATCGGTAACGATAAAACGTTGCGTACCGGCCAGCAGTAATCTGAACAGTCCGTCATTTTGTGTCCAACCATTTCCCGGACTATCAAAGAGGTATGGTGGCACTCCTCCGGTTGCTTTCACATTCACCACGCCATCGCTGACACAGTGGGTACCAAGTACCTGTAGAACACTGAGCGCAGGTCTGGGAAAAATATCAAATTCCGAATTAAAGTAATTATCTGTCGGGAACTCATCGGCAACTCCGTTGGGGCTTTGAAGAGAAACCGAAAAAGTATATTTTCCGATAGAGAGCACCTGTTGTGGAAGTGTAATAGTCACAGTTGCATTGGCAGCGAGTGTTCCTGACCATGGAAAATTCACCGGTGTGCCAGCATTCAGCGCGTAACTTATTGTGAATGTCGTAATCGTTTGCAAACCGGCATTTTTGATCAGCAGTTGCGGAGCAAATATTTTGCTGCAACCCGTTTGACCAAGGTCTACGCTCAAAAGCGAGAGGTCATGATCGGCTACCACCTGGCAACCGTTCGAGGTTATTAATGTACTTCTCCCCTTCTCCAGCCCTGCAATTGCGCGCACTTTCTGCCCCATCGTAAAATGTGGTGGCGAGCAGGAAGTATAATCCATGTAATTACTGTTGTCATCTGGCAGGTCGGGAGAATCGGTAGCGCAGGAGTTCGTGTTACAAGCTGCAAAACTTGGACTGTTGTCCGGTGGAGTGTCGCAGATCTGGTCGCCATCGAGCAGACAGTCGGCGTTATTACAACCTCCGGAGAATGTGTGGTTCAGACTGAAATAATGTCCCACTTCGTGGCTTGTGACCCTTGTTCCTCCTGCAGTGGTCCAGTATCGGCTCTCCTGTACAATCCCGTCAACATTGCAACCGGCGCCGGGGAAAT
>CANHEE010000113.1 GCA_947459655.1 Lewinellaceae bacterium
AAGCAGTATCAAATATGGTCTGATGCAGACGCTGAAGAGTTTTGATGTAAAGAACGCATGGGATATTCCCTCGGAATACATCAGTTTTTTAAAAAACCTGCCGGTATTTATTGAGAAAGAGCAATACATTTTTGTTCACGCGGGCCTAAATTTCCAGATTGATAATCCGCTGCAGGATGAAGAAGCAATGATGTGGTCGAGAGGTTGGGAAAATACGCAGGATGCCGGCTGGTTACAGAACAGAATGCTTGTATATGGTCACACTCCAACTGAGCGGGCCGTCATTGAAAATCAACTGGGGGCACTGTCTGCCGGTAAATATCTGCGAATAGACAACGGCTGTTTTTATGAGTTTCATTATGAAAAAGAGTCTTTCTCGAGTTTGTGTGCCGTAGATCTTACCAACAGAATGGCTTTTTTTGAAAAACGAATTGATGAAATCGATAATTGAAATGCATGTCCAGAACCCTTGTGAATTCGGTTTTCTGAGGCATTTCACAACCAATGATATGAAAAAAACGATATATATATTCCTGCTGCTCTGCTGTTCCGGTAAAGCATTTGCACAGAAACAACTACTCGATAGGGTAGTGGCCACAGTTGGTGGAGAAATCATTCTGCACTCCGATGTTGAAGAGCAATTTAGTTACCTCAAGTCACAGCAACCGGAGTTGCCGGAAAATGCACGATGCCTGATCATTGACAATCTGATGCTGAATGCGCTGCTGCTAAATCAATCGAAAAGAGACTCGTTGATTGTCGGTGAAGAAGAAGTGGAACAGGAATTGAATGCCCGTGTGGACCAAATTCTATCTCAAATGAACAACGATGTAAACCAGTTTGAAAGTTATTATGGTCAGACAGTCGCACAGGTGAAGGAGCAGTTCAGAGATGACTTGAGAAACAAAAAACAGATTGAGAAGATGAGGTCTAAAATCACAGAAGGCATGACTGTGACGCCATCTGAGGTTACAGCCTTTTTCAAAAGTATGCCGCGAGATTCTTTGCCTTATTTTAACTCGGAAGTTGAAATCAGTGAAATTCTGATTTCTCCAAAGGCCAATGACCTTCAGAAAAAAATCACTGCAGCAAAACTGAATGACTTGCGCGAGAGGATTATTAAAGGTGAGTCATTTGCTGACCTGGCAGAAAAATTCTCCGATGATCCCATGTCAGGTCGAGCCGGTGGTGATCTTGGCTGGGCTAAGCGTGGCACCTTTGTTCCTGTATTTGAAGGTGTGGCCTACAAACTGGAACCCAATGAAATTTCACAGGTATTTGAATCTGAATATGGTTTTCACTTCATTCAGTTACTGGAAAGAAGAGGTAATTCCATTCATGCCCGCCATATTTTAATAAAGCCTGAGATTACACAGCAGGATCTTGATCTGGTAAAATCAAAGCTGGATAGCATTAGGATCAGAATTACAAACGGAAAAGAAACATTTTCACAAGCAGTGAAGGCCTACTCAGATAAAAATGCTCAGAGCTATCACAATGATGGCAGAATGGTAAACCCGGCCTCAGGAAATACTTTTTTTGAAACCAGAGAGCTTGATCCGGATATTTATTTTGCGACTGAAAGCATGAAAATAGGGGGGGTGTCAAAGCCTATTGAGTCGAGGACATCATTTGGTGAAACGCAGTTCCGTATTGTAAAACTTATTTCCCGCACCGACCCGCACAGAGCGAACCTAAAGCAGGATTACAACAAAATTCAGCAGGCGACACTGGAATCTAAAAAGAATACCTACGTTAATGATTGGCTACTAAAGAAGGTTAGCGGCACTTACATTACTGTCGATCCTGCCATCAGATCAAGTTGTAAAAATATTGAGCACTGGTTAACGGGTACAGAAAGCATAAAATGAAAAAAGCACCTGCCGGCTGAATTGAGGCAGGTGCTTTTTTTTGCATTTACTCGATTTATTTCACGATTAGTTTTCTGGTCGCAGTCTTGCCATTCATCTCAACCGTGATAAAATACATCCCCGAATGAAGGTCAGTAGGGATGGAAACCACATGCTTCCCGGCTCCTTTCCAACCTGTATCAAACTTCCTGAGGGTCTGACCAAAGCAATCCATGATTCCAATTTTTGTGTCAGATGCTTCTTCAATACTCAAAGACACCTGTGCCACATCAGTTGCAGGATTCGGATACACAGAGAATGAAAAAGTTTCTGCAGCTTTTACATCGTTGTTTTTTGTGATCGTAGAAACAGGGATTTCATTGTAAATCTGAAAATTATCCTCAAAATCAATGGTTTCTGAGCTCGGGTGTGAAACGTGCATTCCCGGTGTATAATCCATTTGATAAATTAGATGCAAATTGTTGTCGACGTTTTGTGCCAGATACGGAAACGTGCAATCTGCTAGTTCGCGTAAATACTCATTGGCATCAAAAAGAGACTTGTCATCAATCACATCATATGGCTTTGACCACGTTTTACCGCCGTCTTTACTGTGCATGATGAAGATATGTCTGCAGTTCTTTCCCTGGTCGGCATTAACATATGCTTCTGAAGGAACGGCATATGCCAGGTATATGGTTTTGTCGTTGCCCTGGGCCATTGTAGGATGACAAGTCAGTGCATTGAAGGTGGTGCCGTATCCGTCCAGATTAATGGTGCCGTCTTCATCAATGTCAGGGTAGGCATCTATAGTGTAAAGTGAGTCCGGGGTATTTTCATCCCAGTGAAAAAATCCATTTGTACCCGGGTAGTACGTGTAAGAGCCGTTGTCTACAGCGGCATCAAGGTAGTACATTCTTCCAACGACGAGGTGAATTTTATCATCTTTGTCAATCATCAGCGTCCCGCTGCCATCTGTAGAGAGAATGGCCAGTGGGTCAAGACCCTCCGGTGCAGGTGGTATGGAGTCAACACTGTATAGGTCATCAATATGGTAGTTGCTGAGTGGAAAATCGAAGACTGTCTTACGTGTGAATTTCTCGCCGTTATCAGTTGAAACCCAAAGTTCCGTATCATAGAAATCACCAAAAGAAGCGATCGCAACCTTGTCTCCTTTTGCTGTAACGGTATAGTTATCGCTGCTCATTCTATTGTAGCGAACGCCGTTTATTCCAGGGAGAGCAACATCTTTTTTATCCCAGGTAGCGCCTCCGTCTGTTGAGCGGTAATACAACATGGCGCCATTGATGTCATCAAACAGAAAGCCATTTGTAGAGGTTCCGGTTGGGGCAGTCAATGCAATCAGGTGGATGGTTTTGCCGTTGGCGCCACCGATGGCAGCAGCAGACCACAATATTCCGCCCTGAACTTCGGTAGGGACCTCAGTGGACTGCCAGGATGCGCTTCCCTTGACTTTCTTGCTCATGAGTATTCTGTAGCCGGACTGGTGGGCAAAAAGATATTCGTTGCCGTCAGCATCTGCGCAAAGCGTCGTAAATCCTGTTCGTACAGCTTCTACTCTTTTGGTCGGTCTTGCCCCAAATTTGGCATTGCCATCTGTTGTATTGTACCCCGACCCCCTGTCGGCAACACCATTGGCAATATCGCCGGTACCCAGATTAAAAGCTCCTGATAATTTTTTTGAACCAAAATTGACCAGTCTCGCCTTAACTGATCCGTTTGAGCCGAGGTCATAATTGGTTGTTCCGATGGAATAGCCTAGTGCTCGGGCCGATGCAGAATGCGGAACTGCAGCTTGCAGGACGTCGGCTTCGAAGCCTGTTCTGGCAATCTTGTCCATCCTGCGCATTTCCATTTTTGCATTTGGTATCGGTCTGCCGGATTGGACCATTGTGGTCTGCGCCTTGCAGAAAACGGCGCTAATGGAAAAAAACGCCATTATTGTTAAAATTCTGTTCATAACGGTTTTCTTTTTAATGGTAAAAATTTTGTTCGTGCAGGCAAATATAAAAAAAACTCCCGGATATTTCCTATATGGAAAAATCCGGGAGTCTTTAGTAGTAAGTCAATCAGAATTATCTTTTGATAATCTTCTCGGTAGTAAATGCTTTGTCGGTTTTCACCGTAAAGAAATAGGTACCTGCCGGATAGTTGCTGATATTCACCGGTACTATTCCGTTTTGAACATCAAGTGTGTAGGTACTAATTACACGACCGAAGAAATCCATGATCCCCAGTTCAACCGTTTTAGCTGTTTCTTTCAATGCAAGTTTTACATTAACAACGTCAGCTGTTGGGTTAGGGAAGAATCCAACCTCACTGTTGTCAAGTGTTGCCAGATTTTTTGTGCCGATGGTAAAGCCATCGATATGCAATCTTCCAATCGGATCTTCAGTGTCACCCCATCCACCACTGTAATACCTGGCACCGGTCATCAAGGCTGTTCCGAACATGCTGATACCAGGCCAGCGAGAAGGAGTAGTCCTACCCAATGTCCACTGTGGGCCTACTGAGTCGTTTTTGATAGATGAACCATCGTATTCGAATACAAGAACATAAGCAGTGTTCTTTGTCAAGTCAATTCCTTTCTTGCTTCCGTCTTTCAATGGGATGGTAATCAACTGGTTTGGATCTTCGTTACCACTTACAGTATAGGTTACAATATCTCCAACGATGTCTCCAATATCACCAGGACTTAAAGTGGTTCCGGTGATGGCATCGATACGATCCGGGCTTGTTTCAAGAACAGATATATTGATATCGCGATTCTTGAATGCGGCTGCATTTCTTAGACCAAAGGTAGCGTACGTTGCTTTTGTGTCATCATTACCTGTCACGTAGAAATTCAGAATATTGGAGATTTTGAGGTCTGTGGCCACGAACGTTGTCTTGTCGCGCGTGACACCTTTTGGTAGTGCCTGATTCAGGTCATTTCCAAAAGTGTAGTCAGAAACAATAAACTGTGATGTTACCGTATCGCTGATAAATGTGTTGTAAAAGGTAGCCTTGTAAATTCCTTTTTCAGAAGGATAATATCCTGAAACAGGGATAATGTTTACGAATCCAGGCTCGGTAACTGACATGTCGTGGGTTCTGCTCAAAGTAGTCTTTACTCCTGAAGGAGATACGATATCAACCTTTGTTATCACACCTGAAATGGAGTCCGAATTGTTTGTGTAAGATACCGTAGGGAAAATAGTGTCCAATTGATTCTGGGGGTACATGTTGCCCCATGGATTGGCGTAAACCTCGTTGATTTGCTTACTTGGAACAGTAAAGCATACGTTTACCTTTCCTCCTGATTTCAAAATATCGTAAGCAGCAAGACCATCATCCAAACTGATCATAGCACATGGGATAGTAACATTAGCACCAACGGCACCTGTGCCCATATTGATTGGCTCGTTTGCATTGTCAGGGTCTACACGATTGTAAACCAATACCGCAATGGCACCGGCCTCTTCAGCGCGAAGACACTTGTCTCCAAACTCGCAGCTACCTCTTCTGATCAGTGCAATTTTACCTTTCAGATCATTGGCATTGGTTAGGGAATTACAACCTTCTTCAACAGGCATCGGTGGATTAGCAGTACTTGTTCCGGTACCTTTTACGTGAACGAGTTCTCCACACAAGGGAACATCTGGTGTAAGTTCACCACCGAAGGAGGCAGAAATGTTGTTGACTGATTTACCATTGATTGTAACTTTAAGTCCAGGATTTACCTGAGCGAAAAGAGACAAACAACTCACTGTAAACAGAAGTGTAAATAATTTTTTCATACGTGTCTAAAAAGTTTTAAATGTAGAGTTAAACAAAATACAACATAGCTAATTTTGTCTTCACAAATCAAGAGCAAAATTAATTTGGAACTTCGTCGGTTTTGACTGGCAAAAGTAGTAAACAATTGGGAAATAAAAACCGAACAGCGGTTTTTTGTCAAAAAAAGACACAAACTTTCCGTAAAGTTTCCGAGTAATAAAGATTTCAGTTCAATATTTGTTTTTTGTGCCCGCTTGAAAATTAATAATCTGTCAGAAATATGACAAACAGTTCTGAAACCATTAATTTGCCGCTGAAAATGAATACGGCGCACTTCTTAACAATTTTGTCTTTTCTTCTGATATCTCTATCTGAGCTGAGCGCCCAGAACAATGGCGACTTTCCTGCCTGTTTGCGAATCTGCAGCGACAACGATTTTTACAAAATGAGAGATGGCACCGACCGTTACTACTCCAGCGGTTTAACCGCTGAGTTCCAGCCAGGGACTAGACAGGAGCGGATTGGTCTCAAGGCAGCATTTCCACGTTTATCTTCTTGCAGAACAGCTGAGACCATCCTTAGGTATGGATTTTTGATGCAAACATATACACCTGAAAACATCTACGACCTCAGTGGACAGCAGCGTAGCAGGCCCTATTGTGGACTTACCATGCTTTCGCTCTCCGGTGTGTCCAATAGTTTGGCCAAACAGCATCGGCTCAGTACATCCTACAGCGCAGGAATGATGGGTCCGTTGACAATGCAAAAAGAGCTTCAGATGTGGTACCACCGGAAGACAGGGAGGAGACAACCTTTGGGATGGGAAAATCAGATCGCCAATGACCTGGCGCTTAATGCAGCCTTGTTGTACGAGCGAAATATATGGAGACCGGTGTCTAATTTTGAACTTATCGGAATGGCCGAGGGAAACTGTGGCACAGTAATGAATTTTGCAGGTCTCGGAGTACAGTGCAGACTTGGTTTTTTGAATGACTATTTCAGCAACGTTATGGGTTTTTTTCCCGCCTCAGCTTCAAAAAACAACAAGCCGGAAAACAAGGCGATAGAAAATAAATTCATCAGGTATCAGTTCTATTTCTTTGGAAAGTCTGTCGGGAGGATGGTTTACGACAATAGTCTGCTGGAGGCCGGTTATTTTAATTTCAGAAATTCACCATACAAACTTGGAAAGGAGGAGATTGAAAAATTTTATGCCCAGTTTGAGTTTGGTTATGTATTCTCCTGCAGGCGTTTTTCACTCACTTTTTCCCAGACTTTCAGAACAAAAGAATTTAAAACCGGAAAAACGGCTCAGTGGGGTAGTATCACTATGGCCTGTCAGTTGTAATCAGTTTCTGATCAGCAGTACGTCTCCTTTGAATTCATTAAAAATCCCGTCACCAAAATCCAGTACTGCACGATATGTGTACGTGCTGGGATTCTGGTCAAACCCCTTGAATTTTCCATCCCACCCACATTCCTGACGATTGGTTTTGCAGTTGTTGCCGGCTTCAAAGACCCTGTCACCCCATCGGTTGTAGATTTCAAAACGAACAATTTTCGCATCCCGCTCTGTATTAATGAAATAATAGTCGTTGTAGCCGTCGTCATTTGGCGAAAATGCGTCAGGAATGAAAATTCTCCTTCGAATGCTGATGCTGGCTTCATCCAAGGCTATGCAACCCAACTCATCTTCAATTCTAAGTTGCACAGTATTCTGAGCAGCTTTGGGAAAGGCGACTGTACTAATGCAGTTTGTACAGCCCAGTGAAGTTTCTGCCGTTGAAGACCATACTCTAGTTTTGATGGGATTGTAGTTTTTCAAGGAGGGGACAAAAACAACCGAATCTCCGGGGAGTACAACATGGTCGGGACCGATATCAACGGTCAGCGGTCTATCGATTACTGCAATGCTGTCAATTCTGGAAAAACAACCGCTGCTGACAGTAACCCGATAAAGTCCGGGCTTATCTACTGGAATCGCCGCCGTTGTTGCTCCGGTACTCCAGTGATACTTCACCGATACACCCGATGCCTTTGGTCGAAGGTTGATTTCTCCGGTCCGGCAAATCGACACGGTATCTCGACCGAATCGCGTATAAAGTGGCGCTTTTATTATCGTTGAATCATTGCTCCTAATGGTAAATGGATTGTCCGAAACCTGCGAGTACAAAGAACCATCCGGATAAGTGAGATTTGTCAAAAGCGCCTGGTTTTTATAGGTGCTGTCCCTGTAACTTCCGGACAATGTGGCAATGGTTACAACAGAATCTTTGATGGAAGAGATGTTCATGGATTTTATGGAAATGTCTCTTCCACCTGCTCCAATAGTCAGATTGCCTCCGAAGGGTTGTCGCTCCACCGAGCGGATGGTAAAATCTTCGGGGAAACGGTCACTGAAGTCAATATTGCTTTGGTTGGTATTGCATTCATTGTCCATTGAAAAAACGAAACGATAGTCTCTGGAGCAAGTGTCCTTGTCGTTGATTTTTACCGCCGTTTTCTCGAATTTAATCGTTTGCGGACAGGAACAGGCATCCATGCCGGCAGTTTGGGAGAAATTGACTGAATTGAGTCGTTGAGCTGTACCAACGGGCAAGTTTTTACCCATCGTTTCTATCCTAATAAATGAACTGCTTGAGCGAACATACCCAAACAATGCGCAGTCAAAACCAAACAACCCCGAAAACAGTAGGCTTCCATTGTAACTGGATGGATAGATTGCCTGTACTTTGGCATTGGCAAGGTCAATTTCCAAAAGTGATTTTGTCCTGTCGTCTTCCACAAAAAGCTTGTCGCCATTGACGCTGTAGGCAATGTCTGGCGCACTGATATCGGTATTTCTGATGACCACCGTCTGATAGGCAAGAGTAGGGGACTGAAGGTCAACTACGTAGAAAATCGCTGGGCTGTTTCCGTTGGCGAGCACGGTGTAGTACTTGCCATCGGGACTGACATCGGCAGAGATGTAATTGTACGAAGGGTCAAAAGGAAGTTTTGCCAGCAGTTTTGAATTCCCAGCGCCATCAATGCGATAGATGCTGGTGGTTAGGTCCGCATTCTTGTCTGAGCTGAGTGCGTACATCATACGATCCTGTCTTCTGAACCCAAATCCGTTAAGGTTGAGTCCTGTAACTGTGGTATACAATGAAGGTAATACCTGGTTTCCCCTGATTTCCAGTTTGTAAATTCTCGTTGAAGTGCTTTGGCCTACACTTAAGTAGGCAGCGCCACAATCAAACGCCTTTTGTGCTCGGGCGAGTACCGTAGCACTGCAAATCAGAATTAAAATGACAAAAGCGCGTTTCAATTTGTAAATTTTGGCAAAAGTAGAACAAATAATCAGCAATGCGGTTTGCTGGAGTAACGATATTTTTATCTCGCGTCTTCAACTGCATGTTCGATATAAACGCTTTTTTATTTGTACCTTTGTCGACTCATTTTATCAAATATGAAGAATCTATTTTTTCTCGCTTTATTCGCACTTTTTTTGTCTTCATGCAATACAAAAGAGCAAAAACTGCCTATCCTTGGAGAGCGTGATTTTGTCAATGGCGATACGGTTTACGCGACCATTCCGCCATTCCACTTTATCAATCAGGATAGTCTGCCTATTAGCAATGAGACTTATGCGGGAAAAGTCTACGTCGTAGATTTTTTCTTCACGCACTGTCCGACCATTTGTCCAAAAGTGAAAAAAAACATGCTTCGCATTTATGAAAAATACAGCAGTAATGA
>CANHEE010000114.1 GCA_947459655.1 Lewinellaceae bacterium
CAAACCCATTCTTTTGAAAATTGCTCCCGATCTAAACGAGGAACAGCTGACAGATATCGTTGACATCGTAAACCAGACGGGAATCGCAGGAGTCATTTCAACCAATACCACCATCAGCAGAGCTGATTTGCGCACTGATAAAAACACACTCGACCAAATAGGTGCAGGCGGACTAA
Source organism: Lewinellaceae bacterium (assembly GCA_947459655.1). Taxonomy (GTDB): domain Bacteria; phylum Bacteroidota; class Bacteroidia; order Chitinophagales; family Saprospiraceae; genus CANHEE01. The sequence goes on from CANHEE010000114.1 coordinate 177, forward strand.
GTGGCAAACCGGTAGCAGAGAGAAGTACCGAAATTATTCGCTTCCTGCGATCAAAGCTGCAACCTGAGATCATTATAATAGGTGTCGGAGGCATCAGAAATGCAGCTGACGCAAAGGAGAAAATTGCCGCAGGTGCTGATTTACTGCAGGTCTACACCGGACTGGTATATGAAGGTCCGGCGATGGTAAGAAAAATATTGAAAAAGATGGCGTCGTCACCCGTCGGGTGACGGCCTTGCGCCGTCCCCTGAAAGGCGGCGCAAGGCTGTGGCGCAACATAAGGCGCGAGGCCGTATGGGCTACTTAAGTTTCTGCTTTACTTCTATGATTTCGTATGCCTCGATGACGTCGCCAATCTGGATGTCGTTGAAACCATCTATCATGATACCGCACTCCATCTGGTGGCGAACCTCCTTGACATCCTCCTTGAATCGCTTCAATGAAGAGATTTTTCCGTTCTGACCCTCTTTGTTCGGGAACACTACGATACCATCGCGGATGACCCGAACGAAATTGTTTCTGAACAGTTTTCCTTCCTGAACATAACATCCGGCAATCGTACCGACTTTGGATATTTTGTACACTTCGCGTACTTCCACCTGAGCGGTTTCCTTTTCTTCTTTGGTAGGTTCAAGCATACCCTCCATTGCAGCCCTGATCTCATCGATGGCCTCATAAATAACAGAGTACATTTTGATTTCCACACCTTCACGCTCTGCAATTTTGCGTGCTCCGAGGGAAGGGCGAACCTGGAAACCGATGATGATGGCATCTGAAGCAGAAGCCAGCAATACATCTGATTCGATGATCTGACCAACTGCCTTGTGAATGACATTCACCTGGATGCTTGCAACCGACTGCTTGATGAGTGCATCTGCAAGTGCTTCCACTGAACCATCCACGTCCCCTTTGACGATGAGCTTGAGCTCTTTGAAGCTACCCAGCGCCAGACGACGTCCGATTTCATCAAGTGAAATCCGCTTGGATGCCCTGTTGGCCTGCTCTCTGGAAATTTGCGCACGCTTGGATGCAATCTGACGGGCTTCGGATTCGTTGGCGGCGATTTTGAATTTCTCTCCCGCCTGCGGAGCACCACCCAGACCCAAAATAAGTACCGGGGTAGATGGTCCGGCTGCTTTTACGCGTTGCCCCCTTTCGTTGAACATCGCTCTGACCCTTCCGGAAAACTCACCAGCAACAAGCGGATCGCCTTCTTCCAGTGTTCCTTCCTGTACAAGTAGTTTGGTCACATATCCCCTTCCCTTGTCGAGGGAAGCTTCAATAACTGTACCTACGGCTTTTTTGTCGGGATTGGCTTTCAAATCGAGTATTTCGGCCTCAAGCAATATTTTTTCGAGCAACTGCTCAATATTGGTTCCTTTTTTGGCAGAGATGTCCTGTGACTGGTATTTTCCACCCCATTCCTCAACGAGGAAATTCATCTGGGCAAGTTCGCTCTTGATTCTTTCCGGATCTGCGCCCGGCTTGTCAATTTTATTGATGGCAAATACAATAGGCACCTGTGCTGCCTGCGCGTGGGCGATGGCCTCACGGGTCTGCGGCATGATATTATCATCTGCTGCAACGATAATGACCGCAACGTCTGTAACCTTGGCTCCCCTCGCACGCATGGCGGTAAATGCCTCGTGACCCGGTGTATCGAGGAAAGTAATTCTCTTGCCATTGTCCAACTTCACTTCGTAAGCACCGATGTGCTGGGTGATTCCTCCGGCTTCGCCCGATGCTACATTCGCTTTGCGGATATGATCCAGCAAAGATGTTTTACCGTGGTCGACGTGACCCATTACTGTGACGATTGGTGCGCGTGGAAGCAAGTCTTCCTCTGCATCTGGCTCGACATCTTCAATTTCTATCTGGTCTTCAGCATTGATGAACTCCACCTCATGATTAAATTCATTGGCAACGAATTCGATGATTTCGGCATCCAGACGCTGGTTGATGGACACCATCACACCCAGGTTCATGCAGGTAGTAATAACATCAGTCACCGGAACATCCAACAGGCTTGCCAGTTCAGAAACTGTTACAAACTCTGTCAGCTGTAGTGTCTTCATATCACCTTCAGCCATTTCTGCCTGTTCGCGGCGCTCATTTCTGTCGAGGCGCTTGTCGCGTCTTATCTTCTGGCGCTTGTTTTTTCCCCCTCCTGAGAGGCGAGCCATGGTCGCCTTAATTTTGTCTTCAATTTCCTTTTGGGAAACTTCTTTTGGTTGCTCTCTGCCTACACCCGGGCGGAAACCCTGACCCGTGCGGTTTTGTGTACCGGTTCCCGGACGTTGCATTCCGGCTCTGCCTGGTGCTGATCCCTGTCCCGGACCTCTGTTCTGGGCTGATCCCTGTCCAATATCTTTGATGGAATCTTGGGTAAGTGGTTTGGCGGAAACGGTTTTGCGTTTGCGTTTTCGCTTTGCAGCCTCTTCGCTCTCGGTACCTGCGGGCTGACCGTCGGTGGCAGGTTTGATGATGCCATCCGCTATGTCTTTCTTTCTGTCCCGCTCCTTTTTACGGATGGCAGCAGACTTGTCAAATTTATCAGTATCAATTTTACCGAGGATCTTTAGGCCCTTTAGTGTAGGCGTGTCGGCGCGATACATATCCGGACCAACGACTTCGGCATCAGCACCGGCTACTACAGGTGGTACTTCAGTGATATTACCGACTGCAACTTCAGGTTCGTCTGCGGTTTTTGGCGTTTCTTTCTTTGGCTCCTCTGCTGCTGCAGCTTTTTTGGATGACGGCTTTTTGGTGTCCAGATCGATTTTACCCAATACTTTGGTTCCGCGTAGTGTCACCTTATTGCGTTCCTGCAGGTCATCCGCGGTCATCAGATTTGCATCCTGTGCAGCGATAGGTGCTACAGGTTTGTCTGCTGCAATGGTAACATTTTCTTCCTCCTCCAGCTTAGCGGTAGCAGGTGGCGTATTGGCAGTAGCGTTCTGATTGAGGATTCCCAATACCGGTCTGTCTCTGGTGAGGACCGGGGTCGGAATGTCCTTTTTGGGCAAGGCTGCCTGCTGCATAGGGCGCGAACCAATGACGATCTGATCGGCTTTTTCCTTCTCCATAATGGAAGAGTGGAAATGCTTCGTCAGTTCGTCAAACATCTCGTCCGTAACCTTTGCGTTCGGTTTGTTGTCGATCTCGAATCCCTTTTTGTTAAGGTGTTCAACGATCGTACCCGTACCTACATTGAGTTCCTTTGCTACTTTAAATAATAATCTTGACATTCAAAAATTTAAAATGTGGTAAAAATTTTTGCCGGCAGCCTAACTGAGCGCTTTTAATAAAAAAGTTACGGATAGTTGATGCCTCTGCAATTTTTCTGACAGTTACCCACGAGGGTACGTCAGTTTATTCTTCATCAGAATCTTCAAATTCTTCTGCAAGAATGGCCAGAATATCTTCTGCCGTTTCCTCTTCAAAGTCGCAGCGGCGCATCAATTCCTCTTTAGAAAGGGCAAGTACGCTTCTAGCTGAGTCGAGACCTACCGCTTTCAGAGCATCGATAACCCAGGTATCCAGCTCATCTGCAAATTCGTCGATATCGACGTCATCAATTTCAATTTCCTGATCTTCGCGGAATACATCGATTTCGTAACCTGTCAGTTTGCTGGCCAGTTTGATATTTAGACCTCCTTTACCGATGGCAAGGGAGACCTGATCTGATTTCAAAAATACCGAAGCGCGGTTTTTGTCGAAGTCGATGTTTACACTGCTCACCTTTGCCGGCGTAAGTGCACGCTGAATGAACAATGCCTCGTTGCTGGTATAGTTGATGACATCTATGTTTTCATTTCTGAGCTCGCGGACGATACCGTGGATTCTGGATCCCTTCATACCTACACACGCTCCTACCGGATCGATGCGGTCATCAGAAGATTCAACAGCCACTTTGGCCCTTTCACCCGGCTGACGTACGACATTCTTGATGGTGATGACGCCGTCTTCTATTTCAGGGACCTCCTGTTCAAGCAGGCGCTCAAGGAAAAGCGGATCGATACGCGACAATACAACAGAAGGCGTATTGTTCTTCATCTCCACTTTCTTGATAATGGCTCTAACCATTTCATCCTTACGGTAAAAATCTCCCTTGATCATTTCTGTTCTTGGCAGCACCAGTTCGTGACCGGTTGCATCGTCCAATACGAGGATTTCCTTTTTCATGATCTGGCTAACCTCTGCGGTCACCAGCTCACCGATGCGGTCGTGGTATTTCTTGTACACATCGTCTTTCTCGAGTTCCATAATTCTAGAAACCAGTGTCTGGCGGGCAGCCAGAATAGAGCGGCGGCCGAAATCATCGAGGTGCAGCTGCTCGTAGCACTCCTGTCCTACCTCGTAATCGGAATCGATTGCCATTGCTTCAGAGATAGAGATGTGTTTGTTTTCATCAGATACTTCACCATCGGGTACGATTTCGCGCACGCGCCAAAGTTCAAGGTCACCACTCTGTGTGTTGACGATGACATCAAAATTTTCGTCAGAACCAAATTTTTTCTTGATCAAAGTGCGAAATACATCTTCCAAAACACGCACCATCGCCGGACGGTCAATGTTTTTAATGTCATTAAACTCTGAAAAAGTTTCAACTAAATTAATCATTCGAATTACTTTATAATTTGTTTTGTGCCGCAGTTGCCGAACTTGGGGCAGAGCCGCAGATAATTATGTTTGCTTTTAAAATGAAATTTTTACCATTGCTTTTTTGACCTCAGAAAAAGGAATATCGACTACTTTGATCTCCTTGATGTTCTTCTTTCCCTCCTTTCTTTTCTCCTCAAACTGCAGGCGAATCACTTCGTTTTCCAGGGAAACAAATTCGCCCTCTGTAGTAGTTCCATCCTGCGTAGTAATTTCCAGCTCCCTGCCGATGTGCTTTGGATACTGACGCAAAAACTTCAGCGGCCTGCTCAACCCGGGGGAAGAAACTTCAAGAATATAAGACTCACCCAGCCACTTTTCAGCATCCAATGTAGCCTCCAGATAGCGGCTCAGCTGCTGACATCTGCGGAAATCAATTCCATTGTCTGCATCCACAAATACTTCCAGTTTATTGCTTTTGCCAAGTTTAATTTCAATGACGAAGCAATCTGCAAAATCCGTTTCCGCAAATTTTTCCAACAGTAGTTTTTCTATTTTCTGTTCGACTGTCTCCATTGTCCGGTTTACTGTAAATAAAAGAGGGAACAGTTTCGTGTTCCCTCTTCTTCTGAGCCTAAATCTGCGGCAAAGATACTTAAAATATTGATATACAACTGAATTTTTTTTATTTTTTTTCTGCGCTCAATGGCTCTGCATTGGTTCCATCAGAACTCGGCGTTGCCCGGGAAGCGTGGAAATGGAATCACATCGCGGATATTGGTCATTCCCGTCACAAAGAGTACCATCCGCTCAAAGCCCAGCCCAAAGCCCGCGTGCGGACAGCTGCCGTAACGGCGGGTATCGAGGTACCAGTACATTTCCTCGGTAGGTATGTGCATTTCCTCCATCCTGCGGGTGAGTTTGTCCAGTCTTTCCTCCCGCTGTGAACCGCCCACGATTTCGCCGATACCCGGAAACAGGATGTCCATCGCTGATACTGTAGGACCCGGAACGCCCTCTTTCGGCTCGTCCTGACGCATGTAGAATGCCTTGATGGCTGCAGGATAGTTGGTTAGAATGACCGGTTTTTTGAAGTGCTTTTCCACCAGATAGCGCTCATGCTCGGACTGCAAGTCTGCGCCCCAGCCCTCAATAAGGTACTTGAATTGCTTTTTTTGGTTTGGTTTGGAAGCCTTCAGTATTTCGATGGCCTCGGTATAGGTCAGTCTCTCGAAGTTGTTTTCCAGACAGAACTGCAGTTTTTCCAACAGTCCCATTTCGCTGCGTTCGGCCTGCGGCTTCTGCTTTTCCTCGTCGGCGAGTCGCTGCGCAAGAAAATTCAGGTCATCGGAACAGTGGTCCAGTGCGTAGCGGATGCAGTATTTTAGGAGATCCTCTGCAAGATCCATATTGTCCTCAAGGTCAGCGAAAGCGACCTCGGGTTCTATCATCCAGAATTCTGCCAGGTGGCGTGTGGTATTGGAATTTTCGGCGCGGAATGTTGGTCCGAAGGTATACACCTTTCCCAATGCCATAGCACCCAGCTCGGCCTCCAGCTGTCCGGAAACCGTCAGATTTGCGGAGCGGCCAAAAAAGTCTTCACTGAAATTGATGTCACCCTGAGCGTTACGGGGTGGCTTTTCCATGTCCAGGGTCGTTACGCGGAACATTTCACCGGCGCCTTCCGCATCGGAGGCGGTGACGATGGGTGTATTCAGGTAGTAAAAACCCCTGTCGTTGAAGAAGCGGTGAATGGCGAAGGCCATGGCGTGGCGCACCCGAAAGACCGCACCGAAGGTGTTGGTCCTGAAGCGCAGGTGAGCGATTTCGCGGAGGTATTCCAAACTCGGCCGGTTTTTAAGCTGCAGCGGATACTGCTCGGCATCGCAATCGCCATAGATTTCTATGGCTGTCGCAGACACCTCGAATTGTTGTCCTTTACCGAGCGATTCGGTCAATTTGCCCTTGACACCCACGGCAGCGCCTACCGTAATCCTTTTTAGGATAGCCGCATCGGTCTTCTCCTGATCTACCACTACCTGTATGCTGTGGAAAGTCGATCCGTCGTTGAGGATCATGAACTGGTTGTTGCGAAAAGAGCGTACCCATCCCCTCACGATTACCTCACTGCCCAATCCCTCACCCTTCAGCAGGGAGGCTATTTCATTTCTCTTTACCATGCTTCTTGAACTGCTTTTTTGTGATTAAGCCCATTGATAACGCAAAATAAGCTCAAATGGCTGTCATTTCCCCTGTTTTTTGAAGAAAAATTAGGGAGAATTGTGCCTGGCAAAGAAAACGCTGCATGCAACGGGAAGTTCGGTGCATGCAGCGTGTGTGGAAAATGTGGTGGGGAATAAAAATTCCGGCCCGCAAATAAGGCCAATTTCATCACTTCTGAATTGGGCCAGGTCGCAAATGACCCAATTTAGTTCTTTATGCAACGAACACTATGCCCAACTGCTTTGCGCTGAGAGCCTATAGTACTGCTACCTGTTATCAATAATTCCATGGAAAAGGAATTACTACTTGATATGCTGCTCCAGTAATAGCCTTGAATTCCAGCAGAATTGATCGGTCCGGCACCATAACAACCGCGAAAGCCTCCAATAGTCAACTTCAATGGCGAACCAAATGCTCCGCCTGCATTATTGGTTGCCCAACTCAACCGTTCTGCGTCCAATTCCGCATCAGTTGGCAAGCGATAACCAGATGGACAAGGGTTGTTGACGCCGGAAACTCCCTGCCATAATGCGTTATCATTCGGAGTAAACCAATAATCACCACCTATGATAAAGTCAGAGTGGTTTGGTTGAGCACTGCCACTTCTTGTCGAAGTTGTAGTAGAATTTCGGCACTGGTGTCCGTCAGGTTTCCTACCCCATTGGTATAAGTCTCCATATGCTGAAGCGTCTGTACTGCTGGTTGCAACCCGGGATGCTCCAAGATTTCGGTCCATCCAAATCTTGCCGGTGGTCGGGTTGGTCACATCAGAAATATAAGTCTGTGTGCCACCACAAAAAACCGAACCTGAAGCATAAGTAGCCGCGACTGTGGCTGTAAGCGTACAGCTTACACCACCCGGACTGATTGCAAAGGAAGCAGTACCAGAACTGGCTGGTGTTCCGGTGACATTGTAAATGAGCTGACAGGCTTCACCAGAAAACGTGCCGGCAGCAAGACTTGCCGTAAGACCCGTAACGCCGGTAGAGCTAATGTTTTCGCCGCTGTAGGCTGCTCCTGCACCACCGGTGTAAGAAATTATAAAATAGGCTGTGCTTACCGCCTGGTTATGCAAAAGTGTTCCATTAAAAGTTGCCCCTGCACAGTTAAGTTGCGGAGCAGCATATGTGGAACTGCAAATAGCACTGGGAGATGTCAGCGCTGACATCAAAATTGTAAAAATCAGTAATCTTTTCATTGTTTGAGAGACTTTTCAGTATTTAGTTTTTACGTTGATTTTTTAATACATTAGTGGTTATTTATACCAATTGGGACGCAAGATAAATAATCCCAATCAATTTAGATAGTCAGAAATGGACCATTGGCTAATCTTAAGGTGTAAAAAACGGAAATTACACCAAAATAATATTTCTCAATGGAATAACATTACCCATCTGGCGGTCACCACCCCAATTAATTCGACCCATTAAGGGTCGAATAATATACCAAATGACGGGGGATGTTAATATTTCGCCCCGATGGGGTTATTGACATTTCGCCCTGCTGGGCTATTAATATTTCGCCCTGATGGGGCTCTTATTCGTAAAATGTATACAATCTATTAACATTTTGCCCCGATGGGGCAATTTATTGTGAACGGATTGGGGGCTGTAAACATTTGAACCCTTCAGGTTCATGGTACGGAGATTATTTGGCTGTTCTGTATAAACATTCTGAATCAAATTTTCGGGATTTTCGAATACAACAAGCTCTGTTTGATGGCTAATTCAGCCACTATCTAGTCGTGCAAGTCGTGTAATTCTGAAAATCCAGATTCTGGCAGAAAAAGTTATTTTATTTTAATCCTTGATGCAGCGGACACTGCAACCGTCTGCGCGGTAGTCATTGCTAATACCAACATTGTTGGTGTAGAAAACAAGCTGGGTTGCGTTGGTACCACCAACCGTGCTGCTCCAATAGAAGCCTCCGCTGCCCAAATTGAAGAGCGAACCATTGCCACAAAGTCGGTAACCTGCCAAGGCAATCTTCAAAGGCGATGCAAAAGCACCCGCTGCAGTATTGCTTATCCAACTTACGCGCTCTGCATCCAACTCTATCGAGGTAGGTATTCGGAAAGTTAAAGGGCAAGGATTATTAATACCCAACACACCCTGCCATAAATTGTTGTTTTGAGGGCTCCTCCAATCGAGAGGGCTGTTGGGTGCCAAAATAAAATTACCATTAGGGGGCTGGTCGCTAGTGCCCAGTAAGGATACTGTGGCAGAGTTTCGGCATTGGTGCCCATCAGCTCTGCGGCCCCACTGGTA
>CANHEE010000115.1 GCA_947459655.1 Lewinellaceae bacterium
AATGCGATAGCTACAGACAAAACCAAAGGATTTTCATTGGAATTTGACACCGACCACTTCACAGAATTTGGAGCATTTTCGGGATTTGGTGTCAGTGGTGCAATCAAGGCAAAGGTTTTTCTTGGCAATGTCAATAGAAGCACATTGCTTATGGACGACTACCTCAAAACCCTGATCAATTTCCCGACGACAGACCCATATTCAAGTACACCACTAAGCTCAAGATTCACTCACGTGAACAATCCTAAAGTTGCGGCGGCCAGCCCGTTGACCTTGTCTCAAACGGGTCCAAATGCAATTGTCGACTGGATGTTTTTGGAGCTTCGTGATGGAACGCCGGGGTCTACAACCGTGGCAGGATCATCATCGGGACTACTACAGGCTGATGGTGACATCGTCGATATGGATGGAATTTCTCCGGTTACCTTTCCAAATACACCACTTGGAGAATACTACCTTGCTGTCAGACACCGCAACCACCTTGGTTTCAGGACCATGAACAAGGTGCCTTTAAATCTGAATCCGACAATGATTGATTTCACCAAAAACAACATCCCGGTTTACGGTGCTTCGCCGATGACCATCGTGGGTCCTGCAGTAAGTGCCATGCAGGGAGGAGACGCCAATGCTGACGGCTCAGTAGATTCTATTGACACCATTACCTGGGGTAGTCAGAATGGTCTGTTTGACGACTATTTACTGAATGCCGATTACAACATGGATGGTTCAGTGGATTCCATCGACTCCGTACTCTGGGAATTTTTCAACGGTAAATACCAAGAACTGGAATAAACTATATCACAAAATATTTGCTAAAGCATGCAGGAAACCCTATGATTCTGCATGCTTTTTTTTAGACCAAAAAAAAAGGGAATGCAGTTGTACTGCACACCCTTTTGAAAACTAAAAAACTATAATTATTTCCTTTTTTTGCGATCGTTTATTTCACTATAAAAAGGCTCTTTTTTACCTCCCCTGCCCGATCCTGAATCAAAATCATTGTCTGACAAGGTGTAAATGAAACGTCTGTTTCCTCCTGTAGCCCCGGCATCGGTAGCAGCGGGCTTGAATGGACGTTCAGTGCGCTCTGAAGGCCTCGCAGGACGGTCGCTGAACGGACGTGCAGGACGATCATTGCGTTCTGAACCACGGGAAAAAGATCTGCTGTTGTTGCGATCCGCACTGTTGTAGTCACGACGAGCACCGCGATTTGCGAAATCTCCTCCAGATTTGAAATCTCTTCCTCTGCCACTGCGCTCAGGTCTGCCACCACCGTCACGCAATTCTATGCGAACAGGGCGCTTCTTAAATTTCTGACCATGAAAAGCATCAACGATTTTTTGTGCAAATTCAGGTTTCACTTCTACAAAGGAGAAAATATCCTTGATTCCAACCCATGTAATTGCCGAAACGGGAACATCAGCTATATGTGAAATATAGTCCACCATGAATCCTCTATCAACACCATCCTTCTGACCGACATTGATAAAAAGTTTGGATACATTGCCGAAACTACTTTCGCGTTCAATTCTTTGTCCGCGATCTGACCCGGCTGACACATTTAGATCCGGTGCCTTTTTGTAGTACTCCAGGAATCTGTTGAATTCTAGGGAGACAAACCGCTTAAGGATTTCTTCTTTTTCCAGATCTTTCATCGACTCCATGATAACGGGAAGAAAACCGGCTATAGCTGATTCATCTACCGCCACATCATGAAGGCGACCCATCAGACTAAGCAACTGCTTTTCGCAAACCTGCAAACCATTGGGAATTTCGCCCTGGGTAAATTTGGATTTGATGATGCGCTCAAGTGTTCTGATTTTACTAACCTCCTTTGATGTAAGTAAAACGATGGAAACGCCTTTTTTTCCTGCACGTGCTGTACGACCCGAACGGTGCGTATAGCTTTCAATTTCATCCGGTAAATTATAATTAATAACATGCGTAACATCGTTGACATCTATGCCTCGCGCCGCCACATCTGTGGCCACAAGCATATTCAGATTGCGGCTCCTATATCGGTTCATTACATGATCACGCTGTGCCTGCGAAAGATCGCCATGTAGGGCATCGGCATTGTAACCATCTTTGATCAATGCATCAGCAACCTGCTGCGTTTCAATTTTTGTACGGCAAAACACGATAGCGAAAATATCCGGATTGTAATCGGCGATACGCTTCAGCGCATTGTAACGGTCTCTGTTCTGAATCATGTAATACATGTGCTCGATGTTCTCGTTGCTCTGATTTCGCGAAACAGTTACCTCCATCGGATTGTCCATGTAGTTTTTTGAAATCCTAAGCACCTCATCCGGCATGGTGGCCGAAAATAACCAGGTGTTTTTGGATTCGGGGGTTGTCGCAAGAATCGTATCCAAATCCTCTTTGAATCCCATGTTGAGCATTTCATCAGCCTCGTCAAGTACAGCGAAACGGATAGACTCCAGATGCACTTTTTTGCGATCAATCAGATCAATCAAACGACCGGGTGTAGCTACGATGATGTGCGCACCTCTCCTCAATTCTGTAATCTGATTGGTAATGCTTGCTCCACCATACACCGCTACAATGTTCACATTGCTCATGTGCGCCGCATAGTTGTTCAAATCTTTTGTAATCTGAATACAAAGTTCACGCGTAGGTGCCAGAATTACTGCTTGCGTGTGTCTTTGGTCAAAATCCAAAAGGGTTAATAATGGCAGCCCGAAAGCTGCGGTTTTGCCGGTTCCCGTTTGTGCAAGTGCGACAAGGTCACAATCGCCTGTCAATAATGAGGGAATGGCTTTTTCCTGAATAGGGGTCGGACTGACAAAACCCATGTCGCTGATCGCCTGTAGCACAGCACTGTTTAGTCCGAGAGAATCGAAAGTAATCATAAAATGATAAATAGCGGGACCAGTAGTCAGCATCACAAGTTCCTGTGTATGAAATCAATTCAGAAACAGGTTTACATTTTTACCTAAAAAACAAAGCGAGAATTGGATACTTTGGGATACTGAAATGTCCCAAGTGAAAATTGTGTGATAAAATAATTATAATCTCTTAAAATTCAGAGCATTACAACCATTTAAAGACATTCGACGAGAAAATAAATGAGTAGTAAGAGTTGCAGGACTCTGAGTCTTAAGCTGTCGCTTCGCAAAAACACTGCAAAGATACATCTAAAAACCACAAAACCAAATTAATTTTGGTAAATATTTCTAAAAAATAAAATTAATTTTCTGTTAATTCAATTTTCAGCATACATGGCCTCAATTTCCCTGCTGAATTTATTCAATATTACCCTGCGTTTGAGTTTAAGGGTTGGGGTGAGTTCCGCTTCAGATTTATCCGCTTTGAGCGGCTCCCAAGCAGTGTTCAGCAGCATAAATTTCTTGATTTGCTCCACCTGTGCAAAATCGGCGTTGTAGCGCTTACATATTTCTTCAAAATGTGCAATCACTTTAGGATGCTGAATCATTTCATCGATGGTATTTGCTGCAATTTCATGGTCTTTGCAGTAACTTTTCAGTGCTTCAAATTCAGGTATAATCAGGGCCGAAACGAATTTACGGCCATCTCCAACAGCCATGATCTGCTCAATCAGATAATGTTCCTTGAAGCGGCTTTCCAAAGGAGCAGGAGCCACATATTTCCCTCCGGATGTTTTGAACAATTCTTTCTTGCGATCTGTAATTTTTAAAAATTGCTTGCCATTCGGTCCCAATACGAGCTTGCCCACATCGCCGGTTCTCAGATAGCGCTTCCCATCAATTATCTCAATACACTCAGCAGTTTTATCGGGCTTTTTGTAGTATCCAACCATAATGTTCGGACCACAGGCCAGGATTTCACCTTCACCCTCTCTGTATTCACCGGGTTTTCCTTCATCAATCATGACCTCAACTCCTTCAATGGGTGCACCTACCGTTCCCAACATAGCTCCACCAGGCTCAAAAGTCGTAATGCAGATTCCGGGAGAAGATTCCGTAAGACCATAACCCTCCCTGATTGGAACGCCCGCAGCTGAAAAAGTACGGGTGATTTTAACCGGACATGCCGAAGCTCCTGTTACAATTCCCCTCACTTGTCCTCCCAGTGCCTCGCGCCACTTGCTGTAAACAATCTTATCTGCAATTTTATGCTGAATTGCCCGCAGACCGGTATAACGGGCATCGTACTCGTAATCATTGGTCAGCTTCAGGGCCCAGAAAAAAATCATCCTTTTGAGTCCCTTCAGTTCAAGTCCTTTCGCATAAATTTTATCGTAGACCTTTTCCAAGAGCCGAGGAACACAGGTAAAAAACATTGGCCGAACACGTTTCAGGTCGCCCCCATCACCTCCGAGATTACCTGTACCTGTGAACGTCACATTGGCTCCGACAAGCATATAAGCGTATGAACAGACCCGCTCAAAAATATGGCAAAGCGGTAAAAAGCTGATGGCCGAATTACCCTCTGAAATGGGAATGATGGGCATTACCGCTTTAACATTGGTAACTATATTGTAGTGCGAAAGCATTACACCTTTAGGCTCACCTGTCGTTCCGGAAGTATAAATAATGGTCGCTATGTCCTCACTATTTACAGAGTCTCTCAATTTACCGAGTTCAGAATGATCCGGGTTTTCCACCAGAATGTCTTTCCAGTTTGGAACGTTCTCCATAAGGTCGAAACTGTATATCTCCCGAAGTGTGGGAACATTGGTTTGTGCATTTTTAACCTTAAGATAAACCGATTCCTCCCCAGCAAAGCAGTATTTCACTTCTGCATCATTGAAAATGTACTCGTATTCCCTTGGACTAATTGTCGGGTAAACAGGAATGGAAATGGCTCCTATTTGCTGAATGGCCAAATCCATGATGGTCCACTCCGGACGATTTTCCACTGATACCAGTCCAATTTTATCGCCCTTCTCTACACCCAGGTGAAGCAGTCCCGCTGCAGCCCTGACGGAGAGTAGAATCATATCCGCTGTAGAATAATACACATCTACCCCGTCAGCATTCCGGTGACCGAAACAGTGTTCCTGAGGATATTTTTCAGATTGGTAATAAATGAAATCGAACAGTCTTTGAATATCTTTCCTTTCCATATCAGAAGTGCGTTTTGTTAAAGTAGTTTTATTTGCAATGATAGTGACAAAGAAACTGCTTTTCCAAATTTTCACCTGTGGAAATAATGAAATTCGAAGATATTTGGGCAGAAAAAGACAAAAAGCGGAGAAAAACGCATTTTAGGGTGAAATACAGCAACTTGTTCGGCTAAAGTCAGTGTTTGTTCTTGTTCTTCATAATGCCCTCGTAGGTCTTGAAAGGCATTTTCTTGTAATAATTCTGACAAACCCAGCCCATCACGTTGTGAAAATAGACGGATTCCTGGTAATTGGGTAATTGCTGCACAATATTGAAGTTCTCATCAAGAAAAACGACACTCGGGAAACTCAATTGCCCTGACGTAAGTTCGAATGCCAACGAATGAAAGCAAGTACCGTAATCACAATTGTAATCATAGTTCTTGTTTTTGTACTGCATTTCCTTCTTTTGCTTGGCGTCAAATTTTACCGCATAGTAGCAACTGTTCATGGTGCTTGCTACTTTATCATTAGCGAAAGTAGTAAGATCCATATTTTTGCATGGCAGACAGCCATCCGTAAAAATATCGACAATGATTTTTTTCTTTTCAAGCTTTGATTTCTCGACCATCTGATCCCAGGTTATCCACTGAACATTCTGGGCGGTTATCCAGGTCAGCGGTAACAACAACAAAAAATAAATCAGATTTAACTTTACTCCAGTCATGGTATTCAGATAAAATCAACTAACTGCTTACAAATGTAGTGCTACTTTTTGGGGCAGGCAACTATTCATCCGACCTTAAAATAAGTTTAACAACCTTAAAAATTATACTGATATTTTGAGCGCAAAGAGGGCCGGCCATATAAACCAGATTGTTACTTTTGCATACAATAATCGTTAACATGCAGCTCCTATTAGAAAGCATCCGCGTCGAATTACCTGATTTTGAGATGCCCCTGCTACCCTTTCACCAGCAGCGGATCCAAAAAACCCAAATGGAACTATGGGGTACAGCAAATATCAAAGACATTCAAAAAGCAATTAAAGGCAGTTTTAGACCGGAAATGCATTCAGTGGACGGCAACAATATTTACAAATGTAGATTACTGTACCATCAGTCAGGAATTCACGACATCCAGTGGCAGCCCTACGTCGAGAGGCAACTATATAGTTTGCAGCTGACCCCTGCTGAAAGTTTAGAGTACCCCTACAAGTACGCCATCAGAAGTGGCATTGATAGCCTTAAAAATAGCAGCTCAGCAGACGACATCCTCATGCACCGGAATGATCTTATTACAGATACATCCTATGCCAATGTGGCATTCTATAATGGAAAAGACTGGATTACACCTTCAAGACCACTGCTATTGGGTGTAAAAAGGGCAGAGTTGTTTGAACAGAAAAAAATCAGAGCGGCTGAAATAAGCACCGGACAGCTTGGGGATTTTAGTGAAATTAAATTATTCAATGCGATGATTTCTGCCAATTACCAATACCGATTTGATGCACAATCGGGTCTTTTACAGTTGCAAAAATTTATGTTGTAAGCGTAACAATGAACACGCAGATTGGATTTTGCTTCCATTGCCAGGAAATGAAGTAGCATTTTCCAATTCCTGCAGCACAAATCTCCGGAACTTCCTTTTCAACTTTTAATGACGTCAGGCAATGTTTGTTTGTCAATTGATACCTACCTTTGCGTCCATGATTTGTGAGATGAGCAAAAAGGAGCAGGAATTGCTGCAGTTAATCGGATCGGTCGCTGATGAACTCAAGGCGCCAGCATTTGCCATCGGCGGATATGTCCGAGACAAAATGCTAGATAGGGGCTGTAAAGATATTGATATCGTCTGTATAGGCAGCGGAATCGGACTTGCGGAGGCTGTTGCGGAAAAATTATCACCCAAACCAAAAGTGTCGGTTTTTCATCGTTTCGGTACCGCAATGTTTCGCCATGGTGACTGGGAAGTTGAATTTGTAGGCGCAAGAAAAGAATCCTACCGAACCGATTCCAGAAAACCAACGGTCGAGAACGGTTCTCTGGAGGATGACCAGAACAGACGTGATTTCACTATAAATGCAATGGCAATCGCGTTAAACAGCCATAATTTTGGCCAAGTACTGGATCCATTCAACGGGAGACGACACCTCGAGGAAAAGCTAATTATAACGCCCCTCGAACCGGACCAGACCTTTTCCGATGATCCGCTTCGGATGATGCGAGCCATTCGGTTTGCCGCACAGCTTGGGTTCAGAATAGACGACCATACCTTGGAATCCATTTCTAAAAACAGAGAGCGTATAAGCATCATCTCAAAAGAGCGCATCACGATTGAACTGGAGAAGATTATGATGTCAAAAACGCCTTCCGTGGGTTTTAAACTTCTTTTCAACACCGGTCTGCTAAAAATTATTTTTCCCGAAGTGGCTGCTCTTCAGGGTGTTGAGGTCATTAAAGGCCGCGGCCATAAAGACAATTTTTATCACACACTTGAGGTGCTCGACAACGTAGCAAAACGAACGGATAACGTGTGGCTTCGATGGGCTGCATTGCTGCACGATATCGCAAAGCCTGCCACTAAAAGATTTGAAAAAAACCACGGCTGGACTTTTCATGGTCACGAAACAGTTGGCGCCTCCATGGTCGGTAGGATTTTCACCAGACTCAAACTACCGTTGGATTCCAAGATGAAATATGTGCAGAAACTTGTTTTGCTGCATCTGCGACCAATAGCACTCACCAAAGAGGAAATTACCGATTCTGCCATCCGCAGACTGCTGTTTGATGCCGGTGAGGATATTGACGATCTGATGCTGCTGGCGCAATGCGATATAACCTCAAAGAGAGAGGAGAAAGTTGAACGTTATCTGGCCAATTACGAAATCGTCAGACAGAAACTAATAGAAATCGAGGAAAAAGACCATATCCGAACCTGGCAACCGCCCATCACCGGAGAAATTATTATGGAAACTTTCGGGATACCTCCATCCCGCCCGGTGGGAATCGTCAAGGAATATGTAAAAAACGCCATTCTCGATGGTATCATCACCAACGACTATAATGAGGCGTTTCAACTTATGCTGCAAAAGGGAAAAGAGATAGGTTTGGCACAAAAAAGTTGAGCATATCAGCGTTCGCCAATACTGGACACTTTTTTCAATAGCGGGTGAGCGGAACAACGCTTTGATCAGAAAACTCGCCCTTCAGGTACTTGTAGTAGGCAGCTACAGCAATCATTCCCGCGTTGTCTGTACAATACTGAAGTGCTGGAATATAGGTTTTCCAACCGTATTTTTTTCCGGCATTTTCAAGTGCTTCCCGTAATCCGGAGTTTGCAGAAACACCACCTGCAATGGCTATTTCCTTGATTTTGTAATCTTTTGCCGCCTTGATGAGCTTTTTCATTAACACCTTAATTATAGTAGACTGAACAGAAGCACAAATATCATTGATGTTCTCCTCTATGAACTTCGGATTGCCTGAAAGTTCTTTTTTCAGAAAATACAATATCGAGGTTTTTAGTCCGCTGAAACTAAAACCGTAATCAGGGATTTGGGGCTCGGGAAATGGGAAACGGGGCTCTCCCAGTTGTGCCAATTTATCGATCAACGGACCAGCAGGATAATCAAGTCCGAGCAACTTTCCGGTTTTATCAAAAGCCTCGCCGGCTGCATCGTCAATAGTGGTGCCGATAATCTCCATATCAAGATAGTCTCTTACGACAATAATCTGCGTATGCCCACCTGAAACTGTCAAACAAATAAATGGAAATGCGGGAAAAGGAGCTTCCGCAAAATGGGCAAGCACATGCGCCTGAAGGTGGTTGACTTCAATAAGCGGAAGGTCCAGACTCAGCGCAAATGCCTTTGCGAAGGAAACGCCCACCAGCAAAGAGCCCATTAGGCCCGGTCCTCGGGTAAAAGCAACCGCACTAAGCTCAGAATTGGAAACCCCGGCCTGCTTCAGGGCATGATCTACCACAGGAACAATGTTGAACTGGTGTGCGCGGGAGGCTACTTCGGGAACTACCCCGCCGTACAGCCGGTGTATTTCCTGGGTGGCAACACAGTTGCTCAACACCCTTCCATCGAGCAGTAC
>CANHEE010000116.1 GCA_947459655.1 Lewinellaceae bacterium
ATGCCACCCGCGTTGTCAGCAATTGGCCCAAATGCATCGATAGCAAGCTGCATGGCAGTCGTCGCCATCATCGCAGATGCTGCGATAGCAACACCATAAAAACCTGCAAAAGAGTAAGCACCCCAGATGGCTGCAGCAAAAAGAATCACGGGGAAAGCGGTTGACATCATCCCTTCTGCAAGGCCTGCAATAATATTGGTTGCTGCACCGGTAGCAGACTGGCGAACGATACTCATAACCGGCTTTCCACCCAAAGCAGTGTAATATTCTGTAATTGCAGAAATTATCGCACCCACTCCAAGACCAATAAGGACAGCGTAGAAGACACTAACTGACGCCACTGAACTATTTTCAAATCCACCATCAATGAACTTGCTCATGGTCATGGTTTCAGGAAGCATCCAGTTGATGCAAAAATAAGAAGCGATACCAGTAAGTATCAATGAAGACCAGTTACCCATGTTTAGCGCACGCTGAACGTCCTCTTCTGTACCATTCTCCTTTACTCTAACAAAAAAGAAACCGATGATGGAAAACACAATTCCAAGTCCTGCGAGTACAACCGGCAATAATATTGGTCCTAGTCCGCCGAACTGATCGGAGAACGACCCACCTGCTTTTTCCATGTCTCTGATGACATAGTTACCCAAAACCATGGCAGAAAGTACAGTTGCAACATAAGATCCGAACAAGTCGGCGCCCATACCAGCAACATCACCCACATTGTCACCCACGTTATCGGCAATGGTAGCCGGGTTGCGAGGATCGTCTTCAGGGATACCTGCCTCTACTTTTCCTACAAGGTCAGCTCCCACATCGGCAGCCTTGGTGTAAATTCCACCACCCACTCGGGCAAACAGCGCGATAGACTCCGCTCCAAGAGAGAAACCTGCGAGGGTTTCAAGAATCTGAGACATTTGCTCATAACCCGGAAAAACTCCTCCTCCAAGCCACATGAACAGGAATGCAAACAAGGCACTTAGTCCCAGCACTGCCAGACCGGCAACACCAAGACCCATCACTGCGCCACCTTTGAACGAAACATCAAGTGCTTTGGCAAGACTTGTACGCGCAGCCTGTGTTGTGCGGACATTTGATTTGGTTGCGATACGCATACCGATATTTCCGGCAGTTGCAGAGAAAACAGCACCGATTACAAACGCCACAACAATAAACCAGTGAGATGTACCACCTGTTGCGACCGATAGTCCGGCCAAAGCAGCACCCGCTACCAATACGAAGATGGCAAGAATGCGGTATTCCGCTTTAAGAAACGCCATCGCTCCTTCAGCAATATACTTTGCAATTGTAGTCATTTTTTCATCTCCCGCATCCTGTTTGGAAACCCAGGAAGATAAATAGGCCATGTAGACCAGGGCTAAAAGTCCGAACACCGGAAGATAGTACACTAATGAACTCATAATTTTAATTTGTTGATTTTACGGAAATTTAAGTTGATTAATCTAGTGGAATATTGTGCAATACAAGCGGCCGGTTTTTGTGGCAACTGGACACAGCTTCTAAGAGCTTTTTTTCAAAAAGCGGGCAAAAATAAGGCATTTTTGGGTTTCAGTCAAAAAAAACGGCAATTATTATCGTTGTTAGGTTTTGAAACTGCAAAAAAAGCCGCCTGACAAATCATCATTCATCAGGCGGGAATTTTCTGTCGAGACAATAGGATTCGAACCTATGACCTCTACCCTGTCAAGGTAGCGCTCTAAACCAACTGAGCTATGCCCCGTTCAACGAGCGGCAAAGATATAAACTTTATCTATTATTACAATCAAAAAAAAACACGATTTAACACGATTTAACACGATTTATAGGATTATACAGGATGAACACGATTAAAGGATTACACAGGAATTTCTAAACAAATAAACGACTCAACATCTAAACTGCATTAGCAATAAACTTGCAGCCAATTAAACACACCGAAAATTACAATTGAAAAACCAATGTAATCAGCTGATCTTAAAGGAGGTCATAGCGATAGATCCCATCACAATCTTGTCATTGAAAACATGCACATTTTCACTCTTTTCTTTTAGTGCCAAAACGTAAAGTAAGGGCAAATAATGCTCCGCTGTTGGAATGGCCAATTGATAAGGTGTTTCCATTGATTTGTACATGGTGAGACGGTCAAACTGATTGTTTTGAATGAGTTGCTTCAGTCCATTATTGGCTTCGGCAGCCCAATCAAAGGCGACTTCGGGACTCTGCCAGTTGAGTCTGCCGAGGTTGTGGACAATGTTGCCGCTACCGACAATCAGTACGCCTTTTTTGCGCAGCACCATGAGTTCTTTACCTAGCTGGAAATGCCAGTCGGGCGACTGATTGACGTTCAGGCTCATTTGCAGTACGGGGATGTCAGCCCCAGGATATATTTTTCGCAGAACCGACCAGCAACCGTGGTCAAGTCCCCAGGACTGGTCGAGTGCGACATCGGTGGAGGTGATTGCCGAGCGAGTCAGTTCGGCGTATTCCCTGCTTCCCGGTGCGGGATACTGAACATCAAAAAGTGCTTGAGGAAAGCCCCCGAAATCGTGGATGGTTTCGGGCCTTTCCATGGCCGTAATGCGTACACCCCTGGTTTCCCAGTGTGCCGATATGCATAGTATTGCCTTCGGAACAGGAATATCCTTGACTGCATTTTTCCAGCCTTTTGTAAATTCGTTTTCTTCAATGGCATTCATGGGCGAACCATGACCAAAAAAAAGAACCGGCATCGCTTTCGTATCTTCAAATTTTGAAGTCAATTGGCCCAGTTCACTCAAACTCATCATTCCGACGCCACTTAAAGGTAAAACAGAGAGGGTTTGAATAAATTTTCTTCTTTTCATTGGGATGAAGCACGTTGTGTTCTCAAATATGTACAACAAATGCGGGTAGAAAGGGTTTCCGCTTTGTATATTTGGCGTTGAAAATGTTCAGACCGGATGACGTATTGCGTTTTCGGTTTTAGAAAACAATTATTTATGCAGTTACAAATATAAGTACGATCATGGCAAAAATCGCTAAAAGAGAACAAAGCGCAACAGCAGAAAATGTCCAGACTGCGAAGAATTTCAAACTATACTGGATTGGCGGACTAATGTCCCTGCTGATTCTTATTGCCCAGTTCACCTATAAAAACGCATTGGACAACCAGTTTGTAAGCTGGGACGACACGATGTACGTCACAGAAAATCCCATGTTTTTACAGTACGGAAAACCCGCAATGCCGGATGTCTGGAAGACGCCAATCGCACTGAACTACCACCCGTTGACGATGGAATCGCTGCTGCTGAATGGCCAAAATCTCGGAAAAAAAGCAGAGTCCGACGCGCGGCCGTTTATTTCAACCAATATCTGGTTACACGCTTTTAATTGTGCACTAGTTTTTCTTTTCCTACTTATGCTCACCGAAGGAAGCTGGTTTGTGGCCCTGTCGGGTGGACTGTTATTTGCTGTCCATCCCATGCACGTGGAATCAGTCGCCTGGGTGTCAGAGCGCAAAGACGTCTTATACAGTTTTTTCTTCTTGCTGGCCTCTGTCACCTACCTACAATACCTTAAAGAGCGGAAAGGAGTATGGATGCTTGCTGTAATTGTTCTTTTTGTGCTCTCTTGCCTATCGAAGGCAATGGCCGTGTCCCTGGTGCCGGTGTTGCTACTGATTGACTGGTACAAAGGTCGCTCGCTGACGAGCACCAAGGTCTGGATGGAAAAAATTCCGTTGTTTGCGTTGGCACTGCTGTTTGGTCTAGTTGCGATGGACATCCAAAAAGGAGGCAATTTCCACGGTTTTTTCAACAACATTGAAGGATACAAATCTGCTTTGGCATCGGGTGAAAACTTGAGTATGCTGAACAGATTCATCTTTGCGGGCTATGGAATGATGCAGTATATTTTCCGCTTTTTTGCTCCGGTAAATCTTTCGCCTTTCTATCCCTATCCCGTAGAAGAACTACAGGGCTTACCCCTCCCTATAAACTATGGTTTGCATCTGCTGCTTTTTCTGTTGATTGGGGGTATTTGCTGGTGGAGTCTGCGTTTTACAAAGTCCATCTTCTTTGGATTTCTATACTATTTTTTCACTGTCATATTGGTGGCGCAGCTCATCAGCGTCGGTCTTGTTGTTATGGCAGACCGCTACACCTATCTGCCTTATATCGGACTTAGCGCCGGACTACTGATCTGGCTGGAGAAGCTGACTGTGCAGCACCGACAACTCAAATATACTACATGGGCTTTAGTCTTTGTTTTTGGGGCATTTTGCATGAACCAGACGATGAAACAAACAGACGTTTGGCAGGACACCGAGACGCTGTTCAGCAGTGCAAGAAAGCTTTATCCCAAAGATGAAAATATTCTCAATAATCTCGGCTTGCATTACGGAAAAACAGGAAAACTGGAGGAGTCTAGGGCTTGTTTTGAGGAAGCCCTCAGCGTGCCATATCCTGTACGACAGGCAACCATTTATGAAGGACTGGGAAATTATTATGGCATAAATAACAATCCGCAGAAAGCTGTGGAGATGTTCGACAAGGCCATTGCCATCAATCCTCTGAAGGGAAATTTTTATTACAACAGGGCTATGGCCTATATGAGTCTTGACCTTGGAAAAGCTGAGCAGGATCTAGAAACAGCACTGAAATATATCCCAATGAACGATCGGGATAAAGTGTACCTTCTGCGTGGTTACTGCTACCTGAAGCAGAATCTTTTTCAAAAGGCGATTGACAATGCCAATACAGCAATGAAGCAGGGCATAGACACCGAGTTTCTGCACTACCAAATGGCGCTGGCCAACTTCAATATGGGCAACCGCGAAGAGGCTATGAAACAGGTAAATATATCCCTTAGAATGAACCCCAATTTTGCCGATGGCAAAACGCTCAAAGCACAAATGGGAGGCTAAACAAATATTCATATAAGCAATGAACACAAAAGAAACTTTACTCAATTTCCTACAGCAGCCCCTTGACACAGCCGACGGCATTTTTAAAATCTTCTCCAAGCTCCCGGGCGCACAAATGCATATAGGACACAAGCCCGGTGAGCGATTCCTGTTTATCAAAGGTCACAGACCGGATGCAGCGACATTGGTCGCACATGCGGATACTGTTTTTGAGGTCAGCGGAGAACATGAAATAGTAGAAGATGATGATGTTTTCAGGAGTGGCAGCTCGTGTTACGGTATTGGTGCCGATGACCGAGCTGGATGTGCGATGTTGTGGTTGCTAAAAGACATGGGTCATCATATTCTGGTATGTGACTACGAAGAAGGCACTCACGATGACGCACCGGGATGCTGCACAGGCTCAAAATACCTGATGCGTGAACATCCTGAAATTGCATCTGTTATCAACCGCTCTTGCTTTATTTTTGAATTTGACAGAAGACTTGCCTACGCCAAACGAAGGGAGCACTACACCACCTACAATCTCCCCGTCTCAACCGAGTTTCGCAATTTCATCGAGAGTAACACGGGATTCATTGATGACGACAATACAGGCTACACCGACATTATGGAACTTTGCACAGAGGTGTGCGGTGCGAACATCTGTGTCGGATATGCCTACGCCCATTCTGCGAGAGAATTCATCAGCATCTCCGCGTTCCAGAACACCTACGAACTAATGATAAAACTGTTGAGTGGAGTATTGAGAAGATTTCCATTGGTGAATTAAGGAAATCACACCTTAGGAAAATGTCAGAATCAGAATTTTCATGGTTTTACACGGCAACTAGTTGGCCCGAAGCCAAAGAACAATCAAAATAAATTCTGGTCATTTGATTCATCAATCCTATCAAGAGAACCTTATATGTAGATTCCGGGCAATCAAAAGTGCCCTAACCTTCCTTTATCCCGTTGCTGTTAGGAATAATAAAAAACCGCATAAAATATTGAAAAACAATAATTTATGCGGAATAAATGTCGTCCCGACGGGAATCGAACCCATATCAAACGTTTAGGAAACGCTTATTCTATCCGTTGAACTACGGAACGATAAAATCAAGCGATTGCTAAATTTTCCGCAAAGTAACGGTTTTTTT
The DNA here is from genome assembly GCA_947459655.1 of Lewinellaceae bacterium. GTDB lineage: Bacteria > Bacteroidota > Bacteroidia > Chitinophagales > Saprospiraceae > CANHEE01. The sequence continues at coordinate 6,043 of CANHEE010000116.1, forward strand.
GTGGTTTGAAAAAAACCTCGAGAAGGATTTTTTTTCTTTCTTTTACGCTTTCTCGGCATATACTCCAACCCGAATTTTTACAAACAGATTACTGGATCACATCCACCTACTCCGTATAATAATTCAATCCCGATTCGACGCTTTTGCTTAGTTTATCAAAATCGAGTTGAGATTTGTAGAAGCGGAAGTTGTTCAGTATGCTTTGTAGGTACTGTTTGGCTTCGGACTCGTTTCCGGTAGCAGATGGATAGGAAAGTCTAAAAATCAAATCACCGTTGACAAAGTCCATGAAGTAGGTTTTCAGTATACGACCCGTCGCTTTACCGGGTTCTTCAGTGTGCGGATGGGCATAGTGCCAGAAATTCACACGGCGATTCAGCAGACTAATAATTTCAGTTTTGGATTCGGAAGTTGAGTGTAATTTGTCGGCCATTAGGGATTTTTCAGCTTCCATAAACCTTTTAAGCATCTCAGGCTCGGTTTTGCCAAATTCAGCCGCAGAGGCTTTTTCAAACTCAAAATTCCTATCGTTGTGCTTCACTACCGGATATGATGACAAATCTACATTACCATCTAATTCCAAAGTAAAGGAGTTGTTCTGCAAGATATTGTACAACAGATATCCATTGGATGTTCTGAGCGCCCCCTCATCCTGTCTGTAGTCCTGGGCAGAGGCTGCAGAACACAGCATGGCGCAAAATATTACGATAAACAGATATTTCATTGATTTTTAGTTGTTTGCAATTAATAAGTCTGCACTCACAATTTGATTAAGCAGAAAGTATCCAACTGTTTGTGATTAGAAATTCAAAAACGTAAAATGGCCCGAACTAATTGTCTGCTTAATAATGTTAAAATCTCGTGGCACTTCAGCTTGGAGCACAATGAATTTCTTTAATCGGTTTTTTGGAGTATTTTTGTAGAGCAGCCACAGTGGAAGTTATGATATTTTTGCTTATACCCAAAATCTTTATTTATGTTTCACTTCCGGATTGCCGATGAATCTGATATCGCTACAGTTTCTGTACTAATTGCCCGCCTTTTTGAAGAAGTTGGCCACACGCCGGAGGCAGAGGATATTGCTGCTGTTTACACCGAGATAGACGGAGACAATCGACATTCCACCCTGCTGGCATTTGATGAAAATGTAAATGCGGTAGGATTAGTAACCGTAACCGAAACCATTTCGCTGTATGCCTGCGGACTGATTGGGGTTATAAACGAATTGTATGTTGTCCCGGAATATCGCTCGGAGGGACTGGGCAGCATATTACTCGACAAGTGCAAGGAACTTGGCGCAAATCGGAATTGGAAGCGACTGGAAGTCACAACGCCCGGTGAAGAATACGCAAAAACCCTTCACTTTTACGAAAGAGAAGGGTTTTTTAGAATTGGTCCGCGTTACAAATATGAGCTGTAAAAACGTGCTTTTTATTTTCCTTTGAATTCCGCCTTACGCTTTTCGACAAAAGCGCTGGTACCCTCACGAAAATCTCTACTCATGCACAGATCACCAAATGCTTCGCTTTCTGCAATGTAACCGTCCATACAGGAGTCGAAATAGGCATTGGCAGCTTCGATGGCTTTTCTAATTGCTAGCGGCCCTTTATTGCGCGTTTTCTCGATGATTTCTACCGCCTTTGAAACTTCTTCGCCTGCAGGTACCACATAGTTCACCAGTCCAAGCTGCAACGCATCAGCTGCGTTGATCATATCTGATGTGAGCAGATATTCCATGGCTTTGGCTTTTCCGATGTATTGGATGAGCCGTTGAGTACCACCGTATCCCGGAATTAGTCCCAGATTAAGTTCGGGAAGACCGAATCTTGCTTTCTCACCTGCAACCCGCATTTGACAGGCCATCGATAGTTCACAACCCCCACCTAGTGCAAAGCCATTGACTGCAGCCACTACGGGACGATGAAAACGCTCAATCAAAAAGAAAATATCTTGACCTCGCTGAGACAATTCCTCACCCTTTTCTGCATCCATTTCGGTCAGCTCCTTGATGTCGGCGCCGGCCACAAAGGCCTTTTCACCTGCACCGGTGATGACTACCCCGATGATGTCGTTTCTTTTGGCATACTGCTTCCCAAAAACGTGCTCAAGTTCGGTGAAGGTATCGTAATTTAGGGCATTGAGGGCTTTCTCCCTGTTTATGGTCACAAAAAGAATATCGTTTTTTTCTTCAACCAGCAGTTGTTGGTATTGCATATTTTCAGATTTTTAAGTTGTTTCCCAAAGGTATAAAATATTTTGATTTGTGAAATCGCGGTCAGCAATTTACCGACAGGGCAGCCGTCCTTTCGCTGATTTCGCGGTTGATCAGGTGGGCAACCCGAAGTGCCTCATAACCATCCCGAATATCCACTTTCAACGGCAAATCATTGAGAATGCTATCGCCAAACGAAAAAAGCTCCATTTGAATAGCATTCCCGGGTTCTACCTCCGGTGAACTCAGGTGCAGATGTTTGACACCATTGTAGGTTTCTATTGGGATCAGGTTTTCAGTCGGTGCATTGCTGAGGTCATCCTCGTACATCCTGATCACCTGAGCATTCTTTTCCATAAAATCTAGGGAAATATAGGCATCACGCTGAAAAACCCGCACTTTTCGCATGTTTTTCATAGAAATTCGGGATGCTGTGATGTTTGCAACACAACCGTTTTCAAATTCTATTCTCGCATTCGCAATGTCCGGACTATTGCTCACAATACTGACTCCATTAGCACTGATTTGCTTGATACCAGATGGCACAAGACTCAGCACGATGTCCAGATCGTGAATCATTAGATCAAGAACTACGGAAACGTCTGTCCCACGCGGATTGAAAACGGCCAGGCGGTGCGCCTCAATAAACAGCGGATTCAACGGCACATCGCGAATCGCCAGCATGGCAGGATTGAAACGCTCTACATGACCCACCTGTACTTTCAATTGTTTTTCTTTTGCCAGGTCCAGTAAAATCTCTGCCTGCTCAACCGTTTCGGTAAGGGGTTTTTCTATGAAAACATGCTTACTTGC
>CANHEE010000117.1 GCA_947459655.1 Lewinellaceae bacterium
AAAGGAAGATTGATCATATTATCCTTGAGAAAGATGTATTTCCCCGCCACAAAGTTTGTGGAGAGTGCTACGATGGTCGGGTAACCCGAATTCTGGACGAAATTGATTCTTCCATTATTCCCGAAATGTTGCAACGGAACATCATCCAGCATACCTACCATTACACTTTGCTTAGAGAGCCCGGAAAGGTATTTAATATCAATGCAGAGCGCAACAAAAAAACACCAAGAATCCAGACCGAACGCTGGTTTTTTGATGATTATCTGATAAAAAAAGCTCGCGAATCTGCATATCTACGTTTTTTTGACAACCGAACAGTAGTTTCCATCGAAAAAAAAGAAGATTCATTTGTTGTTGCCACAAGGGGCGGCGACCTAGTTGTTGAGGCCTCCTTTCTGCTGATGGCCTGCGGGTCGGATTCTCGGCTGACCAGGAATTTTCTTGGTGATGTCCGGCCCCAAAGTCCGAATCATTTTATTTTTGAGCGATTGTATTTCCAATTGAAGCGTCCTTTTCCGGATAGGAGTGTGACGATTCATTACTGCGTAAAGCCCTTTGTACACGCCCTGGTCGTTTGTCCAACTCCGGGTAACAGGGTAAACATTGAAATCGCCATTGATAGGGTTTCATTTCAGACCAACAAACCTGATCTGATTGCTACTATCAGAAAATTTGTTCAAAGTGGACTGGTTCCTAGTTCTGTTTTTGAGGGAGCAGAGGAAATTTACAAACCCATGGGAGCAGCCATGACGCTTCACAATCCCGCACTTTCTTACACAGGAGAGCGGTTTATCATTGTTGGTGATGCCGCATTTTGTTCAAATCCGCTCGCAGGACTAGGAGTTGGGCAGGCAATGACCATGGGCAAGCAGGCTGCCCTTGCGATTGCTGATTGTTTTGAAAAGAACGATTTTAGCAAAACTCGTGTTGCTGTTTATGAGCAACAGATTGGGAAAAAGTTTGCAAAGGAGATGATGCAGGGAAAATTGATCACCCTGCTTTTCAGGTCACCTGCGCTGATGGATAAACTGTTTGCCGCAGTGACCTTTTCCCCTGCCATATCCCGTTTTTTGAGCCGCCTGGTTACTCGTTTGTTTTAATTTTTTATTTGTCAAATATGCGTCGGGCATACTTGTAATATTAACGCATCATTGTTTAACTTTGCGGTTCATTTAAAAACAACAACCCTGTAAAATGTTTGAAAGCTTAAGTGAAAGGCTTGAAGGCGCGTTAAAAGCGCTCAGAGGAGACAATAAATTAACCGACCTCAATGTAGCGGAATCGGTTAAGGAGATACGCAGAGCCCTTGTAGCGGCCGATGTCAATTACAAAATTGCAAAAGAGTTTACCGATAGAATAAAGGAAAAGGCGCTTGGTTCTGAAAATGTGCTGAAAGCAGTGAAGCCGGGAGAGTTGATGGTCAAAATCGTCAACGATGAACTCACGGAATTAATGGGTGGCCAATCCGCAGGAATTAACCTGAAAGGCAATCCCTCAGTAATTCTGATAGCCGGATTACAGGGTTCCGGAAAAACAACTTTTACCGGAAAACTAGCTTATCATCTAAAGACCAAGAAGGGGAAAAGACCAATGGTGGTGGCTTGTGATGTCTACCGTCCTGCTGCTATTGACCAACTTTCTGTGCTTGGTGAGCAGATTGGTGTACCGGTTTACAAGGAACTTGAAAACAAAAATCCTGTCGAAATAGCCTTGAATGCCATAAGGGAAGCCAGGCAGAAAGGTTGCGATACCGTCATTGTAGATACCGCTGGCCGATTGGCCGTGGATGAGGAAATGATGAACGAAATCGCAAAAGTCAAAGCGGCCATCGAACCATCAGAGACCCTTTTTGTGGTCGATTCCATGACTGGTCAAGACGCTTTAAATACTGCCGTAACTTTTAATGAGAGAATAAATTACGATGGTGTCGTACTAACCAAACTGGATGGTGACACCCGTGGTGGGGCAGCTTTGTCGGTGAAATATACTGTAGGTAAGCCGATCAAATTTGTCAGCATGGGTGAAAAGATGGACACACTGGATGTCTTTTTCCCGGATCGGATGGCAAATCGTATTCTCGGAATGGGTGACATTGTCTCTTTTGTTGAAAAAGCACAGGAGCAATTTGACGAAGAAGAAGCAAAGCGAATCGAGAAAAAAATCAAGAAAAATCAGTTTGATTTCAACGATTTTCTCGGACAAATGAACCAGATCAGGAAGATGGGTGATATCAAAAGTCTCATGAACATGATTCCCGGAATGAGTAAAATGATGAAGGATATTGATATCAGCGACAAAGATCTAAAAAAAGTAGAAGCCATTATTTTTTCAATGACACCCAAAGAAAGGGCCAACCCTGATCTGATAAATCTCAGTCGTAAGAAGCGCATTGCATCGGGTTGTGGTCGTTCACTGGAAGACCTCAATAATTTTATTAAGCAGTTTAACCAGATGCGCGAAATGATGCATCAAGTCAGCAAAGGCAGCTTTCCAGGAATGCCGGGAATGGGTATGCCAAAAGGTGGTTTTCGAAGGAAATAACCTTAGTCTTGGTTATTCTATCTTTTTAGCAAGTCGGTCATCCTTGATTTTGCACCGCTCCAGATATACTTCATACAGTGATTCCTGTTCTGAACTTGTTTGCGGAACGTTTTCATCGTACATTCCTTTTGCTTTCCGCTGTCGGTATGCTTCGTACAGGGTTACAGCGGCGGCCACTGAAATGTTAAGACTTTGCGCCATTCCAAGCTGTGGAATGATGAAGTTTCCATCACATTTTTTTAGAGCAGCCTCGGTTACACCATCTTTCTCGTTGCCGAACAGTAATGCCACTTTCGCACTAAGATCCAATTCATAAACGGGCACTGCATTTTTTTCTAGGTGGGTGGCATAAATACGGTCGTATTTATGCCGAACATCCTCCATGCACTTGTCCAGGTCTTCGTAAAAGTAAACATCCAGCCATCTTCGGGTACCGGCGCTTGTGCGTTTTCCCAGTTTGACCTTCTTAGGCGTGATGTTAGGATCGGAATAAACCACATAAATTTCTCTTACGCCGACAGAATCAGCTGTGCGCATTACGGCACCCAGATTGTGAAGGTCGTGAACATTTTCCAGAATAACAGCCAGGGTATTCTGGCGGGTTCGGGCCACCTCTCGTATTTTTGCCAGTCTCCTGTCATTCATTGCCGAATCTCATTTTTATTTTTTTAGCATTAAGCTATGACCTGCCATTCCAGTCCACCGATATGCTTTATTTCACTTGCCTGATTTTCCTCAATTTTTAGCACCGCAGCTTTAAAGGTCAGCCACGTTTCATCAACCTTGTCGCGGGGAACTTCGGTTTCAATTACGGCGGTTTCGCCAAAATCCTTGTGGTTGAGCTCAAGTTCCAGTTTTTTTACGGCATTCATCACATCACTCATCAGTGTGTAATTGAAATTTATTCGAATTCTTGTCCGGTACACTTTTTCAACTATTGTGGCAGACTCCAGTGCAAGTCGGGCACTTTCCTTGTAAGCATTGATAAGTCCTGAAGTCCCGAGCAGGGTACCACCAAAGTATCGTACCACAACGATGATGACCTGTGTCAGACCTGCGGAATCAATCTGTCCGAGTATTGGTCTGCCCGCCGTACCGGAGGGTTCCCCGTCGTCATTTGCCCGGAAGTGATTTTTGTCGGCACCGAGCCTCCAAGCATAGCACCAGTGCCTCGCTTTTGGATGGTTTTTTTTGAGTTGTTCTATGTAGTTCTGGGCCTCTTTTTCAGACACAATCGGAGCAGCAAATGCGATAAATTTGGAGCCGCGGTCTCGAAATTCACCAAAAGACTCTAATTCCAGTGTTTTGTATTCAGATGAACTCATACCTCTTACCAATTATGCAAGTTTTGGTTGTAAAGGTAAATATTTTTCAGGTATTGAATATCAAGTGTCTATGGCAAACTGCACAGGCGGTTTGACGCACCACAGAGGAAAGCAAGAGGCCCTCTATCAAGGCCTAATTGTAAACAGGGGAAAAGTGATGTGTACTGCAAAGATTCATCGACGTGAAGTCAGATTGACGTCAATTTTTACGAAGAAGCTCCTGCCAAAATTAACCGGCAATAAACCGGAGGCGGAACCATGGCCGGCGGTCACTGCACCGGTCTGATTGATGCTGCTTACATTGAAAAGATTTTTCGCTCCCATGGTGAGGTGCAGTCTCTTACGAAGAAAAAACCTGCTCATTGTAGCATTCATCAACTGATAATCTTCCATCAAGCTTCGGTAGGTTTTGTTCCCGATTACATCGAAACTATAGTTGGGCACTTTTCCAATGTATCGGTGTAAAATATTGATGCTTATGTCGACTTTGGGTATTGTATAATTGAGCTCCAAACTACTCTCTGGCGAGTAATCGTAGGTTTTTTCACCCGCCGACTGATTGGCAAGATCGTTGTAAAATCCGGTGTAGGTAAATCCCGCTTTCACTTTAAGTGAACTATTGCGGCAGTATGTAAATGCAGTATTGATACCTTGGGTTTTGAAATCACCAACGTTAATATAGGTATACTGGATATTATCAGGGTCTGTTCTTGAGAGCGTAATTCTGTCTTTGATGTGGTTGTAAAAAAACTGGGCTTCAAAAAGATAACTGTTCTGATCTTTTTCGATATAGTAGGATGGACTCAGTAAATAATTGTCTGAGTTTTCTGCCTTGAGAGACTGACTTCCAACAATAAAATGGTTTATGTCTATAAAATTGAAATACAACTCTTTCAGCGATGGTGCTCTGAATCCCCTGGCATAACTTGCTCTTAGAGTGAATCTTTCATTGGGTTTATAGAGAAAATGCACGCCGGGTGTTATGGGAGCTTTGTACTTTGAATTGTAAGATGCGCGGAAAGAGGGTTGAATAGAAAGGCTTTTTTTCAGTATTTGTAGAGTTCCGGAACCAAAAACAGCCACATCGGTAATGTCTGCATAGTGTGCGTCATTCATGCTCATGTCTTTTATTCTCGACCCCTTCGCGGACTCAAAGTATGACTCGACTCCTGCCTGGAAATTTACATTGGGACTGTGGTTGTAAACAGCCACAGAGCGGGTTAGAAAACCTCTGAAAACAGAAGTATCCTGCAGCCCGGCCAATAGAGCCTGCTCGCCACTTTGCAGTCTGGTTTTGAACGATTCTTTTAGCCGGTTAAACTGGTTAATGCCTATGGTACTTTGCACAGAGAAATTATCCCAGTTGCCTTGATAGTTCAAATTGATGTCCCTTCTGACAGTGGTATAATAATCATCAAACGCATAAGCGTTTTTAGTGTTTTTGAGCTTTTCTTCACCCAGATTGTCTACTTTTTCATCAAAGTAATTGTAGCCTGCACTGAACTGTTGGTTGTCTGAAATATAATATTTTGCGAGTATGCGCGAATTTAGCTGACTTTTAGGGTTCCAAGTTACTGATCTGCTGCTATCTGTAAGTAATCCTGCGAAACGATAGAATCCTGCGCCACCCTGAAGGAGGAGTTTTTTAAACCTGTATCCTGCGTTAAAAAAATTGTTGCGGATATTGATGTTTTCAAACAATGACGAAGTTTGAAATTCCAGTTCTTTCATCTGGGTTTTTCGGGTAATTATGTTAATAACGCCCCCAGATGCATTTGAGCCATACATACTTGATAGGGAACCCTGAATAATTTCTATTTTTGCCACATTTGAAAGTGTGATTTGGCTGAGGTCTACGTTGCCGTTGAGTCTTCCTATTACCGGGACACCATCTATCAGTACTTTGACATTTTCGCCACCGATGCCGCCAATCTGAATACCACTCCCCAGCAACACATCAGAGCGAAATCGAATACTGGTCTCTGAAATCAGCAGTTCTTCGAGGTTGTTTGCTCCGCGCTGCAGGATGTTGCGTTGGTCAATGACTTTTACCGCATAAATCGCGTTTTTGACAGGCGTCGGACAGGACATTGCAGTGCAAACCACCTGATTCAAGGTGTGAACCGTAGAATCTTGTTGGGCGTAGAGCGAAATATGACAAAGTACCGATAGTAGGAAGACCCTGTAAAACATAAAGTTTTATAGTTTGATAAATTTTGCAGAGCGAATCCCTTTCATTGAGCGCAAGGTGAGAATATAAGTCCCACTGGTAAGTGCACTAACGTCGATGGTTTTCACCTGAAATCCTGACTGCACTTCCATATTGGCAGAAAGGACGGTCTGGCCTGAGATGTTGTGAATATTTAAATCATATTTCTCTGAGTTGGCATTGTCAAATGCAACATTCAGAACCTCGGAGGCAAGGGTCGGGAATACGTTCAGTTTTGTGTCAACAGCTCTGTTTTCAGTTGCAGAAGTGAGCTTGCCAATGAAGGTCTTTTCAAATGTTGTAATTCCTGTTGCGCTTCCTTCAAAATCTGCAAACACAATCTTGTACACATCACCGTTGCGCAATTTTACAAAATAAGCCAAATCGGAAGGTATAGACCAGGTGTTGGTTGCAAGTGTAAATGTTTTCCAGTCGTATCCGATGACATCTGATTTTTTTTCAAATTTAGCAGCATAATCCTGTGCAGCGACTTTCGATGGATCAATTCCTGTTGCTTTTGCGGTCTGTATCCCTCTACCGGTCAGGATACCCAGCACAGGATAAATTGCAGGTACATTATTTTGTACTACGGTAGAGTTATATCTTGTGTAAAGCAAATCAAAACCTCCTGCCGGCTCTAAATCTTTCACCTCGTTTTTTGCGAAAGAATAATAAGCAAGCGTTTTGCCGGTAAATTTACTTTTGTCGATTGTTACAACTTTTTCATCGGACCCGTCAAGGTTTGCGTGGCGAAAAGTATAAACGGTGAGATTTAAATTCTGAATTTCTATTTTTTTGTAGGAACCATCGCGGAGTTTCAAGACATAAACCTTGTTTCCTTCCACTTTTTTACTGGAGGTATTGTACGCTCCCCAACCATAATCAAATGGATTTGCAGCGTTACGCTCACTGTTGAATGCGCCATAAGACCATCCCACTTCATCGTTGTAGAGACTGTCTTTCAAAATAGAAGACATATTTACATCTGCAAAAATAGTTGAGTTGGTTTTGAATAATTTAAGTGGCACCTGGGGTGGAACGCCTGTTCCTGCTGCTTCATTTAAAAATACACCTGCATCCTGCTGGCCGAAAACAGTGAAAGCGATGTCCCATTCTGAATTGTTGATGGTTGTGCTGGCATCATTTGTCAGCGAATAGAACGATTGTTTGAGATAAGATTGTCCGCATGAAATTTGAATAGCTTGTGCATGCGTAAGCTCAAGAGCTGATGTTAAGGTCGCTAAAAGGAGAAAAACTTTTTTCATAATTCGTTTTTAAGTGTTGCGAATGAATAACGGCTGCAAAATTAAATTTTGTGGCCTACAACTTTGATAAGCAAGTGTCATCAAAAACTGACAATTGCCTAATTAGACATTCTTATGACAAAAGAACTATAAAAGTGTAAAAAGCGCCATCGATAGACCGAGAAGGATGGCTGCGAGTTTCCGAAGCGAAATGTGATGTGCGCTGTCGGCCTCAAATAAAATGGTAGTGGAGATATGAAGAAAGGATCCGATAACTATGGCCATCAAAATTTTGCTCACATTTTCGTCTGTGCCGATATTTGAAACGGTCAAGGCTCCCAGTGAAGACATGGAGGCATAGGTTAAAAGACAAATTAGCGCTACTTTCCAGGGATAGCCTGAAATGAGTAAAAGTGTGCTGAGCGCAAAAGATGCCGGTACTTCGTGCATAATGATGCCCCAGAACAAATGCTCATGATGACCGGTATGGTTCTGGTCAGTCAGCACGGCATTTAGCGGCATCCCTTCAATGAACGAGTGGATACAAAGTCCTACCATTACTTTCAGTGCGAAAGTGGCGTTTGCTTTGTGTGCGGCATGTATATGTCCATGCTCTAGACCTGTCGACAGCTGGTCCAGCAACAATTGTCCGAAAAAACCAAGCAACAACCACATTCCGAGACCCCCACCTGAGCTGCCATCGAATGTTTCAGGTATCAGATGAAGCGCCGTTATACCAACAATATACGCTCCGGAAAAGGAGAGGATAGTCTGGAGATAACCCTGTATTCTTTCTCTGATCCTAAAAGCAAGCAGGCCTCCTCCGGCTATGGAAAAAAAGAGCAGTAAATAGTGGTAAAGTTGCATATCGGTAATAAAGAACAGACAAATGTAAGTACATTTTCTGAGCTTAAATGATGATTTGGGAAACGAAATGCAAAAAAATAGTCAGACAATTTTGATTTTTAGGTCGTTAAAAACGGAACGCGCTACATCTCCATCAGCGCGTTCTGAATAAAACTTTTTTACAAAAATTCTAACTAAAAGTGCTTCTACATTGAGCGTTTAGGCATCAATTTGTCATTTTTTGAAACACTCGTCTACGATTCTCGCTTGTTCGGTGGCATGTAGTTTAGCGTAGCCTGTAGCAGGTGATGAACTTACGGGTCTGGCTATCAGTTTCGCATTTTTAAAGTGAGCATACCTTGAGCTGAGGTATTCCCAAGCTCCGGCATTGGCCGGTTCTTCCTGCACCCAGCACATCTCTGCCCCCTTATACTGGTCAATGATCTTTTGAACCTGATCTGAAGGATAAGGGTACAATTGCTCAATTCTTACCACTGCAATGTCTTTTGCATTCAGGGCTTCTTTCTTGGTAATCAGCTCGAAGGAAATTTTTCCAGAGCAGAACAGAATTCTTCTTACTTTTTTGCCAACATTTTGATCTCCAATAACTTCCTTAAAGGTCGTTCCTGCTTCAAAGTCTGAAATAGGGCTTACAGACATTGGGTGACGGAGTCCGGATTTTGGACTCATGATGATGAGCGGTTTCCGGAAATTTCTGGCCAGTTGTCTGCGGAATGAGTGGAACAGATTGGCACTGGTTGTGAGGTTGGCAATGGTCATATTATACTCGCCACAAAGTTGGAGATACCTATCCATCCGAGCAGACGCGTGCTCTGGTCCCTGTCTCTCGTAACCATGTGGCAACAACCTGATTCGTCCGTTTTGGC
>CANHEE010000118.1 GCA_947459655.1 Lewinellaceae bacterium
AATCCCCATGATGTGCATGATGGAAGCAAGAGAGGTGTTTTTGGCGTAAATTCCGGAGATGAAATTGTTCCGGACAATCAAAGAGTCATCAGCGTACCCTATACTCATACCAGCGATGTATCCTGCGTTCGGACCAGCCGTGGTGTAACCAACATTTTGAATAATGTTGTTGCTGACAATACCATTGGCACCCCCACCGCATCTGATTCCCGCAGAGGTATTACTGGTCCCGCCTCTAATTCCCATTTCGATATTTCGGATGATGTTTCCGGTAATATTTTTTGTATTTCCGGTTTGATTCTGAACATCGTTCTGGATACCGTAAAGCACATTGGCTGTAGCGGTATTCGTTCCGCGGATAAATAAGGTATCCACTAAATTATTGACCATGTTGTACTGCTTTCCGGGTCCATTTTCAACCAACAAAGCCTTAAGGAACACATTGGATACACCTGAAGTATTCGTAAAACCAACATTGGTCACAATGTTGTTGTTCATGTCAACATTGGTATTGGTGGTTGTCATAGCCCTGATGGCATAGAGATTACCCGTGGCAGCAGAATTCTGTACATTTCGAATAACATTGCCGTTCATCTGTACTGATCCGGTGCAAAATTCATTGTCGATGCAGGCAACAAACGTGCTGAAACCATTCAGAGACGCATTCAGGGTAATGTTTCTGATAATATTGTTGTTGATGTTGGTTGTCGGACAGTTACCCAGCACCTCAATCAGACGATGCGCACCCGTCGCACCAATGATGGTGTTGTTGATCAGCTGGTTGCCGTTTACATTGGCAATTGGTGATTCAGCAAAAGACCGTGGTCCTTCCATTCTGATCAGTGCCATTGATCCCGTTGTTGTTACAGCAGAGCCAAAAGTATTGTTGACAATGATATTATTGGTAATGGTTGTCGAGACAGAAATTGCAAAGGATGCAGCAGCTGTAATACCAGTTCCGACACCAGTTGTTACAGAAGTCATGTTACAATTCTGTATTGTATTGTCTGAAATCACAATCGTTGCAGCTGCCTCAGTGCGGATTGCATGCAAGCTTCCTGTAGCTGTGGCTGTACTGATTGAAACAGTATTGTTTGAAATCGTATATGAACTTGCGGCTCCACCATCAAATCCAGAACTTGCCATCCAGATTCCAAATATGGATGTGGACGGAATTGGTGATGCAGCAGAATTTACGGTATTGTATCTGACCTGACATAGCTGCTGACCCGAGAGCACTATACCTCTGGCTGTGTTGGCAGCGGTAGCATTGTCCCCAACCGTGATGTTGTTACCAGTTCCGGCGGTGTCACCAACTTTATTGTTTTGACCGGGAAAAGCAGTGTGCCCTTGGAGGAAAATACCGGTGACACACTCAAGAATAGTATTATTGGTAATGGTATTATTGCTGTGTGCTCCGGCCGCTGAGGTCGGAGCTACTGCTGCAGCTGCTGAGGTAGCAGTATGCTGTCTTGCATAGATTGCAGTATTTGCATAAGCCCTCGTCAATGCAATCGTACAATTCTTTATAATACAATTCTGAACACCATCAGTAGCGGTTGGTGCAACCATTGCAATACCCCACTCCATCCGCGTTGTCGCAGTGGTATTGGCAGCATTCTCAATAATGGTAAATCCGTCAATAGTCACGAAATCGCAACCATTCAGTTTGATGATACCATCGGTTGTTGTACTGGTTCCTGTTTGTGCCGTGAGAGTAACTGCACCAATGGCCTTGATGGTCACCCTGTTGGCTGAACTGGCACCGGTAAAGGTATTGATGACGTAACCTGTCGACGGAGCCGTTTCAGATGCGGAAACCTCAATGGTTGTTGCGCCGCTCACACCGTTGGTATTTAGTGCTGTGATGGCGGCTGCAAGAGTCGGGTAGGTTCCCGGTACAGTGACAGTACCACTCATCTGAGCATTAATTTGCCCAATCGTAAAAGAGCAAAGTAAGAAGAATAGTATTTTTTTCATTGTGAAGGTTGATTGATAATTATTATTTGTAAGGAATGAATTTATACTTGAGGTGTTCCTCTCTGTCAGTCTTCAAAGTTACAAGAACTAGCGTGAAGGCTGGAGGAAAGTTTGATACAGCTATCTAATGCAAATGTAGTAGATTGAATTGAAACCAAAAAATAAAATGGCAACAAACATCCGATGATCATGATAAATGCGTCACAGTATTGTCATCTTGCCAATTTTACGCTCATCAAAATACATTCAGGCAGTACATTTCACTGAGGTTTCCAGACGGCGGCTTCGTAAGGAGAAAAACTAAAAAACGGCGGATTTACTATATTAATAATGAAAAAAGAACAGCTTTCATTTTGAGTACTATTTTTGTCAGCTCAGACCGGAATTAAGCAACATGAAGATCTTTTCGAATATTACAGTACTGCTTATTATCCCTTGCTGTGCTATTTGCTATGTAGCTAAAGCACAGGAGGTCAGCAATTTTACCCCTGATATGCTACGGGAGTCCAAGTGGCGCTACGACCAAACATTGCATGTTGAATCAGGAGCCACAATTCACCGGGCCTACTACGGGTACCAGTATTTTCTGTATTTCCGCTTCGACAATTCTTACCAGCAATTTTTGAACGGCAACTACACTATGGGGGGCTGGAAGCTTACAAACAACCTTCTGGAATATTCTTTTGACCACATAAACCGGTTTGAAATTGTAAAATTAAGCCCCACAGAATTGGTGCTCGAATTTGAAAGACCTGGCAGCAAGGGGCATTTTCAGTTTCACTACATCAATTGTGAAGAGCATCACCCCTTTCCTAAACCACTAAATGAACTGCCCACGGTCAGGATTACCGAAAAAAAGATTTTCATCCTTCCTGCGTGGCTGAAGAAGAAAAAAAACATTCAAAAAGCCGAAAACAGCATTCCAGCGGTGTACATCAACATTGAACTCACAGGGGGTGGATATTCAGGCAGCCTGGACCCCATATACCGAGATTTTATCTGGATCAAGTCTGATGGTAAACTCATAAGGGAATTTCAGAGCAAATCGAAAGGACTGGTGGCCACCAAAAAGAACATCCCACGAGCGGATCTGATTCGTCTGTGTCAATTTGCCGAAAGCCAGCATTATTTTGAATGGGAACGGGAATACGATTGCACAGACCAGGCTTGTGTCAGCAGAAAAAAATACAAACCCACCCCGATTCCCCTGAGAATTTCAATCACGTACGGCAATAGAAAAAAAGTAATCAGCGTCGGAATCTGGGGCATGGACGCACGCAAAACCCAGTACGTGGGTTATCCGCCGGCACTGGACAAAATCGTTGCAGCAATTCAAAAAATGGTCTACTGACCCGGAGCCAAAAGCTCCTTTTTTACAATAATATGAATGGCGCCAAGTTACTAGGCGCCATTCATATTCATCTACAGAGAACTTTCAGAGCACTATTTTTCAAGCGGTTCTTTCATCCCTTTCATGATGTTGTAAGGATCAAATTCAGCCTCCAGTTTTGCAGCAAACTCATCATCCTTAGCCGTTTTTGCCGCGTCAATTACATCGCGCATTGTTCTAAGGGTCATCGAATAATCCTGCTCAAAACCATTTTTCACATTCTGACCAATAGACTTGTAAAACTTCAGATTCTCCAACATATTTTTGGCAAGAATCTCCAAATGAGGTTTGGCCTTCGCATAATTCCCTGCCATAATGTAAGAATTGATCAGATAAAAAGCATTGTAGTCATAAGGGAAATTAAAATTCGGAAACCCTTCAAAGTACTTATCAATCAGTGCCACCGCCTTGTCGTTCTTGTTTTCTGCAATCAGCGAACTAACTGTCCTCAGTATCACAAATCGCATACTCTGAACACTCGGCTGGTAACTCCTGTCCACAAACATTTTCTTTTTATCGAAATTACCCCACCTGAATTTCTCCATGATGACCTTGTAGCTTGTTTCCGTATCACATCTTCCAGATCCGATAATGCTGAACTGCGTATCACTTTTAGATTTTATCGGAATAATCCGCAATCCCAGACCTTCCAGTTGCATGAAACTCGACAATCCCTGCAACTTATTTGGCTGACAGGTAACAGCAAAATAAATCGGACGATCGTTGATGTTTGATGCCACCAAATCCAGGATGGCAAGATCATCCTTGATGATATACGGCGATTTCGGATTCAATGGTAGCGAAAACTTGATTTCACTCACCACTCCAGTATCCTGAGGACTGATCAGCCCATTGGCCCTCATTTTTTCAAGATCAAGCGGTAGCGACAACTTGCTGGTGAGGAACATACTTTCCATATCGCGCGAAGGGTGGTTTTCTCCGGCATATTTCAGCACATCAAAAATATTCATCTCAGCTTCGTTGGTATTTGCAATCATCTGGTTTCTGCGGTAGCCACGATAAGATGCCTCCGGAATACTCATTTTGATGGCAGGAGAGTCATTGACTTTTCTGCGCAACTGATTGATGTACCAATCAACCGCTATCAGACTCAAGTTGACTACACGCACATCTTTACGGATCCCCTCGACTTCCTGCGCATACCACAGCGGATAGGTGTCGTTATCACCATATGTGAAAATAATGGCGTTGGGCTTACAGGATTCCAGGAAATTGGATGCATAATCTCTCGCTCCGGTATGTCCTCTTCTACTGTGATCATCAAAATTCTGCGTCAACAGAAAGTATGGTGCGCTAAGTGCAAGGACAACCGCGAGAGGCGCAACAGCAATGGCTGTCCCTTTAAGCTTGTTCCCGATGACATCTGTTACGGCCACCACACTCAGGCCAATCCATACACAAAATGTGAAAAAGGACCCTACAAGAACGTAGTCCCGTTCGCGGGGCTCCATAGGTGTCTGGTTGGTGTATACAATGATTCCGATACCTGTTATCAAAAACAAACCAAGCAGACTCAGGAACTCTTCCCTGCGTTTGGCCAGGTGATAAACCAAACCTAGGAGACCCAGCAAAAGCGGAATAAAATAGTACTTGTTCCTTGCCTGGTCTTGCTTCATGGCAGTGGTCAGCTCACTTTGGTTGTAAAGGCGGTCTTCATCTAGAGACTTGATTCCGGATAGCCAATGGCCACTGGTTTTATCCGATGGGAAATAGCCCTGCTCACCATTCTGGCGACCAACAAAATTCCACATGAAATATCGCCAATACATCCATCCCACCTGATACCTCAGAAAGAAACTGATGTTATCGCCCGTGGTGGCGTATCCTTTGTGATCCATCCATGCACGGTACTGCTCGTCCCGACCCGGCTGGTAATCACCCATCCTCGGAAAAATGACTTTATCCTTGTCATCGAAAACATAATCAATTTTTTTATCAACAGGCTCGTAGCGGTCTCCGACCCTTCCGAAGCGCTCTTCTATCTTGGTATCTATCGGCTGGGCATCAAAATTCGGCCCCTTAAACAAAGGCCTGTCACCATATTGTTCACGATTCAGATATGGAAGCAATCTGAGCGGGTCAGTAGGTGCGTTCATATTGATCGGGGTATTGGCATTCGCCCTTATCATAACCACTCCTACTACAGAATAGCCTATCACGGAAACAGTAAATGCCACCAACATCTTTTGTAGAAGAGAATTGTAAAATGCAGAATAGCTGTAGCCCATATAGACACCAAGCCCGAGCCCTACCACTGTTCCCAGTATGCCACCCAATACAGAGTACACCGCCATACCAGACAATAATCCTACTATTACCTGGAGGAGAGGAGTAACCTCCTTATTTTCTGTACCTTTCAATCCCAGATAAACGACTCCGGTAACCATCAAAAGCAACGGAATCAAACCACTGAATACCGGAAGTCCGAGATCATTGACCATCATCAGTTCCAACCAGGCCCATAGCCGCGGTAGGCCGGTTACGATAAAGGACTGCATCAAAATGACCAGCAATACGCCTGCCAAACCGGCAATCAGTGTGCCTTGAAGAGTGTGGTTTTTGTATTTTTTGAAATAATAAAACAGCGCAAGAGCCGGGAAAGTAAGCAAACTCAACAAGTGCACACCGATGGACAATGCAGATGCATAAACTGCAAAAATCAGCCAGCGGTCGTTTTTAGGCTCATCCGGCAAATGATACCACTTTACAATCGCCCAGATCACTAGGGCAGTAAAAAAAGTGGACATCGCATACACCTCACCCTCAACAGCTGAAAACCAGTTAGATGAGATAAAGGCACTACAAAGACCCGCAATCAATCCCGAACCCAGAACAGCAACAGACTGAGCGGTATTCAGTTTGCCGTCTCTGTCCACAAGTGACATTTTAGCAAGAATAACAGTTGTCCAGCACAAAAAAGTTGCCGCCAGAGCAGTGCAAGCAGCCGACATCAGATTCACTGATACTGCAATCGCCTCCGGAGCAGAGGAAAAAAGCTCGGCGAACATGGTAAATATTCTTCCTATCAGCAAAAACAATGGCGCTCCCGGCGGGTGAACTACTTGTAATTTGTAGGCACCTGCAATAAATTCTCCGCAATCCCAAAGGCTACCTGTGCTTTCAACGGAAAAATAGTAAACCGTCATCGTCATCGCGAAGACCAGCCAACCCGTTATGTTGTTCCAAAATTTGAAATTCATTGAAAAATAATTAATTACTGAATTTTAGTAAGATATTTGTGCCTCCGAAACGAGGTTTGCATGCTTAATCCGCAAAAATATTCTAAAATTCCGATAAGCCGTTGTCAAACCATCCCTTTTTTACGGTTCGGCTGACTTTTCAAATGAATATGTGACTCTGCGACTTTCGGCAGACAATTGCAACCCAATGAAGTACTTGATATTAAGCGTGCTAGCCTATTGGATTTACAACCGCTTTTTTGCATTTTCAGCGAATAGCAACCACCAAAATCAGCAAGGCCAATCACAAAGCCATACACCAACCCCTGATAAAGAGCGAACCCCAAAAAAAGATATTGGCGAATTTATTGATTATGAGGAAGTTGAGTAAAAACCCTTCGAGATCAGGTGGTTTTTCAATAAAATAATTAAAAGGATTACTTTCCTCAAATCTAATCTAAGGAATGCTATTATTTCCCAATTACCCTAGCCCTTTTCAGATATCTGTAGCCTTTAACGGGAAAAGCAGTGCCGTCTTCCCGGAATTGTAGCATGGAAAAGTGCAAATGAGTGGGAGATCTTTTTTTGTATGCATTTAAACCCGTTCTACCCATATAAGCAATAGGCTGGCCTGCCTGAACAATCTGTCCGATATCCACAAACAGTACCGTATTATGTGCATAGTAGTACATCATTTTGGTTTCAGGCTCGTAAATGTAGATATAATTCCCTCCACGAGTATTCATGGTAGTATCCCAGCAATGCTCCGCTGAAACAACTATGCCGGGCGTAACCGAGAATATTTTTATCGGTTGATTGCTGTTGTCATCGATGGCATCCTGATCTTTATCTGTCACAAATATATCGTGCGCGGGATGAGAGCGATTGCCAAAAGTATTGTAAAAATTGTATTTCCCCGGCACATAGTCGCTCCCGTTTTTACCGCCAATCATTTGCAAACCGTAACCCTGGACTGGGAAAAAAAGTGAGGTATCAGAGGCGTCAACTGTTTTTTGCTCATAGTAGTATCTGCCGATTTCCGATAGCAGTGTTCGTACCCTGACTCTTGCTGTAGCCGTATCGGCCAATCCATCCCGCAACTGCTGGTAGAGCTGATGAAACTGCAGTGCAGCTGGGAGTATTGACGCACTGTCGCGTGCCTGAGCAAGCATCGAAGCCTGCAGCATAACACATATAATCAAAACGCAGCATAATCTTTTTGTCATAATTCAACCAGAATTAAGATGGGCGGTAAAATTAATTTTTATCGTTCCAAAAACGAATTACCTTAGCGTTTAATTGCTGTTTTTAACCAAAATAGACTGATTATGAAGAAGAAAATGCTGCTATTTATCCTGATCTGGGTAGGTTTTAGTTTTATTGCAGAAGCGCAAATTGTGTATACTGAACCTGTTTTTCCATCTGAAAACGACAAGGTAACAGTGTATTTTGATGCTACCAAAGGCACCGCCGGACTCCGAGATTGCAACTGTGATGTATACTTGCACACAGGCGTGCTGACAGACCTGGCTCCCAATCAATGGAGATATGTAAAAACGGCCTGGGGCGTGGCCAATCCGGCATGGCAGATGACTAAGATTGGACCCAATCTCTACAGCTACGAACTGGGACCAACAGTCAGAGACTATTACGGCGTTCCTGCGGGCGAAAAGGTGCTGAAACTGGCCTTTGTTTTTAGAAATGGAAACGGCTCCGCTGAAGGTAAGGAAACCGGGGGAAAAGATATATTCTACGAACTCACCGAACCCGGTTTCTTCGTAGCAAAACTCTTAAGTCCGGGTACCGGTGCATCAGTACTGAAAAAAGAAGGCGATATCCTTCAGGTGAAAGGAGCTGCAAGTGTAAATTCAGCACTTACCCTGAGAGACAATGGCACAATAATAAAGTCAGTACCCGCGGCACGGGAACTGATTCATGACATCACTGTTTCCGGAACGGGAACCCATACTGTTGAGTTTACAGCGCAGAACGGCGGTGATACAATCAGAGAGTCATTTACCTACCTGATTACCCAACAGGCAATCAAACAAGATCCACCTGCAGGTGCGCGACTTGGAGCAACCCAGTCGGGAAATGACGTTTTTCTGATGTTAAATGCGAATAACAAGCAAAATGTATTTGTAGTAGGCGATTTTTCAAACTGGGAACTCAAACCGGAATACCTGATGCGAAATAGTCTGGACGGAAGTAAGTGGTGGATTGAAATGAAAAATCTCCCCAACGGACCGTTCAAATACCAATACGCAGTAGATGGAAGCCTCAGAATCCCGGACCCGCACAGTCTGATCGTTCTGGATGAAAGAAACGATCCGTACATACCCAAATCTACCTACCCCGATATTCCTGCATATCCGAAAGGAAAAACTACCGGATTGGTCTCGGTTTTAGATTTGCCGGCAAAGGCATACAACTGGGAAGTAAAAGATTTCAAGCGTCCCTCCAAG
>CANHEE010000119.1 GCA_947459655.1 Lewinellaceae bacterium
ACCACAGCACATATCCTCGGAGGCGCCTGTATGGGCAAAGATGATACATCGGGCGTAATCGACAGCAAAAACAGGGTTTTTAACTATGAAAACATGCTGATTTGCGACGGCAGTGCACTGTCTGCCAATCCGGGAGTCAATCCCAGTTTGAGCATTACGGCCATAGCCGAGCGTGCGATGAGTTTCATCCCTTCAAAACAGGATGATTCCTCATTTTAGGTGTTTAAATAAAAACCTTCATAAATCTGAAAATACGAATATGACGATAAAGCTAATAAACAGTTTTGCATTCGCCATTGCATGTTTTACT
This sequence comes from Lewinellaceae bacterium, assembly GCA_947459655.1. Classification (GTDB taxonomy): domain Bacteria; phylum Bacteroidota; class Bacteroidia; order Chitinophagales; family Saprospiraceae; genus CANHEE01. Next base: position 311 of record CANHEE010000119.1, read on the forward strand.
GCAGTGCAACAAGCACTCGCACAGGCGGAGTTACCACCTATGCTCCCCTGGAGTGGTAAAAGTGAAGAAGTGGTTGCCGGTGCGAACGACAGATGGATTACCCGAGCAGAACTGACTGATTTTAAAACCACGCCCGATTATGAGGAAACCATGCGCTGGTACAAGAAACTGGCAGATGCCTCACCCCTTATTTCCATGACGAGCATTGGAAAAAGTTCAGAAGGCAGAGAGATCTATATGCTGCTAGCTTCAAGTGAAAAAAATACAAGTACGGAAGCACTCAGAAAATCTGACAAGCCCCTTCTGCTCGCACAGGCAGGAATACATGCGGGAGAAATTGACGGCAAGGATGCAGGAATGCTTCTTTTAAGAAACATCGCCTTCGGCAAAGACAAGGTATTACTGGATAAAGTCAATTTTTTGTTCATTCCCATCCTCAATGTAGATGGACATGAACGTGCTTCCATCTGGAACAGACCCAACCAGCGTGGCCCTGAAAACATGGGATACCGAACCAACGCACAGAATCTCAACCTCAACCGTGATTATACAAAACTTGATACAAAGGAAATTCGGGCTGTTGTAGAGGTAATAAACAAATATGATCCGGACCTATACATGGATATTCATGTTACTGACGGTGCAGACTACCAGTACGATATCACTTACGGAAATATCGGAAAAGAGGGATACTCTCCCGCGATTTCCGATTGGTTGGAGAAAATTCTCACGCCAACAGTTAACAGAGGTCTCAGCGAAATGGGTCATATTCCCGGACCACTGGTGAATGCCTTTGATGACCGCGATTTTTCAAAAGGAATGATTGGCTTCACGGGAAGTCCGAGATTTTCACATCATTATGGAAACCTCAGGCACCTGCCAGCCATTCTGGTCGAAAACCATTCGCTGAAGCCATACCGGCAGCGGGTATTGGGCACCTGTGTGTTGCTAAGGAATATCCTCGCCATTATGGGTGAGAAAGGCCACTCGCTACAGGCGGCAATTGACAGCGACAGGATGCGCAGAGAAGAGAGCATTCCTGTTGCATGGAAAGTACCGGAAAGAGAAGAACCTATGAATGCAAAGCAGGAAAAAAGCACAAAGATGTACATTCCCGATGATAGCATCGATTTCAAGGGAATCGCCTCAAGAACAGTACATTCCAATGTTACAGGAGCTGACTATGTGGAGTGGCTTGGCAAGCCTGTCAATCAAAGGATTGCTGTTTACAAAACCACTCAGGTGGTCTCAACGCTGAGCAGACCTACGGGTTATTGGGTTCCGGTGCAATGCAGCGATGTCATTGAAAGGTTGAAAATTCATGGTATCCGGATGACTTCTTTAAAAGAAGGCCGTGAAATAAACGTTGAAATGTATCGGATGCGCGATGCAAAATTTCAGCCCGATGAGTCGGGCTCATTGCCTTTCGAAGGCCACTGGCAAGTCAAGGCAGCTCCGGTTGCGGAAAAGCATAAACATTTTTTCCCGGCTGGTTCTGTTTTCGTATCCTGTGACCAACCTTTGGGCGATCTCGCCATTATTCTCCTTGAGCCAAAATCTTCAGATTCCTTTTTTAGCTGGGGTTTCTTTCCAAATATCTTTCAGCGAACGGAATACATCGAAGCGTATGTTATGGAGCCGCTTATTGATAAAATGCTTCGCGAAAACCCTGCACTGAAAACAGAATTTGATCAGAAAAAGGCAAACGATGCGGCATTTTCCAAAAGTCCGTACGCGATGATGAACTGGTTTTACGAACGAACACCCTACTATGACAGCCGTCATCTGCTTTATCCTGTCGGCATACAACGCTAATCTAATCAGTTGAACACCAACCTGACAGCATCCACTTTTTTGCCCTCTACAACAAGGGTGCAAATGAAGATACCCGAGGCTTGAAAACCGTGGTTGTATAGCACTTCATTTGCAGAGGCGTGCAGTTTAACGGGCATAAAATACACCTCACGACCACTCAGGTCTGTGAAACTAAGGTAACTGTTTTTATCGCTCAGATCCCTTTCTGAAAAAATGGTGATCATTGTCTGTTCGTCACTTGGATTGGGTTGATTGGCAGCGATGTAGATGCTTTTCTTCTGATTTTCCAATTCACGGGTAGCTGTGGTTACGTTGACCAGAATCTCTTTGGAAAACAGACTTTCGATGCCATTGGCATCAACGCTGGCGACACTGAAATATCGGTTTCCGTTGCTGCTGAACACCAGGGTATCCTGCAGTCTGTCCGTCATGGTGTAAACCGAATCCCAGTCATTGGTTTTTGTCCGCAATGCTATGCGGTATTGTTTAAAATTTCGCTGTCCGGTAATACTGATTAATACCCCTCCATTTCCGTTTGCTGTTGCGGTGAATTCAGGCACCGCAGGACCTGCAGCGGCCATTCCCACGGCTGTCGCATTGATGATGGTGTTGCGCTTGAGGTAGTTAAAATCCACAAAAAAACTGTCCAGATCAGGATCCGGATCGGTGTTCAGACCGAGAATGTCTTTGCTCGTATGCTGTCGGTCTTTGTAATTGGGATCGCTGACATTTGCATTCCCATTTTCATTTGCGGCAGTCATTCTGATGGCCGTAAAATTCTTTTGGCGGAATGGAATGTGGTCACTGCCCCGACCGGTGCGGTCTTCGCCAGTCATGATGACGATATCAGTCGGAACATCCATCAGCGGCCGCGCTTCTTCATTGTATTCCAGTTTCACAAAGCGGGCGAATTGTTTGTGGGGGGAGTTGAATCCCCCAGCCGAAAACAACCTAACATGAGTGCTATCTATATGACCAAATCCTGGACAGGAAGGTGCAGAAGACGTGTAACCGCAAAACACACCACCGGAGATGTCATTGTTAAGGACTGCCCTGATTTTTATCCCTTTTTGCTGTGCATAGGCCGCAAAGGCTTCTGCTCCGTAGGTCCCCTGTTCTTCACCGGTAGTCAGTAGAAAAACCACCGTGCGTTTAAAACCACATTTACTCATCACCCGGGCCAATTCAAGCACCAACGCTGATCCGCTGCCATTGTCTTCCATTCCCTGTGCCATACAGGTAGTATCACACACATCTTTGCAGCGACTGTCTATGTGTCCCTCAACGATGACGATTGATTTGTCTGTGGTATCCAGTCCGGGAAGCACTGCAAAAATGTTTCTGTGTCTGATTACACCACACATTTGTGTATGGTCAAACTGAAGGTAAGACGGAATCAACCTACTGTTGTTCATCATACTGATTTTTTCGAACTCTCTATAGGCCCAGCGACGGGCTGCCCCTATACCCCGGGTCTCCGAAAGGGTATCTGAAGCGGAATTGCGGGTGTAGAAGGTGGCCAGTACATCAAGCGACCTGTGTAATGAGTCGGCAGACATCTCATTGACAAACAATTTGATCACCTCTTTAGGGTCGGTTGAAATTGTACCTGAACTGTATTTTGAAGGATCATAATTCCCCTTCATCACCTGTTCTGCGACAGCGGAGGTACTCAGGATATTTGTTTGTGCAGTGACACCAGAAAGTAGTGAGCAGACTACAAGAATGGATAAGACTTTTTTCATTGGTCAGTATTTGATTTTGTTTTTTTCTCAAAAAGCAATTGAAAATGCTAATTAGCACAAACCAAAGAAATTATTTGGGCTAATTGTTGCAAAATTACCATAAAATTTATCGGGAGTAAGCGAAAACGTAGCTTACGGAATGCTATCAGCGGAAATGGAGGGTAAAATCATTTTAACGATTGCTGAAGTATTAACAGATTATTTCTTATTTTTGAGAACTGCGGACCGATGAAATGAACCGCGAAAACAAAATGGATCCATACCTCGAAACCATTAGCACCTTTGACCGGCAAGCCTCTGCTTATCAGCAAAAGTACATGAACGTTGCTCATTATGCTGATGGACTGAATTATTTGCTCACTGGGCTCGGAAAAGATGCTGCAGTACTTGAAATCGGTTGTGGTCCGGGCAATGTCACCATGTACTTACTTGACAAACGTACTGATTTGAGGGTTACTGCAGTTGACGCAGCAGCGGGTATGCTGTCACTGGCCAGAGAAAACGTTCCGACAGCAGATTTCCTGCTTATGGACGCGAGGGAGATTGGTCAGATCAACAACAAATTTGATGCAATCATATGTGCTTTTTTACTTCCATATCTGGCTGATGAAGACTCTGAACGGCTACTTAGCGATTGTTATTACAAACTCAAACCGGATGGGCATTTTTACATCAGTACCATGGAGGATGAATATTCAAAGTCGGGTTACAGATATTCCTCTGATGGTAAGGACCGCTGTTACATGTACTTTTACACGGCAGATGATCTTCAGAAAAAACTTTCAAATTCGGGATTTAATGTTCGTTTTTTGAAAAGACAGCCATTCCCGCCCAACGCAATGGCAACAGCCACAGACCTGATTATCATCGCTGCCAAAAATGAATGAAATGAAACATTGTTACGGTTTTTCGATACTGATTCTGCTGCTAAGTTCTTGTGGCATAATTGAGAAATCATCCCGCCATGATTTTCAAAGTGGTTTTTACAAATTCAATTCACCGCTTTCAGAATGCCAAAGGGTATATGTAGAAGCCGGGGATAGAATTACCGCGTACGGTGTTCAGGGAAAAAATGCACAAAAAAAGCCCCTGATCGACATCTCTCTTCAACAGCGCGACAGCATTTGTCATTATCCGGTGCGGTTCAGCAGGAACAGCATGGATATTGACTTCACAAGCGTTTTATTCAAGTTTCGCCCCTCTGTTTCTCAGCTGCCACCGCAGTTGAGCACCGAGTTCAATGCCAGTGTTTATGCGGGTTGGCGACACGACAATTACTACATTAAAACCAAGGCAGATCCTTTGGGACGATGCAACTACACAGTGGTCAACAGAGGTTATGACTTTGGCGTTTTTGTTGGTCCGGGAAGTACTGTCATAGGACCATTTTCGACCAAAAATTTAGTTACTGATGAGTACAACGGTTTTGTGCTGCAATATGGCGTTGCCGGATTTCTGGAATCTGGATTTGCCAGTTTCGGGATTTCTGTGGGCATGGATAAACTAATTGGTCCGGACCGCAAACGATGGATATACCACAACAGACCCTGGATTGGGTTTATGGTCGGCGTAGCATTGAACTGATTAAAAAACCTAAAAATGAAATAATCCCTGTTTGCCTCCAAATTGATTGCACGGAGGGTTATTTTTAAAATAAAATAATGCCAAAGCGCCAACATTACAGCAAAACTTTTATATTTGCTTTTGTTACCATCCGAAATTCGGAGTCGGACTTTTAAGTAAAAAGTAGACGAAGAATGCAGATGACCGATTTATTTTCCCGGTGTTTTTTCGCTGAAAAAAGCGCAGACAATGCCTGAAAATCTTCAACAAACGCAAGATGAAGCCAACCAACATCAATGATCCGGAGTATTTTCACAAGGTAGTCGATTGCCAGTGGGCCTGTCCGGCGCACACACCCGTTCCTGAGTACATTCGATTAATCGCCGCAGAAAAATACACCGAAGCCTACATGGTCAATTGGGAGAGCAATGTGTTTCCGGGAGTACTCGGAAGAACCTGCGATCGCCCTTGCGAACCGGCATGCAGGCGTGGGCGTGTCGATGAGGAGCCCGTGGCCATCTGCCGTCTAAAACGCGTGGCAGCAGACAACAAGGGCGAAGTAAAACTGCACATGCCCAAAGGTCCTTTTCCCAAAAACAATAAAAAAATTGCTGTGATCGGCGCAGGGCCGGCTTCACTTACACTTTGCCGCGACCTCGCACCGCTGGGATATGAGATTCACCTCTATGACGATCAGGAGCTTGGCGGGGGTATGATGCGGAGCCAGATCCCGTCATTCCGTCTACCCGAATCTGTCATCAACGAAGAAGTAAATTTCATACTCGACCTCGGCATACATACCCATTTCAAAACCTATGTTTCCTCCATGAAAGAGGTCCTGGGCAAAGGCTACGATGCTGTTTTTGTCGGTACAGGCGCTCCAAGAGGTGGTGATCTGAAAGACATGCCCGGCCGCTGGGAATGCAAGGACAACATCCATATCGGAATCGAGTGGCTGGCGTCTGTTTCCTTTGAGCACAGGAACAAAATCGGAAAAAAAGTAATTGTCCTGGGCGGTGGAAACACTGCTATGGATTGTTGTCGCACATCGAAACGCCTTGGCGGAGAGCAGGTTACAGTGGTGGTACGCTCTCCACGTTCAGATATGAAGGCCTCGCCATGGGAGATTGAAGATGCCGAGCACGAAGACATCACTATCCTCAACAACATGCCGCCAAAGGCATTTGTGCACGAAAATGGCAAGCTGAAGGGTATGTTGTTCGGACATGTGAAAGCGGAATACGATAGTAATGGAAAAAGATCGCTGGTCGATACCGGAGAGCCGGATACTTTCATCGAAGCAGATGATGTGCTGATTGCCATCGGACAGGAAAATGCCTTCCCGTGGATAGAAAGAGACTTGGGTATCGAGTTCGGCAAATGGGAAATTCCGGTGCTGAACAAAACAACATTTCAGAGCACCCTACCCCATGTTTTCTTCGGTGGCGATGCTGCTTTCGGGCCAAAGAATGTCATCACAGCAGTTGCGCACGGACACCAGGCAGCCATTTCAATGGATCTGTTCCTCAACAACAAAGACTTAATCAACGACAGACCGGCACCGACAGTGAACCTGATTCACCAGAAAATGGGCATCCACGAATGGGCATATGACAGTGCCGTGGCTGATGATGATCGTTACAGAGTGCCTCATGCCGACAAGCAAAAGGCACTCAAAGACAGAAAATTGGAGGTCGAACTGGGTTTTGATGCACTGTCAGGATACAAGGAGGCGCAACGCTGCCTGAACTGCGATGTCCAAACCGTTTTCAACGATAAAAAGTGTATCGAATGCGATGCCTGCATGGATGTTTGTCCGACATCGTGCATCACCTTCACCACCAATGGAGAGGAAGAGGAACTTAGAACGCGCCTTAAAGCTCCCGCATACGAATTTGAGCAGGCGCTCTATGTCTCAGAACTACTGCCCACAAAGCGGGTAATGGTAAAGGATGAAAATGTATGCCTACACTGCGGACTATGCGCCGAACGTTGCCCAACTGCAGCGTGGGACATGCAGAAATACCTGTATTCTGTCACAAAAGCATGCAAGGTACTATAGATATCGGCATTTTTTCCGGATTGGTTTATTTTTCAACTTTCGACAAGTAGATGAAGATTTTGTATAAAGATTCAGAGAGCAGAGGTTCAGACAATGCTGTTCCAATACTCAAAGGGGTAAATGACCTGGTCATTCGTTTTGCTAATGTGAATGGAACAGGTTCGGCAAGTGCGAACAACATGTTCGCAAAGGCGGTGTATCGGATGGGCGTTCCCGTTTCTCCTAAAAACATCTTTCCTTCCAACATTCAAGGCTTACCAACCTGGTATGAAGTGCGTGTAAACAGAAACGGCTGGCTTGGACGCCGTGATGGCATTGACCTCATGGTTGCCATCAATCCGCAGAGTTTTGCCAAAGATGTGCAGAGCGTCCGTCCGGGTGGATACCTAATCTATGACAGCACTAAACCCCTGCACAAGGAATTCTGGCGTGAGGACATCCACTTTATTGGCATACCTATGACGCAACTGACCATGGAGCATTTCGCCGACCCGAGGGGAAGATTGCTGTACAAAAATGTCATTTACGTCAGTGCACTGTGTTACCTGCTGCACATGGGAGATGAGGTCGTGAAGGACCTGATTTCAGAACAATACCGCAAAAAAGAAAAACTTATTCCCGACAACCACAAGGCGGTCGAACTGGGTTACGGCTATGCAAAAGCACATTTCCTGCCGCTGGAACTGAAAATTGAAAAAAGCGACAAAATCGGTGACCGAATACTGTTCAATGGCAATTACGCCTGCGGATTGGGGGCCGTGTATGCGGGAGCGACTGTGCTCTCCTGGTACCCTATTACGCCCTCGACCAGTGTGGCAGATGCATTTGAAAAGTACTGCCAGATGTACCGCAAAGAAGCCGATACCGGAAAAAACAAGTACGCCATCGTGCAAGCAGAAGATGAATTGGCGGCCATCGGCATGGTCATCGGAGCTTCCTGGAACGGTGCGAGAGCCTTTACCGCGACGAGCGGACCGGGTATTTCACTGATGAATGAATTTCTGGGATTGGCATACTTTGCGGAAATCCCGGTAGTTTTGGTCAATGTGCAGCGTGGTGGCCCCTCCACCGGTATGCCAACGCGAACGCAGCAGTCCGACATATTGCTTTGTGCATATGCATCACACGGTGACACCAAGCATCCTTTGCTGTTTCCGGCTACGCCGACCGAGTGCTTCGAGCTGACCGCCGAGGCATTTGACCTCGCTGAACAACTTCAGACCCCCGTTATGCTCATGACTGACCTTGATCTTGGCATGAACGACCACCTGACCGAGGCTCTGAAATGGGATGACAGCCGCAGCATCAACAGAGGTAAAGTACTCTCCTACGAAGATCTTGAAAATATGAAGGAACC
>CANHEE010000120.1 GCA_947459655.1 Lewinellaceae bacterium
ATCAGATTTCCTGTATCATCAATTATCCTTATATTTGCTGTGAGACTTAGAGGTGCGTTGAATTTAAGGTAAACGTAGCCTGAGGTTGGATTTGGGTACGGCACCACGCTGATGTTGGGATTCCATGTATCACTCAGTGTGCAGATGTACTTGCTCCTTTTTACCTCCAGTCTAATAGAAGTTGAAGGTTGCAGGTTGTAAATCATGACCCCCCCGCTGACAGTCTGAACCTTTAGATCAAATTTCTTCGTATCTTTGGTCAGGACTTTTGAAAAGGAGCAGGCATCACCCAAAAATTTCATAGTACTACCCCGAGGATCAACAAAGAGTGAATTGGTATTGTCATACTGCATCCTGAAACAATCCTCCGACCCAAGATTCTTTGAAATCATTCTGATGAAATATTTGGAAGCATCAAAACCTGGATCGAAGGGAACGAAAATACCTTTTGCAGTAACTTCTTCTTCGAGAATTTTATCGGCTGGTGACCAAGAGCAAGAAGCATTTACGCCACCACCGGCGACAACGATATCTTCGATAACAATCGGATTGATCTGCAATCTGGGTTTCAAAGCAGCAAAAAGGTCCGAGGTTAATGCTCCCAAAAGAAACAACACAAAGATCGCTGTGCGGTAAAAACCTGATTTCATCGGCAGGATTTAGCAGTAATGATTAAACAATAATTGAAGTCTGAACAAAAGTAAATCAAATTATTTTACGAATAAAATATAAACGACCAAATTTTTATGCAGGACAGCAAGTTAATTGAAACATTTAAAATGCTGAAAGAGGAGGAAATGAATGGTGTCCGCTGCCTACTGAACACTGATCTACTGATTAAAGGTGTTCCCAGAAAGGAATGCCTGCTTTTGTTCGACTATATCTATTCTTTTTACCCCTACCTAAATCATGAAAAATTAGATAAAAAAATTACGCTACAACATGTTTTTGATGACCAAAGCGGCAAAATCAACAGACTGGAAAAAATCATGTCCAATCTGCTGAGCATCACAGAATATTACATTGTATATTTTATCGAGAACAAAGCGTTTGAAAGTGTTAGAAACAACCTTGCTCTTGCCAGATTTTACAGACAGAAAGGTTTTGCCAACAGAGGTGAGATCTTCATGAAACGACTGTCAGAATATTTCAGTGAATACGAGGGCATGAGCGCTGATCATTTTTTCTGGGCCGGCAAATACCTCGAGGAGCAAAATGATGTAAAAACCTTCAAATCAGGCAACTGGAAGGAGTCCGCAAATGCGCTTGAACAAAATTATAGCATTTTCGGAGTCACTAAGCAGCTTGAAATGCTTTGCAAGGTCGTCTACAGCCGGGCAGCATTTGACCAGGATACCCTGCTGGAATTTGAAAAAATAAAGGCAACCATCGGAAAAGATGAATCACTTCAAAACAATGTGCTGATTAGACTATATTACCTGGCGCTCGAAATGTTTTACCATGTTGATGATAACCCCAATCCGTACTACAATGAATATGAATTGATCTTGGAGAACAATCTTGCCTATATCAATGTAGAATCGGCCAAGATACTTTTCATCTTCCAGAGGGGATATTTCACACAGAAGTACAACAGAAATCCAAACCCGGAAAACACCCGCGAAAATTCTGAGATATACAGAAAGCACCTGGAACAGGGGCATCTGCTGGTGAACGATATTTTGCTGCCCAGCACGGTAGTAAATCTTATCATGTTTGCTGTCAAGGAAAAAAATAGTGCGTGGATATCTGATTTTCTGTTGCGCTGGGAAAACTTTATCGGAAACATCAGTGAGCGGGAGGAGATACTGAATTACTGCTGGCTAAACTACTACTTCCTCATTCGGAATTTTGACAAGGCAGAGGCGGCAATATCATTCAACTATTCCAATATTTTTTACCTGTTGTTTACAAGAAGGACGCGCCTAAAAATTCTCTTTGAAAAGAAAGAGTATGTATCACTTAGCTATGAGGCTGATTCATTGAAAGTACATGTATTCAGATTGTATAAGAGGGGTGATATCAGTGAGGACATCTACATTTATCACAATAATTTCATCGATTTTGTCAAGAAAATCTGTAATCTGATCCATAATGTCAACGATTCCCGTAAAGCAAAATTCAGGGAGAAACTGCTGGAGAAGAAATGTGTAGACAAAGAGTGGCTTACAGAGAAAATTGAGGAGCTGAAGTAGCGGCAAGATGGGTATACCGTTAAACAACCGTTCCCTTTATCGCCTTCCCAATATTGAAATCCATAGCCCTGTGCGCCAGTGGCGTGGTATATGTGTTGAGCTCCTCCATTGAGCTGTTGATGAGGTCTTTGTCCTGCCCACTCACTGCCTCACTGAGCTTTCCAACCAACTTTCTGATCTGTTCAATTTCTTCGTTGCTCAGTATTTCCCCATTCTGTGAAATAAACTTATCAGCCGATAAAATGATGATGTTTGCCTCATTCCTGGCCTCTATCAATGCACGTGTCTGCAGATCATTCTGCGCGTTTTGAATAGACTGAATCAGCATTAGAGCCATATCATCCTCTGAAATTCCATAGGATGGCTTTATCTCAATCTCCTGTTCCGTCCCAGAACGCAATTCTCCCGCTTTGACCTTGAGGATGCCGTCCGCGTTTAACATAAATCTGATGTCAATTTTGGGCAATCCAGCCGGCATTGGAGGAATGCCTTTGAGCACAAACTCTCCCAGTTTCCTATTGTGCTCCACCAGATCCCTTTCACCCTGAAACACAGCAATTTTCAGATTTTTTTGCCCATCTACACTGGTTGTGTACTGGCGACCAGCAGAAAACGGAATTTTGGAGTTTCTGGGGATAAGCACGTCCATCAAGCCACCGACTGTTTCAATGCCAAGCGAAAGTGGCGTGACATCTATGAGCAGAATGTCTTTCTGATTTCCCGCAAGGATGTCCGCCTGGACTGCAGCACCAAGGGCAACTACCTCATCAGGGTCGAGGTTATCGTGAAGATCTTTGCCGAAAAATTGTCTTACCAGCTCTTTCACCAGTGGCACTCGGGTAGAACCACCCACCATCACAATATGGTCAATTTGATCTGCACCTATTTTAGCATCAGCGAGTGCGTTTTTACAGCAGTCAATTGTTTGACCAACCAGTCGAGCTATCAGGCTATTGAAATTGCTGCGGGTGAGCTGTATTTTACGACCTGCAATGTCGGTTTCGAAAGTTTCTGAAGTTGTCAATTGTTTTTTTGCGTTCTCCGCAGCAATCCTGATGCTTTGTACGGTGGCCGCATCAGCCATGTCGACATCTCTCAGTTCGGTTGCGAGCCAGTGCTCAACAATCGCATGATCAAAATCGTCTCCACCGAGAAAGGTGTTTCCATTGGTCGCGAGCACCTCAAAGATGCCATCTTCAATCTGGAGTATGGAAATATCGAAAGTACCTCCGCCAAGATCGTAAACTGCAATAACCTGTTTGTCATATCCTTCCGCATCAATGCCGTATGCTAAACTTGCTGCAGTAGGCTCGTTTACGATTCTAAGGACATCCAGACCGGCAAGTTTACCGGCATCCCGGGTGGCCTGGCGCTGGGCATCGTTGAAATACGCAGGGACAGTAACAACGGCCTTCTCGACTTTTTTTCCGAGTGCTTTTTCAGCTCTTTTTTTCAGTTCACCAAGGATTGCGGCCGACAATTCAACAGGAGTGTAGTAGCGATCCTGCACCCGTATTTTGACAAGACTCTCTGTATCGTCATCAATAATTTTATATCCGAAAAAGCCATTTCGATCAGCAACGTCATTGTATGATTTACCCATGAGTCGCTTCACAGAGTATATGGTATTGGTCGGATCAGCAACAAGTTTTTTTCTGGCTTGATCTCCCACAACAATGCCATAGTGCTCATCAAAATGAATGATGCTGGGCACCAGGGTATGTTTGCCATCCTCACCAGTAATGGCCTTGGGTCTGCCGTTTTCCATGAAGGCAACCAATGAATTTGTGGTTCCCAAATCAATCCCTACGACTACTTCGTCAGATTTATCAACGCTACCGGTTTTTATATTTATGCTTACTAGGCCCATACTTTAAGTTTGCTGATTTAAATGAATTCAACCATGAATCTGTGGCCGAGATTCGACACATCGACTGGTTTTGGATACTGAACAAACAATGGTGAAATTAGTTTTTTTGCCGCAATCATTACAGTATCATGGTTTTTTCAATTTCGTAGATGGAATTTATTTTCCCGGCAAAAAGGCAATAAAAATCGGGATTTTTCCCAAGCACTGCTATCTCCGTAGGCCGCCCGTCGTCAATGGCATTGGCCTTTAGCTTGGACTTGATGGTATAAAAACTTGAAAAGTAATGCAGTTCGACCATATCGCTGAGGTACTGTCTGATCTGGGCCATCATTTTGTTTTTTGCGGATACCGGTTTTGCCATGCAATCATTGCAATTCGAGGTGAATTCAGGCCTGCAATTTGCATTTTTACTCTGGCAATCAAATGCCGGCAGGTCGTCATAACTCACCTTGTGATGCGTATATGCTACCGAAGAAAGCGAAAGCAAGCCAGATTTACCATATGGCATCAGAGAAGCGAATGGCCCATCCATGACCGTCAGACCAATATCCCTGAACTGGGGCGAATGTATAAACACCATTTCTGAAATTTCATGCATCAGAGGAATACTGTCAAATCCGAAAAGGGCATTTATGGCATTGCTGGCACAATACGTTGCATTGATTACCGCCGGCGTTTCAAAGCAGCGCACCTCGCTACCCTGAAGATCCTCCACTTGTATCACCCATGTGCTTTTCTGCTTTTCCGCAACCAGCACTTGGTGACTTTCATACAAATGAATGTTGTTACATGATTGGACAGCTGAGCGGTAGTGATTCGCAATCAAAATGGGATCAAAGCTGTATTCCTCGGTTAGGTACAGTGCATCCAATTGTGAAAAATTGAAAAGAGGATGGTTGTCTACTTTTTCGCATTTTATGTCTATGAAATCACAAAAACGTTCAAATTGTCTCGCATCCGTAAATGATCCGTAGCGGTCTATGGCATAGTACTTCTCAAAGGAAAAGTTGATGAATTCACGGTGTTCACTGGTGAATCTGGCCTTGTTCTCGTCACTCATTACAGCAGTGGCGATGCTCCTGGGGTAATGGTATCCGCTGTGCAGTCTTGCCTGATTTACTACCGATGCTTTGGTAAATAGTGCTTTTTCTTTTTCTATCAGTGCAATGCGCTTACCATGTTTTGCAAGCCACAATGCTGCATAACAACCGAAAATACCGCCGCCAACAATTACCACGTCATATGCCTTCGTCATCACTTTGCCGGAAATGAAAAATAAGTCCTACTCTGCTGCGAAGATATTGCTGTATTTCCTTATGGCAATAGGAAATACAGGTTTTTTCAGAATGTGCTCGCCACTGTCGGATTTTAGCCACAATAATGCACCATTGTTATGTAAATTTATCCCTTTTCGGTACTCATTGACAGTATTTTAGCTAAATGAAATAATTTTTTTTCAAAAATATTTGCACATCAAATATTAAATATTAGTTTTGTCGCAGTTTTTTGGGGTTAAGAGCCTCGTGGGTTGCTGAATAAGCACCTGCGAGGTTTTTTTTTGCCCTAAAAGACGGATGAAAATCTTCCATTGTTTTTCCTTTCAACATTTTTCATAAGGCCACAGGAGTTATTATTTACTTTTGTTTCAACCAACTATTTCTGCTGTTACCGTATTTTTGCGCCAAAGAAATCTAATGCGCACTTTCACCCGTTTTCTGGCATTACTTATTTTGCCTGCCATGCTGAATGCACGGTTACCGGACACCGTACAAGTTTACAGCAAAGCTATGCGGAAGCATATTCCTGCACTAATCGTACTACCGGAAGGATACAACGAACTGGATAGTTTGGTTACTTATCCCACCCTTTACATGCTTCATGGTTACAGCGGAGACCATATCGGCTACTATTTTCACGTTCCCGACCTACAAAAGCAAGCAGACCAGTACAGAATGATACTTGTTTGTCCGGATGGAGGGTACAACAGCTGGTATATGGATGCCCCCGCGAGTACATCCTGCAAATTTGAAACGTTCATTTCTTCAGAACTGGTGCAGTTTATTGACAGAAAATACAACAGCCGTACAGAGAGGAGTTCGCGCGCTATTTGCGGCTTGAGTATGGGTGGTTACGGGGCAATTTTCAATGCCATAAAACATCCGGATGTTTTCGGTGCGGCCGGAAGCATGAGCGGTTGCATGGATTTTGTACCATTCCCATTGCAATGGGAACTCAGCGATCGACTGGGGCCTTATCTGCAACACAAGAAAACCTGGGAATCCTACTCACTGGTTGGAATGACCGGACAAATTCGGAGGGATTTATCCCTCATTATTGATGTAGGCGTTGACGACTTTTTTTTGAATGTCAACCGTAATTTCCACCGAAAATTGCTCCAGGTCGGGATTTCCCACGACTACACCGAACGTTCGGGAGGTCATGACTGGAATTACTGGGCAAATGCTACTCGATTTCAATTGCTTTTCTTCCACAACTATTTCAACCAATCGTAAGGTGGCCGTGTTGATCATGAGAAAAGATGCTACGAATAAAATATTACCAAATCCGCAAAAAGACGAGACAAAGCAGGAATTTCTCAAAAAATGGCCTACCCCGCAAAATATAATATCGAAAAATGAGTTTTAATACCAATTGAACCGTTTCTTCGGCTTTTTTGCTTAGATATTTTTTTAGTCTTAAAAAACTGATTTTCTGCACACTACGACCACTCAAACTTTAATTTGGAAATAAATATTTGTTTTTAGTGAAATAAAATAAGAAAATATCCGTTTATATGTTGTATATTTGCATCGAAACAATATATCATTTGGCAGTAAACATTTCATAACCTAATTACCCGCACCCGAATATGTTACAATCACAGGAAAAACTGGATAAAATTGACCTTAAAATATTGCAGATTCTACAGGAAAACAGCAAGATAACCAATCTTGAATTGTCAAAGAGAATCGGCCTTTCTCCTGCTCCAACCCTTGAGCGTGTAAAAAAACTGGAGACTACAGGAGTAATCGACAGCTATCATGCGCACATTAATTCCAGCGCAATCGGTCTGAATGTCAAAACCTATGTAATGGGTTCACTTGCATGGCAGCGCCCAAATGCCATGAACAACTTCCTTGAGAAAATACAGTCCATTGATGAAATCGTAGAGTGTTATATCATCACCGGTGAAGCAGATTTTCTGATGAAAGTCGTTTGTCAGGACATTCCGACCTACGAACAATTGCTTTTTAAAACCTTATCACAGATTGACGAAATTGAACGCCTTAAAACGCTGATGACGCTGTCAACAGTTAAAGACACCAAGGTACTGCCATTTGAGTACGATTGATGGAGTACATTTTACCTACGGATAATTTATTTGAAGACCCGCATTTTTTGACTAAAATGCGGGTTTTTCTATCTTTGTACCAAATCACACGCGATGAACCATCGGCAACTTTTCCTTCGCCATATTGCCCAGACCAGCCCCTTTCCGCTTCTGCTTGAAATCGAACGTGCTGAAGGGATGTACCTCATTGACCCTGAAGGAAAAAAATACATGGATCTCATTTCGGGTATTGGAGTCAGTGCTTTGGGGCATTGCCATCCCATGGTCACTAAGGCAGCGAAGAATCAGATGGACAAGTTCCTGCATACCATGGTTTACGGGGAGTTTGTACTAAGTCCGCAGGTCGAACTTGCAAAATTGCTTACGGATAATCTCCCGAATTCGCTTGACTCAGTGTACCTGGTTAATTCGGGTACTGAGGCTGTTGAGGCGGCTATGAAACTGGCCAAACGCTACACTGGTCGGCATGAATTTATTGCCATGCACGACGCATACCACGGCAGTACTCAAGGTGCCATGTCATTGAACTCAGATGACTACTTCACTCAAGCATACAGACCCCTTTTACCGGGAATTAAGCACATTACATTTAATAATTTTGAGGACCTGCAGCAGATCACATGCCGCACTGCAGCAGTCATCACAGAAACAATAAAGGCTGAAAGTGGCATACATACTCCTGCGGATGATTACCTGACGGCATTGAAGAAAAAATGTGAGTCTACCGGTACATTACTAATTTTTGATGAGATTCAGACGGGAATGGGAAGGACAGGTCGCTTATGGGCATTTGAGCACTACGGAGTGGTACCTGATATCTTGTTGCTTGCGAAAGGACTTGGAGGAGGAATGCCCATTGGAGCGTTTGTTTCATCTAACGCCATAATGTCTGTCCTGACTGATGAACCCATTCTTGGCCACATCACCACATTCGGCGGACATCCGGTATCCTGTGCAGCAGCGGCAGCGACACTGAAGGAAATCACACAAAAACCTTATATAGAGGAGGTTGCTGAAAAAGAAAATTTGTTCAAAAGGCTGCTAATACACAGAGAAATTGCAGATATTCGCAGCGCAGGGCTGATGATGGCTGTTGAGTTAAAGGACTTTGATTTCCTGCAAAAAGTCATCTCAATTTGTCTGAAAAAAGGACTACTGACCGATTGGTTTTTATTCAACAACAAGTCGATGCGTATCGCTCCCCCATTGATTATCAGTCACACGGAAATCGAAATTGCCTGCAAAATCATTCTGGAGGCACTGGACGAAGCCGGAAACTAAAATGTATATCGATAGAAAAGGAAACTCTGCAGCATGGCGAAACTAGCTAAAAACAATAATCCAAGCGCGAAACGTAATGAGCGCCCAATTGCCAATGAAAAAAA
>CANHEE010000121.1 GCA_947459655.1 Lewinellaceae bacterium
CCTGATGATGAATTTCCTGGCAGTTCGACTGCTCCCCGTGCAAAACATAAGTACATACAAACCCTCCGGAAAATCTCTTGTATCGATAGCGGTACTAAATCCTCCTGAGAAATCTGTGTCAATTTCTCTCATCAATCTGCCAAGACCATCACAAACCAACAGTTTCGCTCCCGGCGGGACTTTATCCTTCGATTGTATTTCAAGACGGTCATTGACAGGGTTTGGATACAGAACCATATTCTGTTCTGTCAAATTTTCTGTTTTTCGCAAGTCTCTTTCTGAGGCCCGGAAATTGCCCGAGCCAATCTCAGCGTAAAGCGAATAACAAGCGGCATTGGAGTATTTTTTCAAGGTGCTGACTACCCTGATGTAATAATTTGCCGCAGACTGACCGTTATTATACGTCACAGTTTCCACAGCATTGAGCAAATTTTTTGATGATGCAAGCATTGAACCGGCGCTACTATACAAAAACAAATCATAATCTTCCGGCAGATCATACAGGGTTACTTTTATTTTTTTCTGCGCAGCGGTAGTGCTAACCTTAAGCCAATCATCATCTGTACCTGAACTGATCATTGCCCTGATTGGTAATCCTGTTGCGATCGAAACAGCGGTGGTCATCGAATTATTGGGCTCGTACACATCTGTACACGAACCGGCTGCAAGTGTACTGAAAGTGAGTGATGGCGAATACGCTCCGGCAGCACCGGAACAAACCGATGCCACCTGTACTGCGTAATTTGTTGAACTACTGAGCGCCGTCAGAACAAGACTATTTGTGGAACAACCAACCAAAGTCCACGAAGATGATGCGTTGCGTTTGTACCTGACTGAAAAGCTACTCACCGTTGAGGTTGCGTTCCACGCCATCTTTGCCGACCCGGAACTTATTCCCGTCACATTCAGTCCTGAGGGAACAGGACAGCTTGTTGCATAGACGGGCTGACAACCATCTGAACTCAGCAAAGATTCTCTTACGCCACCTGACGAAAACAAGGCGCGCATTCTTGCTTTCTGACCTGACGAAAACATATACATACATTCATCATCAGAATAGTCCATGAAATTCATGGTCATTTCTGTATTGGATTGGCCGCTGCAGGAATTGATTTTGGGGAATAAAGGGCAACCACTGTTTGATGTTGTATGTATCGGCGTATCACCCACCAGATCAGAACCGCATGTAGAGTCTCCCCAGATGTGTCTGAGGTTGAGCCAATGCCCCACTTCGTGCGTGACTGTCCTGCCAAGGTGAAATGGAGTAGTTGCTGTTCCATTTGTACCCAGATAACGATAATCTATCACTACCCCATCTGTTGCCATGCTGCCGCCTGGAAATTGAGCATAGCCCAAAATTCCGCTTCCGATGTTGCACACCCAAATGTTTAGATATCGGGTCGGATCCCATGGTGCAAAGGCGGATTTAACTCCATCGTTGGTGCCCCAAGCCGTCGTTCTGGAAGACTGGTAGTGAACTATTCCGTTGGTTGGTGTAGCAGCAGGACTGCGCTGCGCAAGACAAAACCGGATTTCACAATCAGCCGCCATCGGAGCAAACAGCGCAGGAACATTCGAAGTATCCGTATTTAATTTTGCAAAGTCTGCATTCATTACGGTCAGTTGCGACATAACCTGCGCATCGGAAATATTCTCTACCGGGTAGCCAGACCGCCAGACAATGTGAAAAACGACCGGTATCGTTATGACTGTACGCCCATGGGCTCTCGGATTGTTTACGAAAGCCTCTGTATGTCTCTCGATCTCCTCTATTTTTTCCCTTAGTTCAGGATGCTGTTGCAGCATCAGCTGTAAATGGTCATGTGAAGCGCATGTTCGCTGAGCAAAAATGGAATTGGTGCTCAACAAGCTGAACAAACAAAAAACGGAAATAAGGATGTTTTTTTTCATGATTATATGTGTTTTGGTTATGAAATACTGATTTGGTCTACAAAAAGGCAGGTACACGGGAATTAAGAATGGACTTTTAATCCTTCTATTAAACTTTGAACGGACAAAGATATGACCTGAATTGAGCGCAACAAACCACATTAACCTGACCTTAAAACACCATTACTATTATTTAATATCATGCAAGGGTTTATTAACAGATTTAACGCGTGCTTAATAATAATACTAGGGTGGTTACAGCGAACAATTATATTTTTTTAAATTTACCACCGCATTGATGCTAATCAAAAACGAAACGATTCAACAACGAACTACCACTGCATTATGAGATACCTGCTCCTACTCGGATGTTTGGCCTTCAGTGCCATGATATCAGCACAATCGATACTTTCAGGCAAGATTACTGACCAGAAAGGTGATCCCCTACCGGGCGTTACGGTGGTTTTTCCGGAAGGAGGTACAATCAGTGACATGGAGGGCAATTACATACTATCGTTAAAAGAAGGAACCTATCGCATCGATTTCAGCTACGTAGGTTTTGAAACAAAGACTGTCCGCATTGATTTGGGTAAAAATGAACAGAAAACACTGGATATACTCCTACTGGAATCTCAGAATCTGCTCGACCAGCTGACTGTCACAAGTGGCCGATATGAAAAGCCTCTTGGGCAGGTAACTGTATCGATGGATGTACTGAAAACCGACCTGATTGAACGAAACAACACGCAAACCATTGATAATCTGCTCCAAAAAGTGCCGGGGTTCAGCATCATCGGTGGCCAGGCAAATATTCGAGGAGGCTCCGGGTTTTCGTACGGGACAGGAACGAGAGTGCTCATTCTGGTAGACGATATCCCAGCATTGCAGTCCGACGCAGGGTACCCAAACTGGAATGATTTTCAGGTAGAAACCATCGAGCAAATAGAAGTTGTCAAGGGCGCAAGTTCGGCCCTTTATGGTTCTGCAGCCATGAACGGCGTGGTAAATATTCGCACGGCATACGCGAAAGACAAACCGCTGACGACCTTCTCCACTTTCTATACCTCCTACCGCGACCCGAAAGACAAAGAGCAAGTCTGGTACGGAAACAGGCAGCCATTTGAAACCGGACTCAGCATTACGCACCGACAGAAATTCAACAAACTCGACCTAGTTGCTGGTACCAATTTCCGCACACAAAACAGTTTTCTGGAATCTACCTACGACTCAACGGGAAGGGTAACTGTTGGTCTGCGATACAGAATCAACAACAGGCTTTCTGTGGGTGTAAACAGCAACCTGAACTTTGGAAAAAGCTCTTCATTTTATTACTGGCTTGATGGTGACAAAGGCGTTTTCAAAGCGACGCAATCCACCCTTTTTACCAGTAGGAAACTCCGCTATACCGTTGACCCTTTTGTGACTTACTTTGATAAGGCGGGCAACCAACACAAGCTGCTCAGCCGAATTTACCAGGTTGACAACAAGGTCACCGCGGGCAACCAGAACGCATCCATACTTATGTATGGCGAATACCAGTTTCAGCGGAACTGGAACAACGGATGGATTAGCACAGCAGGCGCAGTTGCGAGTAGAACATATGGCAATGCCGAGCTGTACGGAGACACCAGTTTTGTTGCCTACAACCTTGCAGCTTACCTGCAACTTGAAAAGAAAATTGGGCGGCTTAATATCTCCGCCGGGGCCAGGTATGAAAACAATACCATCCACACTCCTACATACATTCCCCTTTCAAAATTCCGGACCCGTTTTGATACCATTCCAACAAGAAAGATCGAGGAATCAAGGCCTGTTTTCCGTTTTGGAGCCAATTATCAACTTGGTAAATACACCTTTTTGAGGGCTTCGGTTGGTCAGGCATATCGTTTTCCGACCATAGCAGAGAAGTTTATTACAACGCAGTTTTCATCGGCAATTTTTATCATCCCTAACACAAAACTACGTTCAGAGACCGGTTGGAGCAGTGAGATTGGTATCAAGCAAGGTGTAGGTTTGGGCAATTGGAAGGGGTATGTGGACGTTGCAGCTTTTCTGACCGAGTACAACGACATGATGGAGTTCGTTTTTATACCACAGTATTTCGCATTTCAGTCTCAGAACATCGGAAATACGCGCATCAGCGGAATAGAAGCGACCATCGCGGGACAAGGAAAAATTGGAAATGTGTCGCTCAGTATGCTAGGGGGATACACCTACATCGACCCACGATACAGGATTTTCGGCCCACAGGAGCGGAAGGATATCAGCGTCGACTACAACATCCTGAAATACCGCTTCAGAAATAGCTTAAAGGTAGATGCTGAGGCTGGCTGGAAAGGTTTGGGAGTTGGGTATTCACTGAATTACAACAGTAATATTGAGGCAATCGATAAGGTTTTTGAAACCCAGATACCAGGTGTAAAATCATTTAGAGAAAAGTACAACAAAGGTGCCCTCGTGATGGATTTCAGGGCGAGCTACTCCTTCCTAAAATACTACAAGCTTTCATTTTTACTTAAAAATGCTGCAAACGTTTTGTACACATTGAGACCTGCGATGCCAGAGGCTCCTAGAAATGTAAATGTCAGACTGGACATCAAATTCTGATCAATGCCCCTTATAAAATCCGACTACAAAGCACCATGGTTTTTCACAAATACCCATTTTCAGACCATCTATTCAGGTGCCATCAGGGGTGCAAAGGTGGTTGCATACCAAACCGAACGCCTGACAACACCTGACAATGATTTCCTGGATATTGACTGGCTGAGAGCAGGAAATGAGCGCCTTGTAATCATCACACATGGCATGTGCGGCAGCGCACAGGCAGCACAGGTAAAAGGCATTGCCGCAGCTTTTACTGAGTCCGGTTTTGATGTACTTGCGGTCAATTTTCGAGGCAGTGGGAAAGAGAGCAACTTGAACTTTAGAACCTACCATAGCGGAGAAACCGGCGATCTGCGATTTATTGTGAATACCATCTTTGAAAGGGCCTCCTACCGGGAAATTTCACTGGCTGGCTATAGTCTGGGTGGTAATGTTATCCTTAAATATCTTGGGGAAGAAGGAGAAAAGGCCGCAAAAATCATTAAAAGTGCTGCAGTGATGTCTGTTCCGGTTGATTTAGTGGGTAGTGACCTTGAAATGAGAAAATGGAAGAACAGGCACTACATTCTGAATTTTAACATCGGTGTGCGAAAATTGCTTGCACCCAAGGCATTACAGTTTCCTGAAAGATTGCAGATGAGTCAATTAAAAAAAGCAAAAAACCTGAGCGATTTTGCCAATGTGTACGTCGCACCGGCATTTGGATTCCAAGATGCAGATGACTACCACAGTAAAGCGAGCAGTCTTCCCTACCTGTCCAATATCAGTGTACCGGTCCTTTTGCTTCAGGCACTTGACGACACGATCCTCAGCGCAGATTGCTATCCTGGTGATATTGCCGAAAAAAGTCCATTCCTGCACCTAGAAATCAGTAAACATGGTGGACATGCGGGATTCGTCCGCTTCGGCACCGATGGCCATATGTGGTCTGAGCTGCGGTTCAGGGACTTTTTGCTGCAACAGGCTTCTCCAACAACAGAAAGTACAAACATTTGAAGTGTAGAAAAATCTTTCTACATTTGGCGACATTAAATACAACGATATGAGTACTACTGCACAACACCCCTATGGACTACGCTATTTGTTCCTAACGGAATTATGGGAGCGCTTTGGCTACTATCTAATGATAGGTATATTTATACTTTACATGGAGGACACCGCCAAAGGCGGACTTGGTTTCGCTTCTTCCAAATCTACTGATATTTTTGGCACCTTCATCGCCCTAGCTTACCTGACCCCTTTTCTGGGAGGCATAGTCGCAGACAAACTGCTGGGATATCGTAAATCTATTATCATCGGAGGCACACTTATGGGCATAGGATATTGTTGCCTTGGTATTACCGACAAAATTACTTTGTTTTTCAGCTCTGGCTTCGGGATAGACACCAACGATGCAACCAATTATGCACTTTGGTTTTCGCTGATTGTAATGGTCATTGGAAATGGCTTTTTCAAACCCAACATCGCCACATTGCTGGGCAACTTATACAATGACCCCAAGTACTCGGCCAAAAAGGATATCGGATACAACATCTTTTATATGGGCATCAACATTGGCGCTTTCATTTGCAATTTTGCTGCTGCCTATATGCGAGGACATTTTGGCTGGTGGGCCGCATTTCTCTGTGCCGGAGGCGGGATGTTCCTTGGGGTAATCACCTTTATTGCAGGAAACAAACACTATGAGCATGCTGACGCAAAAAAAGTGCAGGTGGAAGGAGAAAAAAGTCTACTAGCAACCCTGGGTGTGATCCTGGTTCCTGCAGTACTTTCCGGAATTATCGGGTGGTACATACCGGGAAATATCTTCAGTTCCGACAGCACTGATGCCTTTCTGTTTTTCACCTTCCCGGTGATTGCTTATTTTTTAAACATTCTGAAGACGGCGCCTGCACATGAAAAGCAACCCATCAAGGCTTTGCTGGCCATTTACGCAGTTGCGATACTTTTCTGGGCCATCTTCAAGCAGAACGGTACTGCGCTGACCGGCTGGGCAGAGAGATATACCAACAGGGAAATTCCTACTGCGGTTGTGCCTGCTGCAGAGGTTTTTGGATTCACGCAAAATCTCACTAATGCTACCGGCAACTATCCTAAATACGATAGCGCATTTAGGACAGAAAAAGATGAACATGGCAAGGTAATCAAGGCTGAAACCACGCACCCATACTTTATTAATGCTCCGGAAAAACTACCTGCAGACGGACAAGAACTCAGTCTGATTTCCACTGAAATATTCCAATCCATCAATCCGTTTTTCATCATTATTTTCACCCCTATGGTCATCGCATTCTTTGCATGGATGAGGAGAAAAAACCGGGAACCAAGCACCGCCACAAAAATTGGTTGGGGACTGATGATAACCTCCCTTTCATCCCTTGTAATGGTTTTTGCCTGCTGGGCTTGCCACAACGGACTTGAAAAGGCCTCCCCAATGTGGCTGGTGGGCACATATGGCGTGGTCACTATTGGCGAGTTGTGCTTAAGTCCAATGGGATTGTCACTGGTATCTAAACTGGCGCCTGCGCGCATTGCTGCGGTGATGATGGGTGGTTGGCAGCTGGCTACTGCAATCGGCAACAAGATGTCTGGTGTTCTTGCCGGATTGTGGAACAACTTTGATAACAAGGAATACTACTTCCTGATGAATACCGGATTGACTTTTGTGGCAGGACTGATGATTTTTGCCATGCTAAAGTGGCTGAACCGGGTTATCGCAGAGCATGTAAAATAGTAAGATAACGCCCTATCAGGATATTGAAAAGCCGCCTACGGAATACCGGGGCGGCTTCTTCGTTCGAGGGATGAACTACTTTTTCTTTTTCTCTTTATCCTTCCGCTCATCTTCCATTCTGGCTTCATCTGTTTTGATGATGTCTTCCATGACATTATCCAGCTGGTCTCCAGCGATGCGCTTCATGATGATTTTCTTGTCTTTGTCAAGTATATAGATTTGCGGTGTGCTCTTTATATAGTATTTCTCTATGTATTTGGAAAGCAGGTAAGTGTCAGCGCACTGAAGCCATTTTTCCATACCCGGGTGCTCGTCAATAAAACTCCAGCAATCTTTTACCTTGTCGGTCACCTTGTTACAGACTCCAATCATAGTTACTTTACCCTTGTTGTTCCATTTCTCTGCAAACTTGATGAACTCCGGCATTTCCTTTTGGCAGTGTGAACAATCCGGCGCCCAAAAAAGCAGGATGGTGTAAGGTGTTTTAATATCGTACATTCTCGTCTTACTGCCATCACGGTTTTCAAGAATGAGATCCTGTCCTACTTTGCCAATCAGCGTAGGTTCAAGATCCTTTGCATTTTTTACAATTTTATCAAGTTCATCTTTGTCAATCCATGGGCATTCACCTTTGTCGTAATAATTCAGTGCGAGGTGAACATAAATGGCATCATGGCCTACAATATTTGATTTCGCGTAGGTATTAAGGAACTGAATTAAGAAATACCGGTAGAGGTCGTTGTTGGGCTTGGCCATTTTAACGATTCTATCAACACCCTGACAAATGGTATCCGGATGCTGGACAATGTACTTGTTCAGGTAGTAATCTACCCGACTTGGCAATACCGGTAAACGAATAATGCGTGGGTCCTTGAAATCCAGATGATCAAAAAAGTGTTCCTTGTACCACCAGTATTTCTTTTCCTGCACCTCCTTTTCCTCACCAGTAAATTCAGGGATGGGTACATCCATTGAGCCTTTCAGGAGTACGGCGGTAGTGGTTTCCGGGTATTTTTTGATGATGTCCCATTGGTAATCTTTTACGTCCTTGTCAACTTTGTCCAATTTCGCTTGCCATTCTTTGGTCTTTTTGGTATCGGCAGAGTCTTTTTTCATGCTCTCCTTGATTTTTTCTGCAGCCTCTCGCCGTTCTGTCAACCAGTTCATGTAGCCAAAAAACAACTCGTTATCCGGTGCATTTTTTAACTTAGCCTTCACAACAGCATCTTTTGCATCGGTGGTAAGCATGAAATTCTGTTCCTTGTCACTGATGACTACCTGAAAATAATTCTTGTCCGGCAGCATGATTACCAAGTACATTCCACCATCCAAAGGTTTATCCCCTTTAAATGTAAAGAAACCATCCGCGCCAAGCTTTGTGGTATCTTTAATGTATTGTTTCTCACCAAAATGGTAACCGAGTAGTAGCTCTTTCTGGTCGTAATTTTCCAGTTTGATTTTTATCTCATAACCCTTCTGTGCGAAAACAGAGCAGAAATTGCACAACAACAAAAAGACAATCGTTTTTTTCATCTTGTTTACAAAA
>CANHEE010000122.1 GCA_947459655.1 Lewinellaceae bacterium
CTGCACTAAAAATTGTTTTCTCGTTTGGTTAATATTGGCCTGAAAAGCTCAGGCTGAAGATTCCCTTTCTGCGAGGCATTACGAGGGGAAGGGATGAATGCCTTGCAAAAATAACGCGCAAAGGTATGACAATCTGCTAAAAAAAGTAGTCTTGCGCCATCACTTCAGGCGAATTTAACAAATTTAACCTCGCATTAACTGTTTTTTTACCGAGACAAAGGTGAAAGCAAATGACTGAAATTCAATGTCTTAAAAGAAGTTAAATGACTCCGCGTTTACGCAAAACAGTATAAATAAGCTGTGGCATGTCAAGGTAAGTGGGGGTAAAACCAGTAACGATTCTGCTTTATTTGGCACCGATACTTTGCTGGTAACCATTCAGAAAATCCCGTACCGGCATTCGCTTTTTTCCCTGTAGTTGAACGTCCACAAGTGATACATACCCATCGGCGCAGCTGACCCAGATGCCATCCTTGCCCTTGCTGACAAAGGCCCCGGGCTTATCTGAAAGCGGTGCATCAACCAACTTCGCCATAAAGACCTTGAGAACCTCGCCGTTCAGACGGGTCCAGGCGGCGGGGTGAGGTGACATACCGCGGATAAAATTAAAAACTTCTCGGGTCGTTTTATGAAAATCAATTTCGGCCATTTCAAACGAAAGTTTGGGGGCATGGCTGGCTTTGGCATTATCCTGCCTGATGAGTTGGTAATTGCCGTTTTGTATTTTCCAAAGCGACTCCAAAACGGTTTGCGCACCGACGTGCATCATTCGGTCGTGCAACTCGCCTGTGGTTTCGTTTTCACCAATGGGAATACGGCTTGACATCAGTATGTCGCCGGTATCGATTTCGTGTCTGAGAAAAAAGGTGGTTACACCTGTTTCCTTCTCTCCGTTGATGACTGCCCAGTGGATGGGTGCCGCACCGCGATAGGCAGGCAGCAACGATCCGTGGAGGTTCATTGTACCGAGCGGCGGCATGTTCCAGATGATTTCGGGCAACATTCTGAAAGCGACCACCACTTGCAAATCGGCTTTAAAAGATCTCAGTGCCTCCACAAAACCGGGGTCGCGCAATTTCTCAGGTTGAAGCACGGGAATATTATGGGCCAAAGCATATTTTTTAACCGCAGACTCGATTTTCTCCTTACCACCGCGACCGCCCATTTTATCTGTGGCTGTTACAACAGCAACCACATCGTAACCGTTTTTGAGAATGATATCCAGCGTTGGAACCGCAAAATCGGGCGTACCCATGAACACGACTTTCATCTTTTCGAGTGAATTTGGTAAAAAAAAACTCCTATTTTCAGTTGCATCAGAAAATAGGAGTCTGCTCAGGTTAAGTACCGTTATATGGCATCAAATGCTTTAACCAGACTGGTCAGTACAAATGGCAAAGCCACCCAGAACCACTCTGGATAGACCACCAGAAGACCGCACATTACTGCAGTTGAGATAGCTGTGTATATCCAGTATTTACGAGTTTGCGCCGGAGTATTCATATTGTATATTTTTTTGAATGATGTTTACTGGTTTCCGGCGCAAAAGTAAAAACTTCCTCCAAGAAATACAAATCAAATATGATTTTTTGAATTTTACCTAATAATTGTTTTAATTGGGCTATATTTGCAGCACAAAATGTTTTAATTATGGACAACAACGATTTACTGATGCTGCTTTACGGACTAATCGCCGGACTGACTTTGGGATGGGTTTTCTTCAGGGTCCTTTGGGAAAGCAACGGCACTGGCAGCAATGAACTCATTTCGAGGTATGTTTCCAAAGATGCCTACGAGCAGCTGATGCTCAGCTATGAAACGCTGAACGGACAACAGCAGCAAAAAGAGCAGATTATCCGTGGACAAGACACAGAAATAGCCACCCTAAGGTCAGAAAAGCAGTTCCTGGAGAAGCAATTGAATGAACAGATCAGCACACTAAGCGAACTTGAGAAGCGGTTTCAAAACCAGTTTGAAAATCTCGCCAACAGATTGCTGGAGGAAAAAAGCCAAAAGTTTGTTCGCAGCAACGGGCAGCAGATGGAACAGATTCTTCAACCGCTCAAGGAAAAGATCAAGGCCTTTGAGGAGAGTATTGAGAAGAAATACATGGACGAAAGTCGCGAACGGCATACGTTGAAAAGCGAGATTGAGCAGCTGCGGGTGCTGAACACACAGCTTAGCAAAGATGCAGAAAATCTGGTACTCGCACTCAAAGGCGACAACAAGGCCCAGGGAAACTGGGGAGAGTTCCGGCTTGAGTTGATTCTCGAGAAAGCAGGACTCAGTAAAGGCATCCACTACATCCCACAGGCAAGCTTTACAGACGAACAGCAGCAAAAAAAGCAACCAGATTATATCGTCAATCTGCCGGACAACAAACAGCTCGTGATCGACTCAAAAGTCTCGTTGGTCGCTTATGAGCGGTACTTCCATGAGACCGATGAAGAGCAACGCAAAATACAACTCCGACTGCATAGGGACAGCATCAGAAGTCATATCAAGAACCTGTACAGCAAAAATTACCAGCAGCTTTATCAGATCAATTCACCGGATTACCTCCTGTTGTTTATACCTATCGAGCCTGCATTTACCGCCGCACTTCAGGAAGACCAGGATTTATTTACAGAAGCTCTGGAAAAGAATATAGTACTTGTTACCACCTCTACCCTACTTGCGACGATGCGGACAGTCTCCTTTTTATGGAAACAGGACAAGCAGAAACAGAATGTCATTGAAATTGCCAAACAAAGTGGGCTACTCTACGATAAATTTGTGGATTTTGTAGAAGACCTAAGGAAAATCGGTCAGCGACTGGACGCAGCAAAAGATGCCTATGGAGATGCCATGAACAAACTGAGTACTGCCAAACGTCCAGGAGACACGCTAATCGGAAAGGCCGAACGGGTCAGGGACCTTGGTGCAAGGAATTCCAAGATGCTACCCAAGGAGTTGACCGATACGCTGGAAGATGCTGATGAGTGAGGTACATGACAACAATCAACTATTCCATGTTTCTACGGAAAAGTTGGCAGATAAAAAATCCTGTCCGGGAGTTTTTGTTCCCCGACAGGATTTTTTTCGGCTTTAAAAATTACTCAACAATGTATTACCACCATCTCTTCAACTGAATTATTCTTGTGTTGCCATTGGCCAGGGTAAGAATTCCTTCGCTATCGCAAGTGCCCGTACCATAATCGAGTGAACGAGAGCTTCCCTCTTTGGTGATATTGATTACACCCCTCACGACATAGGGACAGGAACCATTTTTCAGCAGCGGCACACTGATGATTGCGCTGTATTCCTTGCCATTGCGGTTCACACCAGATCTGGAGCCCGTGATTTCATACTCATCATCTAATTTGTTCAATTTGGTTGAAGCTCCGGCCTTTTGGACAATTTTTTCAGTACCCTCAAAAGTGGCGGTTTTACCACCCGGAAAAGTCAGTTTTCCGCGGACTACTGTCCTGGAGAGTGACTTGTTGCCCGAAGCATCTACTCCCAAATTCGTCCAGGTCCTGGTGCCCTCCACCTTGATGTCGTCAACAAAAAAATCGGATGGCGTGATGACGACGAGTGCTCCTGTGGTTTTCGGGTCGGCACTGATGTTGACAATCAGTTTTCCTTTTCTAATGTGGCCATTTTTGCCTTCGCAACCTGCACCAAAATCAAGGGTGATGGTTTGCGGATAGACACCGGTGGCTGATGAGAACGTTTTGACGACACAGGCGCCTCCCCTGAATCCGATTTCATCTCCTAGAATCTCATCTTCATCGTTTTCCATGATGGTCTGGATCGTACTGAGATCCTGGCCCGTAACCAAATTGTCTACCGTGTCAAGAACACTATCCTTTTTACAGGCAGTGAAAAATAATACCGCAATCGCGAGTATTGAAAAAATAGAAACTCCATTTACCTTCTTCATGATGTGTAAAATTTTATGGGTTTTAGTGATTTTTCTGCAATGCCAATCGGCGTATTCATTATTATGGCAATATGACATTTGGTGCCTGTTTTGGTTTAAAATTCAGGAAAAAAAATCAATGGGTGCAGTGCTTTCCTGCAAACATAAACCATTCAATCCTGAAAAATATTGTAATTTGGCACCTGAAATCTGAAAAATTCGGGTAGAGATGAAAATGAAAAAACTTGCGCTGCTGATTGTGCTAGGTGTTTTTATCACATCGGTGTTGTGCGCACAGGATGAACCTCTTGTTGGGGGTATGCAATGGGGCTTTAAACTGGGTCCGTCCATGGGAATGCGGGGTGGAACAAGTCCGCTGTTTCGCTATCATGGTGTTGCGTTTATCGAGGGCGGCGGCAACGAAAACAGTTCACTTTATGCGGCAGTAGGCTACCATGCACGCGGTATTGCGCCTCGCTTTACACCGCTGAGTCTAACACCCACCTTTAGGACTGTTTCCATTCCTTCCGTATTTCACAACATTTCCCTGTCTTTCGGGATGAAAAAGAAATACGACTATACGAATGATTTGAAATACTATTATCTGTTTGGTATGCGGGGCGAATTCACTGCGAAGACCAATCTGCCTTATCTGGATGTACAAAACCCCAAACAGCAGCAGCAGATCAACAATACGATGTTTTCCAACTATGTCCGTCGATTCAATTGGGGGATGGATATCGGAGGTGGTTTGGAGCGGCCTTTTTCCGAACTCGTTACCGGTTTTCTTGAGTTTAGAATTTCTCCTGATTTCTCTTTTCAGTACCGATTTGCCAATCTGGGCACAACGCCTAATACCGGTATAGCGAGCTCGGTTTTTACCAATGGCTTCAAAAATTTATCCCTTGAACTTAGTCTGGGCATTAGGTTCTGGAACAAGGTAATTTACGAATAGACAACCTAGACATATCTACTGAGATGTGTAGTCAAGCTTATGAATATTTCCGAATA
Organism: Lewinellaceae bacterium; assembly: GCA_947459655.1. Classification (GTDB taxonomy): domain Bacteria; phylum Bacteroidota; class Bacteroidia; order Chitinophagales; family Saprospiraceae; genus CANHEE01. The sequence continues at coordinate 4,916 of CANHEE010000122.1, forward strand.
CGCCGTCAAAAAGTACCAGTTCACGCTGATTGTCTTCATTGCACTGTTTTCGCTGGGCATTTATTCCCTGCTGAACATGCCCAAAAACGAAGACCCTACTTTTGAGGCACCCTCCTTTATTGTCACCATTGTTTATCCCGGCACGAGCGCTGCTGATATGGAAAAACTGGTGGTCAATCCCATAGAGGGCAAGGTCAACCAGTTTGAAAATCTGGGCAGGGTTTTTTCAACCATGTCCGACGGCGTTGCAGTAGTCATCGTTGAATTCAAATTTGGTGTCAATCCCGCTGAAAAGTACCAGGAGGTCGTACGGGAAATCAACGGACTGCGCAGCGAGTTGCCGGGAGACCTTTACGCACTTGATGTGCGCAAAGTAACGGCTTCAGATGTAAACATCTATCAGTACGCTCTAATCAGTGAAAATGCAGCAGGCGAGGCGTTGCTTACACAGGCCAACCTGATGAAAGACGAGCTGAAAAAAATCAAGCAGGTTAAAGAGGTAAAACTTTGGGCTTACGCGAAACAGCAGGTAAGAATCAATCTGGATATTGCCAAGCTCGCGTACTACAAACTCGCCGCGGCAAGAGTAATAGGTGCTATACAGAGTGAAAATGTAAACATTCCCGCAGGCAGTATCAGTATAAATTCCAAGAAGTTCAATGTTAAAACCGATGGGGACTACAAGTCGCTGGAGGAAATCAGGAACACGATTATTGGCTCATATGGCAGTAAGGTCGTTTATCTGAGAGATGTGGCTGAGATTGGATTCAACTACGAGGATGAAACGCATATCGGCAGGTACAACGGCCACCGGGCGATGTTTGTATCGGTTTCACAGAAAGACAATCAGAACATTTTTGATACCAACAAGTCAGTTGAGGAATGTGTAGCAGTTTTTCAGCAACAGTTGCCTAAAAACATCGTACTGGAAAAAGTTTTTGACCAGGGTGAGTCCGTAAAAACCAGACTGTTTCGTTTTGCCAAAGACTTTGGGATCGCGATAGCATTGGTACTGTTGACACTTCTTCCGCTTGGTTTCCGTGCCTCACTGGTGGTCATGATATCCATTCCGCTGTCTTTGGCGATGGGACTCACCATGCTGAATTATTTCGGCTATTCACTCAACCAGCTGAGCATTGTCGGGATGATCATTTCCCTTGGCATTCTGGTCGACGACAGCATTGTGGTGGTTGAAAACATCGAACGCTACCTCAGGGAAGGCTACTCCAAACGGAAGGCAGCAATTGCGGCCACCAAACAGATTACACTCGCTGTAGTGGGTTGTACCGCTACCCTCATCGTGGCATTCATGCCTCTCATTTTTTTACCAGAAGGTTCAGGAGCTTTTATCCGCAGTCTGCCGATGGCTGTGGTCACGACTATTTTTGCCTCCATGCTGATTTCGTTGACCATTGTGCCCTTTTTGTCGAGCAGAATACTGGCCACGCACGAAAATCCGGAGGGAAATATTTTTTTGCAGTTGCTCAAAAGAGCCATCAGTGGCTCCTACTCAAAATTGCTGTTCAAGGCATTGCAATACCCCAAAACCACCCTTTTTGCAGCGCTTCTTATTTTTTTGGGATCGGTATGGATGAGCCGAGGTATGGGCTTTAGTCTTTTCCCACTTTCAGAGAAACCAATGTTCATGGTGGACATCAATATGCCTGAGGGTACCAATATCCAGGAAACCAATCGTGTCAGCGCTGAAATAGAGCGCATCATAAAAACCATCCCTGAACTAAAAAGCTTTACAACGAACGTTGGTAAGGGAAATCCGCAGATTTACTACAATGTACTGCAACATGTAGAGGCCGGAAATTTTGCTCAGATTTTCGTACAACTCAAATCGAAAACCGAACAAAAGGAGAAAATCCGCATCATCAATTCGCTTCGAGACCAGCTGGGTAAATACCCCAATGCAGAAATTCTGGTTAAGGATTTTGAGCAGGGTCCGCCTGTGGAAGCACCGCTGGTGTACCGCATATTTGGTGAAAACCTCGACACCCTGCGGAAAATCGCCTTTGATGTGGAAAAAATCGTCAGTGAAACCGAAGGGACAATTTACACGAGCAATCCGCTGAGAAGTCTGCCCACTGACTTGCGCGTGGTCATCAACAAAGACAAGGCAGGCATGTTGGGAATTCCAACTTCTGACATTGACAAAACAGTACGGCTTGGCATCGCCGGCATCAATATCGGCAAATACCGAGAGGAAGATGGCGATGAATACAACATCAACATCAGTGTACCTGCAGAGGAAGGGCAAAAAGGACTGGAGGTGCTTAATAAACTGAGCGTGAACAATCTGACCGGACTATCCATTCCGTTGCGACAGGTTGCGGATATTCAGATGGAAACTTCCACAAACCAAATCAAACACTTCAAATTTGATCGCTATGCAGCTATTTCGGCTTTTGCGAAGACAGGCTTTCTTACGGAAAATGTCAATAATGCCATTGAGGCGCAGCTAAAAAAATATCCGTTTCCAAAAAATTACTCCTACCAGGCATTTGGCGAAAAGGAAAGCAAGCAACGCAGTTTCAACGGCATCGGCATTATCATATTGATTACCGTTTTTGCCTTCATCAGTATTTTGATCCTGGAATTCGGCACTTTCAAGAGTACTCTTATTGTACTTTCGGTCATTCCGCTGGGAATCATCGGTGCGATATTTATGCTTTGGGCATGGAATCTGCCGTTCTCTTTTACGGCCGTCATCGGATTTATAGCATTAGCGGGGATAGAAGTAAAAAACTCGATTCTACTGGTCGACTTTACCAATCAGCTCCGGGAAGAGGGTAAAAGTCTGGATGAAGCGATACTGGAGGCCGGTGAAATACGCTTCGTGCCCATCGTACTGACCACACTAACGGCAATTGGTGGACTTATCCCACTGGTAGCAGAGTTCAATCCGCTGTACTCTCCGCTGGCGCTGGTACTGATTGGCGGACTAATCTCATCAACTTTGTTTTCGAGATTGGTCACCCCTGTGATGTACAAACTTCTTCCACCTGCCATGGAGGAAGAAGCATAAAGGAGTATCCGTTGAGCGGTCTAATACTGTTCATACCAGTTGAATTTTTCTCTTACGATGTTTTCCTTTTCAACCCGAAGGTAGGCGAGCAGTGCCGACGAAATTGGAGCGTGCTTTTTTCCCTTCAGCCAGATCAGGCTCCAGGTCGTTTTGATGGGGAGGCCTTCTGCAGGAATGATTTGAATTTCGCCGTTGTGTAGTTCATTTTTAATTCCGATCAGTGGCATAATAGAGCAGCCCAGTCCGGCAAGCACTGCTTGTTTGACTGCCTCGTTGGAGGTCAGCTCCATTTTTTTTGTGATTTTAATGTCGTGATTACTGATGTACTGCTCCATGGTCTGGCGGGTCCCAGAGCCTTTTTCTCTGAAAATTACCGGCAGACTCCTAAAGACATCGGTATCATTTTTCATTTCTGATGCAAGCTGACCAGTTTGTCCTACCAGGTATAATTTGTTCTGTAGTAAATCCAATTGCTCAACATTCAGTGAATTGGGCATTATCGATACCAATGCAAAGTCAACCTCATTGTTTTCCAGACTCCTCAGAACTGCAGTCCGGTTGGTAACATCCATCAGCAGTTCAACACCGGCATGTTCATTCATAAAATCTGCCAGAAAAAAAGGCATGATGTATTTTCCGGTTGATGCGATGGCAATTTTAAGTTTTCCAGACAACTGCCCCCTGTATGCCATGGTTTTATAGTTGATGGCATTGACCTGCTCGATGATGTTTTCTGCTGCAGCGGCAATCTCAAAACCAAAGTCGGTAATGTATATTTTGCGGCCCAAAACTTC
>CANHEE010000123.1 GCA_947459655.1 Lewinellaceae bacterium
AAACTGGGATTGACTCCCGGATTGGCAGACAGTGCACTGCCGTCGCAAATCAGCATGTTTTCATAGTTAAAAACCCTGTTTTTGCTGTCGATTACGCCCGATGTATCATCTTTGCCCATACAGGCGCCTCCGAGGATATGTGCTGTGGTGGGTATTCCGAGAAGGGTTTCCGTACTCATGACCATGGCCTTTCCATTGACGATTTTTTCCATCTTTTTTGCTATTTCCCTCGCTTTTGGATTGAAAGCGGTTGGGGCCTTTCCAGCTTCCACGCTGGTGGTCATGAATCCGGAGCTGCCGCGTTTCAACCTCAGTGTTGATTCAATACTTTCCATGTACAGCAAAATATGGGTTCTTTTGCTCCAGTTGTCGACAAAAAACACCTTGAAATTGTCTACTGGGTGCAGAACCATGTCTTTCAACATCCTGAAAAAACGTGTAAAAATACTTTTGCCATGGACCATCGGTGCCATGAAAATTCTCCAGAAACCAGACCCTTCAGAGTATTTGACGGGTTCAATATGTCTGTCCTGGTCAATTTCAACAATGGAACCTATGGCAATACCCTCAGAAAAAGAGGCATTTTTATCAAAAGTGGTCACGCCAATTAGGCTTTCAGAATTGGTTCGCAGTCCTTTGCCCAGCTCATCAGAAAGCAAGGGGAGATTGTCCTGTTTAAGTTTGAGTAGAAGCTCAAGTGTTCCCAACACGCCACCCGCAAAGACAACACCTCTTGTTCTCAGCTTTTGCCGTTTTGGAAACCATGAAAGGGAATCCTTGAAGTGAATTTCGTAGCCGTTTTCACCTTTTCCCCCAAGGGGAATGACATCATAGACTTGTTTTTCGGCCATTATTTGGGCTCCCTGCTGCAGTGCGAGCCACAGGTAGTTTTTATCCAAGGTGTTTTTCGCATTGAAGCGGCACCCCAGCATACAGCCTCCGCAAAGTGTACAACCTGTCCTGTCGGGACCTTTGCCATCAAAGTATGGATCGGGTACAGTAATGCCCGGTTTTCCGAAATACACGGCGACATCTGCTTTGCGAAAGGCGTCTGGTTTACCCATTTCCTCTGCGAGTGTCAACATGGCCTTGTCGCTTCGACTCATGTACGGATGTGTCTCTGCACCAAGCATTTTCTTTGCAACCTCGTAAAAGGGCGCGAGTTCTTGTTCCCAGTCTGCCAAACCATTCCAGTGGCCACTGTTGAAAAAACCGGCTTTTGGAACAGGGAGCGTATTGGCGTAAACAACGGAGCCTCCACCGACGGCAACGCCGCTCAGAACGGCCACATGTCGGAAGAAATTCATCCTAAACATGCCTTGCAGTCCGAGTGCAGGTAACCAAAGCCATTTGCGCAGATTCCAGTTGGTTTTTGGGAAATCCTTTTCCTCGTTAAACCATTTTCCCTTTTCAATCACCAAAACCCTGTAGCCTTTTTCTGAAAGTCGAAGTGCGGAAACAGAACCGCCGAAGCCACTGCCGATGATAATGTAGTCGTAATCAAATTGCGGTTTTTCCATTTTCAGGGTCGCTTTTTCGATTGGATAAAAGTCTGTTGATACGTTTCGGTTAATTGTCCCCAGCCGTCACAATATCAGCATTTTTAACTGAAAAACCGTCGTCTGACGGCTAATAATTGTCCTTAATCATTTTATTGTTCCCTTAGAGGGAAACAAAACACCGAGAAGATATTTTCAATTTGGTTCGGAGTAGCTACTTTTACCTCTTGTCAGGTAAGTACTTGATATTTGTGTATCACCTCTTTTTACCTGCGGATTTCTGAATTCAACCAAGATGAAAAATATACCAGTAACCTTTATTCTTCTCTTTTTTTTACAAACCAGCGCTTACGCAAAAGTCATCATGCCTCGTATTTTCGGTGACAATATGGTCTTGCAGCGAAATATGCCGATACCGGTATGGGGCAAATCGAATTCCCGGGAAAGAGTAGAGGTGTTTTTTAATGGTCAGCAAGTGAAAACCACCGCCGACCGACAGGGTAACTGGAAAATTGTCTTGCAGGCAGAGCCAGCGGGTGGACCCTATGAACTCGTTGTCGTATCCGATGGTACCAGTCGATACAAAAATGTACTCGTAGGAGAGGTTTGGGTCTGTGGCGGGCAGTCCAACATGGAGTGGAAAGTGAGCAGCAGCAAGGATGCCGCTAAGGAGATAGCGGATGAAAAGAATTCCCTGATTCGTCACATCAGGGTACCAAAAGAAATTGATTCCGAACCTCAAAACGACATCAAATCGGGCAACTGGCAAATTTGCGGTAACACAACTGTGGGTGAATTTACAGCAGTTGGCTACTCCTTCGCCAGAAAATTGTCAGAGGAGCTAAAAATACCAATAGGGCTGATAAACGCCAGCTGGGGTGGAACCAACATTGAAACCTGGATGAGTCGCGATGCCATGGAAGCAAGCGATGAATTTCGTGCAGAAGTGGACAAATATCCTAAAATGACGATGGATTCGCTCAACGCTATTATGGTGCGTCCTGTCGTAAACCGAATAAAGCAAATCAAGGGAATCAGAATTACACCAAATGCAGCACATTTTTCCGAAATAATCACCAGTGATGAAAAATGGCCGGAAATGAAATTGCCGGGCATTTGGGAGCAGCATGAGCTTGGTGAATTGGACGGTGTAGTCTGGTTCAGGAAAACCTTCGAGTTGCCCGATTCACTGTCTCGTCAGAGCGCGACAGTGAATCTGCTGCAGATTGAAGATCAGGAGATTACATATATCAACGGAGTACAGGTGGGAAGCACTTCAGAGTGGGGGATTCCGCGAAGATATCGGATATCGGAGGGCGTTTTGAAGTCCGGCAAGAACACGATTGCTATCCGCATTACCGACAACGGAGGTAGTGGTGGAATTCGTGGTGAGGCTTCTGATATGGTGCTGAGATTTGGCAAAAACATTGTACCGCTCAGTGGTAATTGGAAATACCAGGTAGAAAGTGTGAAAAGGGTTTCTGCCGAAAATTTACTTCCCTCACTTTGTTTCAATGCCATAATTAATCCCATTACATCTTTTGCGATCAAAGGCGTAATTTGGTATCAGGGCGAATCAAATGTTTTGCGTGCATACCAGTATAGGAAGGCATTTCCACTTTTGATAGCAGACTGGCGCAGGAAATGGCAGCAGGGTAATTTTCCCTTCTATTTTGTACAGTTGTCCTCTTTCAACAACAAGGGCAACAGCAATGAAGGCTGCGCGTGGGCAGAATTGCGTGAGGCGCAGTCAATGGCACTCGCCATGCCCAATACCGGAATGTGTGTCACAACAGATGTCGGAAGCCCAAATGATATTCACCCTACGGATAAAAAAACAGTAGGAGAGCGACTGGCGGCAATGGCACTGCACAACAATTATGAAAAACCGCGCATATGTTCAGGTCCTGTCTTCAAATCAATGCGTCAGGTAGGGGAGCAAATAGAACTTACTTTTGAGCATTTAGGCTCAGGATTGAAGACGACCGACAAGTACGGTTACATAAGAGGCTTTGAAATAGCAGGGGAGGATCAGGTTTTTTATTTTGCAAAGGCAGAAATTTTTGGCAATAAAATACTGGTTTACAGCGACAAGGTTAAAAATCCGGTAGCAGTACATTATGGATGGATGGGTGATGCCTCCGAGTGCAGTGTATTCAACAACGAAGGGTTTCCGCTTGCGCCGTTTCGGACGGATCAATGGAAAAATGTGACCAAAGACATAAAATACACAATTTCAGTTTTTAGTGAGTAATTTATATACATCAATTGAACAATAGCCTCCGGAAAGTTATTAGGAACATAAAATGCCTCAGGAGTAGGCCTCGCGGAAGAAATAACGCTGTATCAAAATTGCTTAGGTCGGCCTTTAAAAATATCAACTTCAATTATTTTTTGAAGATCAATCGCTTATTTTCGCAAAATGAAAAAGCTTAAAGAATTGCTGCCTTGCGTTGCCTTGGCCAGTTTAACACTCGGTCTTGCGCCTTTTTTTCCTGAGCCCCATATTTGGGGTAAGCTGAAATGGGTTGCTGGAGGTGCCGTGGGTATGCAGACATTGGACTGGCTCGATCTTCTCATGCATGGGCTTCCTTTCATCTTATTGATAATTAGCTTTTTGGTAAAAATAAATCCCGAAAATGAATAGGTACTTTGATCTTGCGTACAACAGTTTTTACGGTTATGCAAATTATCTGCGGAGCGAGATATTGCATCCCTCTTGGCACAACTACTTCTACTGGCTGATTGGATTGTCTTTGCTGGTTTGGATTCTGGAAATGGCCTTTCCATGGAGAACGGACCAGAACCCCGTGCGGAGAGATTTCTGGTTGGATTTGTTTTATATGTTTTTCAATTTTTTTATTTTTTCCCTGATTGGATTCAATGCCATTTCTAATATTGGGGTTCAGGCATTTAACGACTTTCTGGGTATTTTCGGAGTAGAAAATATCGTGGCCATTCAGGTTGGAATGCTGCCGGGTTGGATGCAGTTGCTACTGATGTTTGTCATTGCAGATTTTATACAGTGGAATATACATCGATTGTTGCACCATGTAGACTGGATGTGGGAGTTTCATAAGGTACACCACTCGGTTGAGCAGATGGGATTTGCTGCACATATGCGCTACCATTTCATGGAAAACATCATTTATAAAACATTACAATACATACCGCTTGCCATGATTGGTTTCGGTTTGCAGGATTTCTTCATTATTCACATCATCGCAGTAGCAATCGGTCACCTCAACCATGCAAATCTGAACCTTACTTACGGACCTTTCAGGTACATTCTGAACAACCCCATCATGCACCTTTGGCACCATGCAAAATACCTTCCGGAAGGTAGCAAAGGGGTGAATTATGGGTTGAGTCTTAGCTTGTGGGACTACTTGTTCGGAACAGCATATATACCAAATGAGAATGCAAATACGCCACTGGGTTTTGAAGATGTCGAGCATTATCCGACCAATTTCTTGTCTCAGTTGAAGGCTCCTTTCCTCAGGAAAAAGAATCACTGACCAGCCAGAGTGCCTTTGGCAAACTCAATTGATAGTTTTAGTTTTTCCAACTGTATATTCAATTTATTGAGTTTCAGCCTCGCTTCTATGACTTTGCGCTCTCTGGAATTCAGAAGGAATATTGAGCTCTCTCCAATTTTGAAGCGCTCATTTTCTCCGTCGAGCAGCACGCTATAGTTTTCTGCTACCTTATTATAGGTGTTCAGCTGTTGCACAGTGGTACTATACTCATTATAGAAGGCAAGCAGTTTTGTCTCAAGATCCAGTGTTTTCTGCTGTTGCTTAAATCTGGAATCTGAAATTTTAATGTTTGCCAATTCAACCTCACCGCGCGCTTTTCTAAAAACCAGAGGCGAATTGAAATGTAACCCCAAACTGTAGTTGTTGAGCAATACCTGGTCCTTTCCGGCCAGATTAAGACCATTTCCAAGAAAATTATACGAAAGGTCAAGTTGCGGCTTTAGTTTTTCGCGCTTTAATTTTCTGTCAATTTCAAGCTGTCGGATTTTGTACTCCAACGCAACAATAGCGGGATGACTGACCTTGATCTGTGACCTGTTTTCATCTATTTCAGTATTGAAATCTGCAGGCGTCACGGCAATGAACTCCTCCATTTTCGGGGGAATTGTATTGTCACTTATTTCCAAAGGAATGCCATTGTCGGTCCACAGGAATGCAGATAGCCGAAGTCCTGCATTTTTATATTCAAGCATAGCCTCACTCAGCTCAACTTGGCGGTCCTGAACAAGTACGTTTGCCTCTGTTGTGTCAAATGCAGTTTTGTCACCCAGAAAAAATTGCTGCCTAACGCCCTCAAAACGCACTTCTGCCAGTCTGACCGATTCCTCAAAAACTCTGATTTGATTGTAATTGAGTACCCACTCCCAGTATGTTTTTCCGGCTTCATACAACAGTTCGTTCTGTATATTTCTACGTTCTGCCGCATTCAAATCCCTCAGCAATGCGGCTTTTTTCAAAGTCGCTCTTCTCTCATCGATGAGTAGATTTTGAATGAGCGAAGCTCCAATGCCTAGAATACCCTGGCCAGCCACAGGTAATTCATCTGCAGGGTTGAGGTTAAGTCCTGTTAGGGTTTTGTAACCTGCCTTGAACTCAAGTCCGTACCAACTTGGCACTTTTAATGCGTAATCACCTGCGGTAAAATAATTTTTCCCGTCAAATGTCTTTTGGTCAACATCTGCCGTTAGTTTGGGTTCAAATCCACCTCGCGCGATCAGTTTTTCGGCCTGAAAAGACCTATTGAGCAGCTCCGCCTGTTTGGAAACAGGGTGGTTGGAACGCACTATCACCAGAAACTCCTTTTGACCAAGGATACTCTGTGCATTTACTGCCAAAGGGAGCAAAAGAAAAACAGCAAAAAAGATGGGAGATATTTTCAATTTCTTCAGTTGGATTTACTTTTTGTCTTTCTCTTCCTTTTCCTCGCCATCCTTGTAAAAATCAGGCGGAAATCCGTTAAGTTGTCGCCACAATTCATACCAAACAGGTACATCATTCAAGAGTGCGATGCCCTGAGCACCGCTCCCTGGACGCAGTGCGGTAGGCCATGGAATGTCTGATGGTGCCGGTGCAACCAGTATCCTGTATTTACCATTGCTGCTGATAAAATTGTCAATGGCATAAATTGAGCCACCATAGGTTCCAAAGCTCTTGTTTGGCCATCCAGAAAAAATAAATGCAGGCCATCCGTCAAAGATAAATCTGACATGCCTACCCATGCCAATCAGCGGTAGGTCAACGGGATCAACATACATTTCAACGGCCAATTCGTAATGGGCAGGCAGGATACTGACTATTTCCTGTCCTTCTTTCACTGTTTCGCCAATTCCTGGTGTCATTACCTTCACAACATAGCAATCCTGTGGTGCGACGATGTAGTAAAATGAATTACGCTTCACGTAATTATCGTACTGAATTTTCAGTTTGCTGACCGAGCTTTCCGCTTCAAATTTGTCTGACAAGGTGCTGTATTTTTCTGCATTGGCTTTCGCAATTTTACCCAGGTATTCGTTTTCTACAGCGCTAAGTTGAATTTTGGCATTATCAAGTTCCTGCAGTGAAGCGTCCAGTTTGTTTTGTGCACCTACCAGTTTGGCCTGCGTTTCTTGCCGTTTCATTTTTTTCTCCTCAAGTTCGGTAAGACTCTTCAGGCCTTTGTCGTATAGTTCGTTTGTACGCTGCAACTGCTTTTCTGCGATATTGGCATTGATTTTCGCAGCCTCAAGTTCGTTTCTGGCAATTTCTATTTTGAGTTTTTCCTGATTGACTTTGTTGACGAGCTGGTCTTTTTTGTTTTTCAGTTCACCTTGAAAAGCGATAATCTGCTCATCAAGCGCCTTTGCCTTGCTATCGTAAGATCCAATAGAGGATTGTTTGGCATCCACCTGTTCACCTGTTCGTTCAACAATGCGAGGGTCAAAATAGTCTACTTTTGTCTCCGAAAGGAAAACAATGGTGTCTCCCTTTTTCACGAGCTGGCCTTCTCTAACATACCATTTTTCAATGCGACCTGCGATGGTGGACTGTATTGTTTGAGGTCTTTGGTCAGGTGTCTTTGTGGTGAGCTTGCCTTTCGCCCTGATGTTTTGGGTCCAGGGCAGGAACAGGATGATGAGAATCAACACAAATAGGACCTGCATCCATCTGGCAAACATTTTGCTTGCAGGAGGCAACCCTGTGCTGTCAAAGGAGCGGTAATCCTTTTGATTGAAAAGTTCTCTAATATTTTCAGGAGATATATTCAGCATCGGCTTTTCCTATGGGTTAAACACTTTCAAAAAGTGTTCATTGTTCTTTAATTGTTCAAATTTACCCTCTGCAACGACTTCACCCTCTGATAAAATCAGGACCCTGTCGCATTTTGCTGCGAATGAAGGGTCGTTGCTCACTGCTACCATTGTCCAGGTGTTCTGTTTGTTTGTTAACAAGTCAATAACTTTATCCCTGTCCTGCCTTTCCAGTTGATTCAAAATGTCTTCAATAACAAATAGTGAGGGTTTGCAGGCGATGTTCCTGGATAGCACGATTTTGGTTCTGAGTGTTCTCGACAAGGTTCTGCCAAGTGGGAGCAGTTCGGTCTGATAGCCTTGCGGAAGTGACAAAATGTAGGCGTGAACGCCCGCCTTTTTGGCAGCCTCTACCGCATCCTGAAAGCTGATTCCTTTGTTGCCGAGCGTGATGTTGTCTAGTACAGTTCCATTAAAAATGTCTTCTTTTGAACTTAGGTCGCCAATTCTTGCACGCAAACTGGAAGGCAGAAAACCACTGGCCGGGAGTCCGTTATAAGACAACTGTCCCTGATAATGCTCAAACAAACCTGCAATGACTTTAATCAAAGTCGACTTTCCTGAGCCGTTGTAACCGGAAATACACACACTCTCGCCACCTGCGATGTTGATGTCAAGATTATTTAATATCGGATGATTGCTGTCTGAAAACTGATAGCTAAGGTTTTTCAGTTCTACGCTCATACCTTTGCCTGTATCACAATTTTCAAAATTGAAACCACTTTCGGATTCAATCGGCATATCTGTAATCTGGCCAATTTTTTCAAGGGCGGTCAGAACGTCATAAATGGTATCCATGGAAAGAATCAATTTCTCTACG